>JAMOBE010000012.1:0-62233 GCA_039908285.1 Alphaproteobacteria bacterium
CCTCGATGGGGGAGGGTTGGGTGGGGGTGACGATGCCACAAGTAGGTGCATCAGGATGAACCCATGAATTCAGCTTTTGTGCGAATATATAGCCATCTGTGCGCGCTTCACTGCCACCCCCACCCAAACCCTCCCCCATCGAGGGGGAGGGCTTAAGTTTGCTGGAGGTTTGCGGGAAACTACATGAAGTGGTTCGGCGTCAGGCTGCTCACGTTGGCCTGGGTCACGTCGTCCAGGACCACCATGTCCTTTTCCGTGTGCTGCTGGTTGATGTTGCCGGTCGAGGAACTGAAGGTGCCGACGTGAACCTTGCCGTCGGTGTTCAGATAGGCGATGTACATGTCGCCGGTCGGCCCCGAAGAAGTTCCCGACGCCGGGTTGATGTGGACGGCCCCGGTCAGCGATGCCACGGCGGAACTGATGTCGGCATAGGTCCCGTTGGCCAGCATGATTCCTTCCACCGGCACGTTGTTGAGTTCGTAGCCGGGGCCATTGACCGTCACCATGTCGACCGTCCCGCCGAGCTGGCGGACGGAGCCGAAATCCAGCCGTCCGGTACCACTGGTCAGGAAATTGGTGATCTTGTCATTCCCCCCGCTGGATGAATCGAAGTGGTAGATGTTCACCCCGCTTCCACCGGTGAAGGTATCCATGGCGTTGCTGCTGTCGGCATAGAACGTATTCAGGGTCGAGAAGGCGCCGGTGAAGGTCTCGGCGGTGGTGGCGGAGGCCACGTTGTGCTGGGCAAACCTGGCTGACACCAGACTTCCGGCGTCCGCGACCCCGTTCAGGATCGCGACATCGTATTCGGTATGACCTCCACTCACCGTATTGCCGTCGTTGACGCTGAAGTAGCCGACATGCGCCTTGCCGTCCGTGTGCGTATAGGCGATGTACATGTTACCGGTGCCGACGTTGTTGGCACCAGTTAGCCAGGTCACGGCGTCGAATATGCTTGCAAAGGTGCCGACCGACGCCGGAATGATGATTCCCCCGGCCGTTCCGCCACTCATTTCCGTCCCAAAGCTGGTGGCCGCCGCCGTCACGATGGTGGTGGCCGAGCGGATGGAGGCGTCGATGTCGATGATGTCACTCGTAGTGTTGAAATCCCAGATCGTATCTGGACTCGTGGGACCGGCGCCGAAGTGGAAGATGTCCATGCCCGAGCCGCCGATCAGCGTATCGACTCCGGCCCCGCCGTCGATGTAGTCGATGCCGGTGCCGCCGGTCAGGGTGTCCGCCCCGCCGCCACCACGCAGGACGATGTTGCCGGACCCGGAGTAGGTGATATCGACGCCGCGAGTAGTGCCGCTCGTGACCCCGATCTGGTCCGCCGTCGCCCCGCCGTAGGTGTACATCACGGTGCCGCCGCTCCCCAGGTCGAGGGACAGGCGGTCGAAATCGGTGGCGCCGATCATAAGGGTGCCGGAGGGCCCGGTGGAGATGGTGACGTCTATGTTCTCGAAGCCGGAGATGGAGGGGGAAAAAGCCAGCGACGTTCCCAGGCCCGTCAGATCGAGCGCCAGCCAGTCCGTTATTCCCGCCCCCGCGCCGCTGTCAATCGCGGTGACCGTCGCGGAGGAGGTGACACCCAGCTTCAGATAGTCGCTCCCCCCACCGAGATCGATCCCGATCGTCCCACTGACGTTCTGGGCCGAGATGAAGTCCATACCGGTGCCGCCGGTGATCGTTTCGACATCGATCACGGTGGCGGAGCTATGGTCCCCGGTGATGGTCAGGGTATCGATCCCGGTGCCGAGGCTGATGTAGCTGCCGAACGAGCCCGACCCGGCCATGACCAGGGCGTCGTTGCCGGAGCCGCCAAGGATGGTCTCGATGTCGGCGACGGTGGCGGTATTGGCGAAGTTCCCAAGAACCAGCCGGTCGCTGCCCCCGCCAAGGCCGAAGTACCCCGAGGCCGCCGTCGTCAGCGTCACCCAGTCATCGCCCACGGCGCCGATGATCGTTTCGGCGTTGCCGGCGGAAAGGGTGTTGTCGAACCCGAATTTCAGGACGGCGATGTCGGTGCCGCCGCCGCTGACCAGGGTATTGGTGGCGGCCGAGGGATCGAAGTCGACCGTGCCCGAGAACGCGCCAACGGCGAAGACGGCATTGTTGGTGCCTTCGACGATGCCAACCCCCGCATCACTGCCGCCGGAGCCGAAGGTCACGTAGCCGTCGATACCGCCGTAGGACCCCTTGACGCTGAGGCCGAAGATGTCCGTGCCGCCCTGACTCGTGATCGTTTCGCCAGAGTCCGAGTTGAACACCACCGAGCCCTCGAACTCGCCGACCACGCTGAAATCGAGCGACGTCCCGCTGCCGGCGGCGATGGCGTTGCCGACGTCCATGCCCGTGCCCCCGAACGACTCCGCCCAGCGGTAGGAGCCATTGGTCGTATCCAGACCGGCCACGAAGGCGTCGGTTCCTCCTTTTGAGGAGCGATAGGCGATTCCGGTGCCGGGATCGAAATCGACGCCGGTGCCGGAGAACGAGCCGGTCACCGCCAGGGTGGTCATGCTGACGGCGATGCCAAGACCCGTGTCGGCACCGCTGCCGCCGATCCCCCTGGCCCACGTCACGGCACCACCGGTCGTGATGCTCTCGATGAAGATGTCCGTGTCGCCGGCGCCAATGAGTGTGGTCGCGCTGAAATTGGTGTTGCCGGTGTAGGAGCCCGTCACGTACACGTTGCCGCCGCTGACCACGATGTCGTTGCCGCTGCCGCCGCCCATGGTCGGCATCTGAGTCCACACGTTGCTCACGGTGCCACCGCTCAGGGTCGCCCCATCCACGAACATCTTCGTGCCCAGTTGGCCGGTCCAGAAAATGGAGGTGCCATCCACGGCGACGGCGTTGGCGGTATCGACGGTGGTCCCACCGTCCAGCTTGAGGGTGTTGACCCAGGCGCCGGTCGAGGCATCCATCAGGTTGAGGAAGGCATCGCTGCCGCCGATGCTGGTCTGGATCTGGGTGCCGCCGTCCGGATCGAAGTCCACCGATCCGTCGAAACTGCCCACCACATAGAGGGACGTGCCGCTGATGGCCACGTCTTTGGCGACGTCGTTTCCGGTGCCGCCGATGGCCTTGACCCATTGCAGGACGCCGGCGCTGTTCAGCTTTTCGACGAAGATGTCGGTGCCGCCGGCGCTGGTCAGGGTGCTGACGCCACCGCTGCTGGGATCGAAGTCCACCGTGCCATCGAACGAGCCGACGATGTAGATATTGCCCGAGGCATCCACCGTGACGGAATTGGCCCTCTCGGTCCCCGGCCCGCCGATCCCCCTGACCCAGTCCATCGGCGAGAGGGTCAGGGTATCGACCCCGTCCCCCATGTCGACCATCACCGTCGAGGAGACGGTCCTCAGCATGCGCACGATATCGGGACCGACGCCGCCGTTGATGGTCTCGACGTCCTTGACGGCCGCATTGTTGCCGGCGGTGCCCTGAAGATTCAACGTGTCGCTTCCAGCACCTCCGGAGACGGTCGCAAAGTTCCAGACGGAAGCCTCGAAGGTCAGCGTGTTGGTGCCGCCGCTGGCGAAGCGAAACTCCTCGACGCCGTTGTTGCCGCTGAGAATGTTCATCCCCGTCGCGAACTGGGCGACATCGGTGCCGCTCGCCATGTCGAGAGCCAATTTGCCATTGACGGTCGTCTCGTTGGTGAACGTGATGGTATGGCTGATGGTGGACCCGTTGAGCGGCTGCGCGTCGATGGTGTTTGTGCCAGACTGATTCAACTCGACATACATATCGCCGCCGGATTGAATCTTGAGCGTCTGTGCGGTCGCCGCATTGGGAAGATGGACGTACTCGGTTTCAAAGACGTTGACGACATTGGCATCGGTCGACGTCAGGTACAGATGATCGTTCCCCCCCCCACCGACAAAGATGTCGGAGGTGGCCGTGGTCGTGAAGGTGACGGAGTCATCGCCGCTGCTGCCCGTCACGACGTCCGTGTGCGTGGACAGCAGCGTCACGCTCGCGGTCCCGCTGACACTCACCGAATTGATCGGCAGCGTCGGATCCGGCGCCCCCGTGACGGGGGTGGTCCCGGTGCTGTCCGGCGGGGGCTGCTGGGTGGCATCTCCCGGTGGCGGCTGCTGGGTGGCATCGCCCGGCGGCGGCGGGGGCAGATCTCCCGGGGGAGGTGGGACGCTTCCCTGCAGTTCTTGTATTTGCGACGCGGTCAGAGGAACGTAATTGTTGTAGGGAGCGTAATCGCTGTTGATGGGCGCAAATGGACTCAGGGAGCCAACGTCACCCATCGGCCCGCCGAACCCCACCGGTCCGCCGAACCCTATGCCCATCGGCCCGCCGATCCCTATGCCCATCGGCCCGTCGAACATCCCCATAGCTCCGAGAGCGCCTCCAAGCATCGGGCCTCCCATGTCAACCATGGCGGCGTTAAAGGAAACCTCCATTGCAGCTTTATCGGCAAGCCCCATAGGTCTCTGGTCCATACCCATGACACCCTCGGCACCGGCCATCGCCGGAGCCACCCCCATGACGGCGTCCTTGGCAGTTCCAGTCTCCGTACCCCGAACCGTTTTGGCAACCTTGGGGCCATCGTCAGACTTGTTCGTGACCTTTACGTTTTTTGAATCATCGCGATAATCGTTTTCCTTCGAATCTCCTGCGCCTCTTTTTTCAACGACGTCATGCATTTGAACTACGCCCTGGTTTCCAACCAGGATCTTCTCGACCAGACTCCCCCGACCATTTAGAATATCTCCAATGTTTACGGAAGCATTTCCACCACCAGGATTGCCAAAGGGCATTGGAGGACCAAAGGGATTTGGTGGCGTGAAACCAAATGGACCAGGACCACCCATGGGATTTGGGCCACCAATGGGATTTGGGCCACCTATGGGATTTGGCCCTCCCATGGGGTTTGGCCCTCCCATGGGGTTTGGCCCACCCATGGGGTTTGGCCCACCCATGGGGTTTGGCCCACCCAGCGAGCCGGGGTCTGGGCCGCCAAGGGGAGTTGGGCCACCCAGTGAGCCGGGGGGGCCACCACCAACGGGATTCGGGCCACTCATCAGAGAACCGATAGCCGCGCCCCCCAAAGAAACCGGGTCACCAGATGAACCGGGATTTGGACCACTGAGAGCATTCCCCGGACCTCCAGGACCTCCGGGACCCCCAGGACCTCCGGGACCCCCAGGACCTCCGGGACCCCCAGGACCTGCCGCAGCACCGGGTTGTCCGCCCGCCGACGCCTGGCCAGCGAGGGCCTGCGCGCTTTCCGCCCCACCCGCGCCATCTTTCCCTGCACCTTCCTTTGGCGCGGCGTCCTTGGCGACACCGTCTCCGGCTGGTCCTTCCTTCCCGGGACCTTCCTTACCCGCGCCTTCCTTGGGTGCGACCTCCTTGCCTGGTCCCTCTCCGGCAGGACCTTCCTTGGCCGCGCCTTCCTTGGGTGCGGCCTCCTTGCCTGGTCCGTCTCCGGCGGGGCCTTCCTTGGCAGCGCCTTCCTTCGGTGCGGCTTCCTTTCCCTCGCCTTCCTTTCCCTTCGCACCCTCCTTGGGAGCTTCGCCCTGCTGCTGCTGGCCGCCCCCACTCTCCTTGCTGCTGGAACTACCGGAGCTGCTGGAGCTGCTGGAACTGCTGCTGGAACTGGAACTGCTGCTCGGCGCAGGCGGCGGCGGCAGGATCTGGATGGCGGCGGAGAACTGCTGCTGGATCTGGGCGACCGGCAGGTTGATCGGCGGGGGTGGGGCCGAGAACATGCTGGTGATGGAGGTGGTGGCGCCCGCCGAGTTGAGGGTCTGGGTGCCGGCGCTGTTGGTGACCGAGACCTCGCCCACGTGGCCATCGGGTCCCGGCAGCAGGGAGATGGTATTGAGCGAGCCCTCCGCCGCCGCCTGGCCGGCCACCATGGTGCCGCGGATGCCGATGCTGGCGACCGGGGTGTTGATGGTCATCGCCTCGGTGCCGCTTTTGGCGATCTCGCCGCTGACGAACGAGAACACGCCCTGCACGACCGTCGCGTTGAAGACGCCGCTTTTGCTGGCGGGGTCGAAATTGACCTGGTCGACGGTCATCCGCGCGTTGGCGCCGAGGGACAGCGTCGTGTTGTCGGTGAACACCACGCCGAGCGAGCCGCCACTGCCGGTGTTCAGCACGTCGCCCTGGTACAGGGCATCGCTCTTGGCCAGGAACACCTTGGAGCCGTCGACCCGGGTGGCCTCCACCAGGCCGCTGACGGTGTCCACCTGGCCGATGGGCTCCAGGGTGTCGCTGTCGTCGCCCGCCTGGGCGTACTGACCGGGCGCCCTGGGGCCGGCCAGCCGCTCGGCCACATGGCCCATGATCACCGCGCCGCCGTCGGTCATCAGATTCGGCGCCGATTCATGGTTGAAGTAGTTGCGGACGAGAACCCTCGCCCCGTCGGCTCCCTGCAGAATCAGGTCCGGTCCATGGCGGACGAACTCGGCGGTGAGCATCCACGCCCCGCCCGGCACCACGACCGGAAAGCCGCCGGAGGCGTCGATTACCCCCGCGCCGCCGGAGGCGTCGATTATCCCCGCGCCGCCCTCGGACCGGCCCTGGACCCCGTCCCGCGCCACAACCGTTTCCCGTACTTCCGCCTTGAGAGACATGGGACAACACTCCCGAAAACGCCCGCCGGACCGCCATTATCATACAGCGGATATGGAAAAAACCTTAACTCCAAAGTTCCCAGGGCAATCGGGTGAAGGAGTGAAAGCCGCCATCTTCACTCCCTCTCCCCCTCGAGGGGGAGAGGGTCGGGGTGAGGGGGTGGGGCAACCGGCACCATATCGGGAGCTTCGGCCCCCCCTCACCCAACCCTCTCCCCCCGGAAGAGGGGGGAGAGGGCTTTTTATGGTCTTGGTACCAATACATTTTCAGGCTCTCACCGTTGACGCTGTGGCGACAGGAACTCCGACAGGGGGCCGAAGTGGGAGCGGCGGCAGATGGCGAGCCCCGGCGTGTCGGGGGGAAGCTCTTCCACCGCACGATCCACCAGGGCATAGGCCTGGTCCATGACGGCGGCCGACTCCGCCTCCACCCGCAGCCACTCCTCCTCCGAGCCACCGAGGCGCAGCCGCACCGGCATCGACACCAGCCGGCGGTGGGCGCGGTTGGTGGCGCTCAGGAGGAAATGGGCCAGTTCGCCGATGGAGAACCGGCGTGCCGTCGGGCAATAGGTGAAATGCCGCATCGCCGAGTACTTGCACATCATGACCTGCGCGGAGCCGGGAAGGACGATGTCGTCCGGGCCACCCCAGGCGGCCAGCGAGAAATCGTAGTCGATGGTGCTGTCGAAGCGACGGCAGCGCGGGTTGGGGACGAACGCCAGGGGATGGATGAAGAACGCCCGGCAGACAAATCCTTCGTCACCCACCGGCCATAGAATCTGGGCCGGGTAGTCGGTGAAGGCGTCGCTGGTGACCACGCAGCCCTCCGTCGCCGGGTGCGCCCCCCCGGCCAAAGCCGCAACCAGAGTCCGGGGATCGAGCCCGTGTCGAAGCTCCTCGTCGGTGGCGAGGAAGGACTCGGCCCGCCAGGCCAGCCGTTCCATGGACAGCCGGAGCCCCGGCAGGCCGACCACCTTGCGGCCGGCGGCGATCAGGCTCACCGCTTCCCAGAAGCTGCCCACCGAAAACAGCATGTCCGAGTCGGTCAGCATGATGACCGGATCTCCTCCCCGGGCCAGGGAGGCGTCGATGAGGTGAAACTCGCTGAGCCGGTTGATTTCGTGCTTGAAGGTGGCGGGGGGCAGCCCCTCCACCGCCGCCGCCATCGTCCGACCATCGACCAGGGTGGTCTCGAAGGCGTGCATCTGCACCTCGGCCCACGCGCGCAGCGGAGCGCTCGCCTGCCATGCCAGCGCGAGCGAGGCGCGGTCCGTATACAGGTGATAGACTATATCGTGTTCCGTGGCCAGCCTTGGGATATTGCCGGCCGCAAGCTGGGTGCGCAGGGAGAAGGCGGCCCATTTGCCGATGAACTCCTCGCCCCACACCGTCTGTACGAAATGGACGATCATGATGCTTCCGCTTCCCAACTGCCCGAAAAGGCCATGATGGCAGTCCCGGCCGCCCGAGAATAGCGCCCAATCCGTTTCCAGCGTCTTCGCGGTGATGTAGAGTGGGGCCGTCACCACTGGAGCACCGACACCCCCATGTCTCCCTCCTCTCCTGCCGCCATCGCGCGGCGCATCCGCCGGCGAGTACTGGATCACACCGTCCGCCACGACGGCGGCTATCTCAGTCAGGCCTGCTCGGCGGCGGAGATCCTGGCCACCCTCTACGCTGGCGTGATGCGCCTTGGGCCCAGCGCGGCGCCGCCGGTGCCGCCCCCCTTCGCCGGCGTGCCGGGACTTGAGCTTTCCGGATACCAGACCGGAGCCGCCTATAACGGGCCGCGCCGGCCGGACCTGGATCGCTTCATCCTGGCGCCGGTGCACTACGCCCTGGTGCTCTATGCCGTGCTGGTGGAGACCGGGCGGATGGCCGAGGACGGCCTGGCCCAGTTCAACCAGGACGGCAGCACGGTGGAGATGATCGGCGCCGAGCACTCCCCCGGCCACGAGGTGACCTCCGGCTCGCTGGGCCAGGGCCTGAGCCAGGCCGCCGGCATCGCCCTCGGACGGCGCCTCAAGGGGGAGACGGGACGGACCTGGGTGTTCATGTCCGACGGCGAGTTCCAGTCGGGCCAGACCTGGGAGACCCTGCACTTTCTCGCGTACCACCGTCTCGACACGGTCGGCATCTACGTGGACGTCAACGGTCAGCAGTGCGACGGCCGGATGGACGACGTGATGACCATCGAGCCCCTGTCGGCCAAGCTCACCGCCTTCGGCGCCCGCGTCGCCGTGGTGAACGGCCACGACGTGGAGGCCCTGGCGGCTCCGGCCAGGGAGCCCAACGATGGCCGGCCGCTGGTGGTCCTCGCCTACACCGACCCGGCGCGCGGGCTCCCCATCCTGGAGGACCGCCGGCCGCGCCTCCACTACGTGCGCTTTTCCGGCGAGGCGGAGCGCGAGCGCTTCCGCGCCGCCCTCGCGGCGTTCGACGCGGAGGAATGACCATGGAGATCCTGTCCCGCGTTCACGCCCGCACCCTGGTCCACTGGGCGGCGGATCGGCCCGAGGTGGTGGTGTTGTCGGCCGATCTCACCAGTTCGACCGAGGCCGACCTGTTCCGCGACCGCTATCCCGATCGCTTCTTCTCGGTCGGCATGGCCGAGCAGACCATGCTGAGCGTCGCCGGTGGCCTGGCGCGCGAGGGGTTCCGCCCATTCCTGCACACCTTCGCCGTGTTCCTGTACCGGCGGGCGCTGGACCAGCTTTCCATGTCGGTGGCCTATCCCAACCTGCCGGTGCGCCTGTTCGGCTTCCTGCCGGGGATCACCACACCCGGGGGAGCCACCCACCAGGCCATCGACGACATCGCCGTGCTGCGGGCGCTCCCGAACCTCACCATCCTGGAGACCGGTGACGCCACCGACGTGGAGAGCGTGCTCGACGTCGCCGACGCGGTGCCGGGTCCGGTCTATGTGCGCATGCTGCGGGGGGAAATCCCCCGCCTGTTCGACGCCGGTCAGCCGATGCGGCTCGACCGCGCCCGCATCCTCGGCCGGGGCGACGACATCGCCCTCGTCTCGTCGGGGATCTGCACCGAGGAAGCCATGCGCGCCACCGCCGTGCTGCGGGCCAGGGGGGTCTCCATCCACCATCTGCACGTCTCGACCCTGAAGCCCTTCACCGACCCGGCGGTGGTGGAGGCGGTGACGGCGGCGCGGCACGGCGTCATCACCATGGAGAACCACACCACCATTGGCGGCCTGGGCAGCGCCGTCGCCGAGGTGATGGCCGAGGCCGGCATCGGCCGCCGGCTGGTGCGCATCGGTCTACGCGACCGTTACGCCCACGGGGCCAGCCGGCCCTACCTGATGCGGGAGTACGGTCTCGACGCCCTGGCCCTGGTGGCGACGGTGGAGGGACTGCTGGGAGAGCGGCTCGGCATCGGCGAGGAGGACCTGGCCGCCGTGCGCATCGGGCCGCTGCACGACTCGGCGCGCGCGGAGGCCCTGTGACCACGAGCCCAACCACGACCGGGATCACCATCACCTACGCCATCGCCGCGACCGGGGCCGACGCCCTGGCGCGGGCCATGGACATCTGCGTCGAGCAGACCGTCGAGTTTCCGCCCGCCCTGGTCCCCGACGCCCTGCGCCAGGCCGTAGTCGGCGGCATCCACTCCCTGCGGCCGCTGGGACTCGGGAGCACCGAGGCGGTCATCTCCTTTCCCGTGGACACCGTCGGCGGCGAACTGACCCAGTTCCTCAACGTGCTGTTCGGCAACATCAGCCTGAAGCCGGGCCTGCGGGTCGAGCGCATCGACCTGCCGCCGGCCTTCCTCGCCACGTTCCGGGGACCGCGGTTCGGCGGTGCCGGGCTGCGATCCCTGGTGGGAGCGGGAGAACGTCCCCTGCTGTGCACGGCGCTCAAGCCCATGGGGCTGTCGGCCGGCGACCTGGCCGACCTCGCCTATCGCTTCGCCCTGGGAGGGATCGACCTGATCAAGGACGACCACGGCCTCGCCGATCAGCGCTTCGCCCCGTTCGACGAGCGCGTCGTCCGCTGCGCCGAGGCGGTCGCCAGAGCGAATAATGAGACCGGCTACCGCTGTCTCTATCTCCCCAACGTCAGCGCCCCCGCCGACCGCCTGGTGGACCGGGCGCGGGCGGCGAAGCGGGCCGGAGCGGGGGGGCTTCTGGTGGCCCCCGGCCTGGTGGGTTGGGACGGCATGCGGCTGCTCGCCGAGGACGACGACCTGGGGCTGCCGATTCTCTGCCATCCGGCCCTGCTGGGGAGCTTCGTCGCCGCCCCCGACAGCGGTCTCTCCCACCACGTGCTGTTCGGCCAGCTCCCCCGCCTGGCCGGAGCCGATGCCAGTATCTTCCCCAACTGGGGCGGCCGGTTCTCCTTCAGCCGCGAGGCCTGCCGGTCCATCGCCGCCGGCGCCGCCGCCGCCATGGGCCCGCTCCGCCCCCTGCTCCCCGCCCCGGGCGGCGGCATGGGCCTCGACCGCATCCCCGAGATGCTGGAGGACTACGGAAACGACGTGATCCTGCTGATCGGCGGCGCCCTGCACGAGTCGGGCGCCGGCATCGTCGACTCGTGCCGCCGGTTCCGGGAGCTTACTTCCGAGTGCCGATCTTTCCCGGCGACCAGGCCTTGACCGCGACGGGTTTGCCGGTCTGGGTGCGCAGGACGCGGGGTTTCAGGACCTGGCTGGGGTCGGGGGCTCCCTCGGCGCGGACCTGAGTCTCGCTGCGGGGGCGGCCATAGAAGCTCGCCATGGCGGCGATGGTGATCTCGCTGCCCGCTCCCCGGGCGAAGGACTCGGCATAGGGCTGGTGGGACTTCAGAAGCCGCGTCAGGTAATCCCCCGAATGGTGGCCAAAACGGCGCCAGATGCTATCCAGAAAATGCTCGACGTTCTCCGGCAGCATGAAATGCTCGATATAGGGTCGTTCGGTGCTGGAAAAGATGCGGAACACGTTCGGCTCGAGCGGCCCAAGCTCATGGGCGACGAACACCGCCGGCATGAGCACACGGCGATTGATCGCCGCATAGTAGGCCTGGGACAGATACAGGACGCGGTGCATCTTCTGTGGCTGAAGATACTCGTTGTCATTGAGTGCCCGGTCTATGTACCAGAAGAGAACGTCGAAGATCGTGCTGCACACAGGCGCCGACATGGTCGCATCCCTCGTCCCGGCGGTCCACGAGGCCTGAGGATAGCGCGGTCGGTCCGCATTTTCCACGGCCCTTGCGCGGCTTCATACTGGGGACTTGAATGGCGTCGCGGAACACCGCACCCTGGGACGGGGTGGACGAAATCGGGAGGCCTCTGGTGGACGTGAGCATTTCCCTGGTCGTGAACGGAACCGTGGTGACGGCGGAGGTGGATCCTCGCACTTTGTTGGTGCAGTTCCTGCGCGAGACGCTTGGGCTTACCGGGACTCACGTGGGGTGCGACACCAGTCAGTGCGGGGCCTGCGTCGTCCATCTGGATGGACGGGCGGTGAAGTCCTGCGCCGTCCTGGCCGTGCAGGCGGATGGAGCCTCGGTGGTGACCATCGAGGGGCTGGCCGCGGCGGACGGGCCGCTGCATCCCATGCAGGAGGCCTTTCGCGACCATCATGCCCTGCAATGCGGATTCTGCACCCCCGGCATGGTGATGACGGCGGTGGACCTGGCCCACCGCACTCCGGCCCCCACCGACGCCGAGATCCGGACGGGGCTCGAGGGCAACCTGTGCCGCTGCACCGGCTACCACAACATCGTCAAGGCCGTGCGCGCCGGCGCCCGCGCCATGACCGATGGGAGGTCCTGAGTCTCGGGGCTACAGTGGCAATCCGTCGTCGTCGTAGAGGAAATCCTGACTGCGGGCGGCACTCGGCCCCGGCGTAACCCTGGCTGCTACAACACGGCGCAGGGAGTCAATCAGGGCTCGTTTCTGAAGCGCCGTCGGCCTGGCCTTGCTGATCGGAACGTCCTCGCTGGCCGGAATATTCCTGCTGACTGGAACGTCCATCCGACCCTCCGTTTCTGGACCATTTCATTGGACCAGAGTATGGCCATGCTCCCACCCGTCAAGACGGCGACCGCCCCGGAATTTGTCACAGGCCCCATGGCGTTGGGCGTGGTATGGCGAGCGGAGTTCATCCGTTCGGACAGGTCACCATGATCCGATCGACCGGTCTCCGCCTGATCCAGGGGACTATCCTCGTCTCCGTTTTCGCCATCTCCACGGTCGCGGGGGCCATGGGCTCGGCCGTCGGCACGTCGGCGGAGATGGTCGTCGTGCACAAGACGGAGCGCACCCTGAGCCTGGTCAGGGAGGGGCGGGTGGTGAAGACCTACCGGATCGCCCTCGGCGCCAATCCCGTCGGCGCCAAGGCGTCGTCGGGAGACGGGCGGACGCCCGAGGGCCGCTATGTGATCGACCGGCGCAATTCCAACAGCCGGTTCCACCGCTCGCTTCACATCTCCTATCCTGGTCCCGACGATCAGAGGCGGGCCAGGGCGCGGGGCGTCGCCCCCGGGGGCGACATCATGGTGCACGGCCTGCCGCACGGGGCCGAGTGGATCGGCCCGGTCCACAGCCGGTGGGACTGGACCCGGGGCTGCATCGCCGTCACCAACGCCGAGATGGACGAAATATGGGACGCCGTCCCCGACGGCACGCCCATCGTCATCGAGCCCTGAAGCCACCACTGGCCGGAAGACTTTGCGGCACTGCTGTGGCAGACTGAAAGGATCCTGGATGTTGCGGGAAGGGGGACTCCATGGTTCGGTGGGTGAGCGGTGTTCTGGGACTGGTGGCGGCCGGCTGGCTGGCGATGGCGCCAACACCGGTGCGGGCGGACGGCAGCGCTTTTCTGGTGCACGGCAACTGGTGCGGCTCGGGAAACCGGGCGCTGCCGGGGATCGGCGCCCTGCCGCCGCTGGACCCTCTGGACGCCGCCTGCATGCGCCACGACGTCTGCTACGCCGTCCGGGGGAGCATGAACTGCGGCTGCGACCTCGCCTTCATGAGCGAGTTGCGCCATATGCCCTACCCCGGTTCCCACCTGTCGGTGAAGGCGCGGGCCATGTACGACACCATCAGCATGCTCCCCTGCGCCGGACCCGAAGCGATGTACAAGCCCATGTATTTCCTGGGACAGCTTGCCAGCGACGCCTTTTCCGGCCGCGCCGGTCCATGGGAGGTGCCGTTGCGCATGGGCTACATGCTGTCGCACGCCTACTGACCGTGAGTCGCTCCGTCCGTTGACATCGACCGTGAAGAGTCTCATTTTGGTCCCATGAGCGCATCCGCCATCCTCAGGCTTCAGAAGGTCGGCTTCTCCATCGAGCAGGTGGAGGCCCTGGCCGACTTCATGGATACCCAGGCCGCCAGCAAGGTCGACCTGATGGAGGTCAAGGCCGAACTCAAGGCCGACGTGGCGGAGGCCAAGGCCGAACTCAAGGCCGACGTGGCGGAGGTCAAGGCCGAACTGGCGGAGACCAAGATCGAACTCAAGGTCGACCTGGCGGAGATCAGGGCCGAACTCAAGGCCGATCTGGCGGAGATGAAGGCCAGCATGCGTCAGCTTGAGCTGCGCATGACGATCAGGCTCGGCGCCCTGCAGGCCGTGCTGGTGGCGATCGTCGCGGCCCTGGTGAAACTGCTTTAAGACGCGATGCAAGCGATGCAAGGCAACCGCGCCGGATCGCGCGGGACGCCGTCAATTCCCCCTCATCTTCCCCCCCTCAATCTTCCCCAGGTCCCTCGACGTGACCATCACCGCCTCTCCCGACACCCGGATCCGGCCTGGTCGCGCCGTGGCCGAGCTGGTGCCCTACCTCCTTCGCTACCGGGGACGCGTCGTCATGGGGGGGGCGGCGCTGGCGGTGGCCTCGGCAAGCCTGCTGTCGGTTCCGCAGTTTCTTGGGCGAATGATCGACCGCTCCGCCGCCGGCTCCCCGGAGTCCTCCCTGGGCGACCTGCCGTGGTGGCTCGGCCTGTTCATCGTCGTCTTCGCCGTGGCCACGGCTTTGCGCACCTACATGGTGACCTGGGTGGGCGAGCGGGTCATTTCCGATATCCGCAAGCACATCTACGGCCACCTTTTGAGCCTGCCGCCGCCGTTCTTTGAGACGCGCCCGACCGGCGAGCTGCTGTCCCGGCTTTCGAACGACATCACCGCCCTGCAGTCGGTGATCAGCGTGGTCGTGATCATCGGCCTGCGCTCGGTCATCCAGCTGGCTGGGGCCCTGGCGCTGATGGCCGGGACCAGTTGGCGGCTGACGATGATCATGGTCGTGGTCGCCCCGGCCCTGGGGGTCGTCGCCAGGCTGTCCGGCCGGCGGGTGCGTGGGCGTTCCGCCCTCAACCGCGACCGCGAGGCCCTGGTGGTTACCCATATCGAGGAGTCCATCAACGGCATCGACATGATCAAGGCGTTCACGGTCGAGGATCGCGAACGGGAACGCTTCGACCGTCATGTGGAGGAGTGCTTTGACGCCGCGAAGGGCCTGTTTCGCGCCCGCGCCGAGTTCACCTTCCTGGTCGTGGTCATGGTGCTGGGATCGGCCGGCATCGTTGGCGTGATCGGGCTTCGGCAGGTCCTGGCGGGAACGATGACCGGCGGCATGCTGACCCAGTTCCTGCTCTACATGTCGGTCGCCAGTTTCGCCGCGATCGGCCTGTCGGACATTCACTCCGAGATCAAGCGGGCGGCGGGAGCCACCGAGCGCCTGTTCGGGCTGCTGCACGAAACGCCCGAGACCGTGTCGGCTCCCGGTCCCGGCCAACGACTCCCGGCCGTTACCGGCCAACGGCTCCCGGCCGTTACCGGCCAACGTCTCCCGTCGGGCGGCGGGGCGCTCGAGATGCTTGGGGTGGGCTTTGCCTATCCGGCGCGCCCGGAAACGCCGGTGCTGGCGGACGTCTCCCTGTCGGTGGCGGCGGGCGAGACCGTGGCGCTGATCGGCCCCTCGGGCGCCGGCAAGACCACCCTGTTCCGTCTGCTCCTGCGCTTTCACGCGCCGGAGCGGGGGACGATCCGCCTGGACGGGGTCGATATCGGCGCCCTCGACCCCCTGGACCTGCGGCGCGAAATCGCCATCGTCGCCCAGGAGCCGCTGATCTTCACCGGCACGGCGATGGACAACATCCGCCACGGGCGGGTCGAGGCCAGTGACGCCGAGGTGATCGAGGCGGCGGTGCTCGCCCAGGCCGACGGTTTCCTGCGCGCCCTCCCGGCCGGGTACCAGACGCCGCTGGGCCACAAGGGACACCAGCTCTCGTCGGGACAGCGCCAGCGGGTCGCCATCGCCCGGGCCATCCTCCGCCGACCGCGCCTCATGCTGCTGGACGAGGCGTCCTCCTTCCTCGACGCGGAAAACGAGGCGGCTCTCCGCGAGGTGCTGGAGCCCTTCCTGCGCCAGCGCACGTCCCTGATCGTCGCCCACCGCCCCTCGCTGGTCAGGTGCGCCGACCGGGTCGTGGTGCTGGACCAGGGACGCATCGTGGCGCAGGGAAGCCACGCGGCGCTCCTGCACACCAACGATTTCTATTCCAATCTGATGAAGGTCTGATTTAAACTGGCCCGTCCAGGCTGTATTACCGATCCCAAAAATCTTCGCAGGCCGCAAAGATTTTTGGGATCGGTAATACAAATCTTTTTGGTTGCGGCTCCGCCGCGTTAGAGCAGTTTCCGCTCAAGCGGAAACTGCGAAAAGCCCGCGCGGCGCTTGAGCGGCCAGAGGCAAATTCTAGAGCGTTTCCGCTCAGGCTGAAAACGCTCTAGGGACTCACAGGAGATACCCCATGTTGCATTCGGACTGCGGGACTTCCACCAAGCCCAAGCTGACACCTGCCGATCTCGTCTGCTCGAAGCCGGACGAGGCGTTTCTGTGGCGGAGCGAGGGCGTGCGCTGCACCTATGACCACGTCAGCCAGACCCGCCGCTGGACCGAGAGCGAGCGCATCCGGCAGCTCATGATGACCACCGGCGCGCCGACCAGCAGCACCGGCTTCGACGGCGAGGGCGACGAGTAGTCTTCGGACCGTTTCGAAGAGAATAGGAGAGAAGCGCGAGGGCCTGGAGGCCCTCGCGCTCCCTTTTCTTCCAGGATGAACCGTTCTGGGGAGCACAGGGCATGAATACGCGCCGGCCGGTCACCCTGCTCATCTCCAACTCCATCGACTACGTTTCCGATCTCCTGGTCGAACGGCTGGGAAGCGAGAAGGTGTTCCGCTACAACACGGACCTGTGGCGGGAGTACGGGTTGAGCGTCACCGAGTCCAGCGTCGAACTCAGCGACCCGACGGGACGCACCGTCGCCGACGACACCATCGCCAAGGTGTTTCGCCGCTCCAACATGCGGGGCTCGACCATCTTCCCCAGCAAGGAGTTGAGCGCGCTCGACCGCTATGCCGAGGAAGAAATCTGGCTGGCGTGGAGCGACCTCCTGAACATCTTCTGGGATCAGGGCAAGATCGTCCTCAGCCAGCCCCTGTCGACACTGCGTTCGGGCAAGCTGTTGCAACTGCGCGTCGCCGCCCGATATTTCGAGATAACCCCCTATCGACTGCTGGTGAATCGGCCGGACCGTCTGCGCGCCGGCGAGACGTCGGTGGCCAAAAGCTTTTCCTTCAAGTTCGCCGACGGCATCGGCTTCTACAGCACCCCGGTCGACGAGGGGGACCTGGACCCGGGCCAGCCGTGGTTTCTGACCAACCTCATCGACGCCACCCACGACCTGACGGTGGCGGTGATCCGCGACGAGCTGTTCGCGTTCGAGCTGGATCGGACGCCGTTCCTCGGCCAGACCATCGACTGGCGGCAGGCGCCGATGGAGTACGCCCATCGCGGATGGTCCAAAGTGGACCTGCCCGAGGCGGTGCGGACCGGCATCTTCTCCTTCATGGCCGACGTCGGTCAGCACTATGCCCGCATCGACTTCCTGCGCAAGGACGGGCGCTACACCTTCCTCGAGGCCAATTACAACGGCGAGTGGGGGTGGCTCGACCCCCATGCGACGGAAGGCCTGATGGCCAAGATCGTCCACGAAATCGATCCCGACACCCCGCGCACCAGTTGCCCCCGCCCCGTCTGGCAGTGGCAGTGACGCGCTTCCGGTATTAGGACACGATACGAAATAACCGCACCATCTCGCTTGTCCCCCGGCCCGTCCGCGGCGTTGCGCCAGGGGTTGCGTACCGCGGGTACGCGCCCCCTGTCGCGCCTGGCGGACGAACCGGTGTCCCGCGCGATCTGGCGCGGTTATTTTGTATCGTGTCCTTACTCGATCCGATAGACCGCGACGTCGTTCGAGACCCAGTTCGTCACATAGATGAACCGCCCGTTTGGATGCGCCGCGATGCCGCAGGGCATCCTGCCGGCCGCCAGCGGCGACGTGGCGAGGGGAGTGAGGCTCCCGCTCGCCTCGTCGATCCGGTACACGGAGAGGGTGTCGTCCTGGCCATTGGTGACGAACACCAGCTTCCCCAGGGCATCCGTCGTCACTCCCACCGGAATCGACCCGGTGGGGAACGGCGAGTCGTCCAATTGCCGAAGCGCGCCGGAGGCGGGATCGATGCGGTAGGCCCCCACGGCGTCGGAGCGAAAATTGGCCACGTAGACGAACCGGCCCGTGGGATCGATGGTGATGGCGGTCGGTCCCCGGCCGGCGGCGAACGGCGAGCCCTCCAGGTGCCGGAGCCCACCGTCCGAGTCGATATGGTACCCCCACACGTCAAAGCGCCGATTCGCCACGTACAGGAACCGCTCCGAGGGCTCGATGACCAGGGCCAGGGGTTTTTCGCCGCAGGCGAACGGCGATCCCGGCAACTCGGCAAGGGCGCCGGTCGCCGGATCAACCCGATAGGCGGAAATGTCGTGGGAGAACCCATTGGCGACGTAGGCGAACGCGCCCGAGGGCGAAAGGACGACCGCTTCCGGGTGGTTGTTGGCGGCGAAGGGCGAACCGGTAACGGGCGTCAGGCCGCCGGTCCGGGGATCGACGCCGAACACCGAAACGTCGTTGGACAAGCCGTTGGCGGTATACAGAAACGCTCCCGACGGCGCAAAGGTGATGGAGTGGGGCCACTCTCCGGTCGCGAACGGCGAGCCGGCAAGCGGCGTCAACGCCCCGTCGCTCCCCTCGACTCGGAACGCCGACACGGTATGAGCCCCCCAGTCGGCCACGTAGACGAACTCGCCCGACGGCGCCACCGCCACGGCAATGGGGTGCTCCCCGACGGGAAAGCGCACGGGGCCACTCACGACCGGCTGTCCGGTGTCCTTCTCGGGAGTTTCCATGGGGAGAGTATAGCACGGCGCGGACGGCGGCCCGTCATGTCACGCGAGCTGAGCAGCGGTTCTCATTATGACCCGCCGAGAGAGGAATCGGCGGGCTGCCGCCCGCGCCCGCCCGGGGCGTCGTGCGGATGCGTGCTTTCGGCAAGACGCCCCAAACCCCCTTTGATTTCATTAATAAAATCAAAGGGGGTTCGGGGCATCGCCCCGAGCGGGGTTTGGGGCGGCAGCCCCAAGTGCAACTGCCGAATTTAGGTTCATCCACGGCAGCAGGGCACGCCCCTCGCCGGTCGCGGCGGCGCGGAAGTAGAGCAGAAGAAGCACCCGCGTCGCCGCCGTCAGGCCCGCGTCGCCCCGTTGCCGGTCGACGGCGCTGAAGAATTCGCCGATGGTCATGTCCTCTCGGCGACAGACTTCCTCCAGCGCTTCCCACATCTCGGGCTCCAGACGCATGCTGGTGCGCCTGTTGCCGAAGATGACACTGCGGATGACCAAGGTACTCATCGCATTCCCCCGGGGTAGCGGCAGTGAAGTCCCCCCCAACGGCCGCACCCCCGCCGGTAGTCAGCGGAACGATGACCTCAACGGACGACGCCCCTCCAGGACGTTCTGCGCCAGGTCATGCATCAGGTCGGCCATATTCCGCAGCGGCTCACTCCACTTGGGAGTCTGATCGGCGGCCGAGCGAATGTCGTCGGCGGCATAGCGCAACGCCGCAGCCGCGATCTGTTCCTCGCGGGTAGTGGTGGACGTGGTAGAAAACTCAACCGTCATGGCGACATCCTCCAGAAAAGTGTGTTCCGAGTCGAAGCATATGAGGTAGACTACGCTCACTGACGCCCTTGTCAAGAAATGTTTCGAGTCAGAACAGGTGGTTGTGCGATGACGGTCAGGCGATCCGGAGTTTCGGCCAGCGCGGTAGCGGAATTGCTGGAGCAGGTGGTGCGCATCGCCCACAGCCGGTCGTTCGCCGCCGGGCTCAACCCCGCCCAATGGACGGCATTGCGCTACTTCGCGCAGGCCAACGAGTCGTCACGGACGGTCTCGGCCTTCGCCCGCTACCACGCCTCGAGTCGCGGTACGGCCTCCCAGACCATCTCGGCGCTGGTTCGCAAGGGGTATCTGGCCCGGGGACCCGGCTCTGGCCGGGGGCTGTCGCACCGCCTGCTGGTGACGCCGACGGGGGACGCGCTGCTGGAGGACGATCCCGTGCTCCATCTGGTGACGGGCATCGAGTCGCTGCCGACGGACAGGAAGTACGTTCTCGCCGAGACGCTGGAAAGCCTCGTCGGCCACATGTTCGCCCATCAGCGGGCGGACGACGACCGCGCTACCGTCGCGGATGCCGAGGACGCCGAAGAGACCGGAGTCGCGGCGACCGCCGCTCGACCGGCGGCCGGTGTCAGCCCAGCAGGCGGTTGACGCTCTCCAGCAGTTCATCGGGCGTGAAGGGCTTGAACAGGACCCCACCGGCGCCGAACATCTCGGTCATCTTCAAGCTGTAGGCCGCCGGCATGGCGCCGCCACCGCCGGAAATGGTCAGCACCGGCAGATCGGGATACCTGGCCCGCACCGCCTTGACGAACTCGATGCCATCCATCCTCGGCATGACGACGTCGGCGATGACCAGGTCGAAGTGATCGCCCTGCACGCGGTCCAGCCCATCCTGGCCGTCCACCGCCTCTTCCACCGTATGCCCCGCCATTTCGAGCCCGATGCGGATGGTCTCCCGGACCGGCGCCTTGTCGTCTATGACGAGAACCCTTGCCATGCCCCTCTCCCGCTTGCCGCTGCACCGAAGGAATCCTACCCTGGCGGCGGCTCTTTGGGAACCTATCCCTTGCGGCGCGGGCGTTTTCGCTGCGCGATGGCCTCGTTTTCCTTGCGCTGCACGAACAGGCGCCCGGCCTGCATGGCGGCGCCGCGACTGATGTAGACTCCGCAGTCGAATCGCTGGCCGGCGACGGTCACGGCCAGGGTGAACCTCTGCGGGCCGGCCTCCTCGACCTGGATGAGGGGATCCGAAGGCGCCGGCATCAGCGGATCAGCCCGCCGGCCTGCTGGGTCATCTCGTCGGCGGTCTTGAACACCTGCGCCGCCGTCGAGTAGGCCTTCTGGGTCAGCATCATCTTGGTGAACTCCTGGCCGATGTCGACGTTGGAGCTTTCAAAGCCGCCGACGAAGAACGACGAGGTGCCATCCTCGCCGATTGCGGTGATATTGGCCTCTCCCGACAGCTCGGTCTCGGCGAACCGGGTGCCGCCGATGGCCTCGAGCGAGTTGACCGCCGCGAAGGTGGCCACCGGCACCTTGTATTTCGGGATCTCCAGGCCGTTGGTGTAGCTGTAGGACAGAACACCGTCCTCGTCAAAGGTGCTGCCGCGGAAATTGCCGCTCTCCAGGCCGTCCTGGGTGGCGGTGTGGACCTGGGTGGCGCTGGCGAACTGGGTGATCTTCGAAATGTCGACGGTGATGGCGCTGGAGCCTCCCGTCGCCCAGCTGATGGCCACACTCATGGTATCCGGCGAGACCACCTTGCCGTCGCTGCCGAAGGTCACCACGTTGCTCCCGGCGGCCGGGGGTGTCACCGTGCCGTTGTACGTCCCGTTCGACTCCTGAACCTGGAAATCCAGACGCCATGTGCTGGTGGCAATGTCCGATGAATTTTTCACAACCGAAAGGGGCTTCCAGTTCAGTATCAACCCTTGAGTCTTGTAGGTATTGTCGACCACCGGGATGGTCATGGTCTGGGTGTCGGCGGCGGCGCTGGCGATCGAGGCGGTAGTATCGGCCGCGTCTTTTGCCAGGTCGATGTCCGTGTCGGCCGCGACCATGGCCGTATTGAGGGCGTCGGCCGACGTATAGGCGGCGGTCGCCGCCGCTATTTCGGTGGCCGTGGCGTTGGAGTTGGCATCGACGGCGGCCTTGGCGGCCGTCGCCGCGGCCAGGTTGTCGTATACGGCCGTCGTAGCCGCGCTTGACGCGATGGACGCGGCCTTGGCCTTGGCGGCCGAGGCATTGGCGGCGGCGCTGGCGGCGGCGTTGAGCGAGACTCCGGGAGAGGCTGCCGCGGCGGCGGCGGCGGTATTCGCGGTGTCGGCCGCCGTCTGCGCCGCGATGGCGGCCGCCTTGGCGGTCGCGATGGCGGCCTTGGCGGCGGTGGCGGCGGTGGCCGTTGCCGACGTGGTGGTCGTCAGGGCGGCGGCGGCCGTGTTGGCGGCGGTTATGGAGGTCACGGCCGTGGCTGCCTTGGTGGCGGCCGTCGCCGCACCCGAGGCGACGTCATCGGCCGAACCCGGGGTGGCGGCGGACCCCGCATCGACGTTGCCGATGATGGTGGTCTCCGTGGTGGCGGTCCCTATGGCCACGTCGTCATCGACTCGCGCCACGACCCGCTGCAGCGGCGCGCCTGAGGCCAGGAACGTCCCGTCGGCCTGGGCCTTCCACCCCATCAGGGGGGTGTTGTCGGCCCCGACCAGGATCGTTTCGGTGGTATCGGCGGTCGGGTTATAGGTGTACTCGCTGAAGCTGCCGTTTCGGGTGTAGAGTGCCTCACCGGTGGCGTCGGCCTTGGTGTTGAGGACGAACAGGCCCTTGCCGTTGACGGCAAGGTCATAGGACCGGCCGCTCTCCTGGATCATCCCCGCCTTGTCCACGAGCTGCCTGGTGACCTCGCGGGCCGTGTAGAACTTCCGCGGTCCCTCGGCCTTGCCCAGCAGGGTCTTGAACTCGGCGTCGAGCTTCTTGTAGCCGGTGGTGTTGATATTGGCGATGTTCTGGCTGATGGCATTCAGGCCAATGGACTGAGCCGTCATCGCCTGCGTGCTGTTGGCGAATATTCCCCAAAGGCTCATCTCGCTCCTCCACCGTGTCGCTGACACCCGGGCGTGACGCTGGCTGTTGCCCGGGTGCCCGGACGTCCGTTCCTGCCGGGACGAATGTCCGCCGATGAGGGATGCAAGGGGGATGCCAGAGGAGGCAAGGGCAATCGGGTGAACCGATCAAAAGCCCTCTCCCCCCCCTTCAGGGGGGAGAGGGTTGGGTGAGGGGGGTGCCGAAGCTCCCGAAATGGTGCCGGTTGCCCCCCTCACCCCGGCCCTCTCCCCCCGGAAGAGGGGGGAGAGGGAGTGAAGGTGGCGGTTCTCACTTCACCCGATTGCCCTGCGGAGGAAGCGGCCCGCCCTGGGCCAGGATGTCCGCGGGGGACCCGCGTGCGACCCGGCAGGTCTTTCCGGGCGGAGGGGACGGCCGGCAGAAATTGCCCGGCCGTCATTCGTTGCGGGCGCGCCATGAGTCAACGGTCGACTCGGCGATGTCGAGCATCAGCCCGATGTCGGCGAGGGGCCGGTCGCCCAGGAGTTCCCTGGCGACGAGGGCGTAGTCGATCCAGATATCGCCATCCTCCTCCTCGTCCTCCCGCAGCAGCAGGGCCATCCAGGCCAGGGTCTCTGCCCACCTGGCGCGGTGACCGGACAGCACCTTGTCGAGGACCAGGGTGATGCGCAGCGTCTCCGACATCCGCCGGCGACTCAGCATCGCATCCACCGCCCCGTCCTCCTCGAACCACGATTCCATGAATCCATAGCTCAGGGACCACGACCGGCTGTTCTTCAGCGCCGTCATCACCGCCTGGGGAGTACGCCGCGCCGGCGGAACATCCGCGAGAAGCTGGTCGACCAGGTCGGCTGCCGGCAGCGGCAGGGGATTGGACGCGGCGAGACCCGCCGTTTCGACGAAGTCCACCAGGGCGAACGGCGGCAGCACGCCGGAGGCGCCGCCAACGGCCAGGAAATTCGGCAGTGCTGCGGTGACATAGTCCGTCGAGGCGGTGTAGACGTCCACCTGCTCCTCGATCTCCCACAGGAAATCGTCCGCGTCGGCCTTGGACAAGCCGCGCCGGACCCAGGCATCGCGGACGCCGACCTCGCGCTTGATCAGCAGCGAGGCGACGGCATGTTTCCGTCCCTCCTTCACCACCACGAAGATACTCTGCGCGCCCGAGCCGTCGAAGCCCGACGCCACGACCTCACGCACCTGCGCCACCGGGGCCGGGGCGCACGGCACACCCTTCTGACGACAGTTGCGGATGGCGTCGTCCAGCACCTGGCGGTCCTCCTCGGGCAGCCAGTTGCGGATCACGATCATGCGCCGGAGCATGGTCGGCGAGACCAGGCCCCGTCCCGCCGCGTCGCCGATGATGGAGGCGGCGAGGCGGCGAACCCGCGACACCGGATCGAGGAGCCAGCCCACCACCGCCTCGCGCACGATCGGCTCCGGTCCCGCCAGCAGCATGCCCGCCATGCCGGCACGGTGCTCGTCGGGGAAGGCCGAGGCCATCTCGGCGAGAAACCCCTGGATGGAGAAGAGGTCGCCGTCGTGTTCCTGCACCAGCTCGGTCAGAAAGGCGCCCATGTCCTTCTGGTCGGGCATGACGGGCATGTTGCCGGCCTCGGACTCCATCAGCGCCGCCATCGAGTCCCGCATCTCCGTCCCAAGGTCCACCTTGGCCACGGCAAACACGCGGGCGATCATCAGCCCCAGTGACGGCTCAAGCTCGCCCCCCTGGACCAGGTCCACCAGCTTCGTCCGCAGTCTGGCGATGGACTCCGTCGCCGCGTCGAAGCCATGCTCCATCCGGAACCGCTGCGTCTCCAGCGACTGCCCCATCATGAATCCATAGGCGTCGATGAGTCGGGAGCTGGGCTTCTTCTTCCGGCCCTCCTTGACCATCAGGTCCAGGAGGTCGTGGACCACCTGCGGGTCGTCCCCCAGAAGCTCCGCCAGCCCACGGGCCGTTTCACCCATCTGGCCGGAGGCCATCTCCTTGGCCACCTGTCGGCCAAGCTGGACCAGTACGCTGCGTGACGCCATCCAACGCTCCACCTGCCGGGAAAAACCGACGCTCCAGAAACACCGACACCCGCCCGCCAGCGGACGCAATCGAAACCTACTATGCCGCCAATCTCGCCGACACACCAGATTTTGATTCGTGATTACGCCTTTCGTCTGCTGCATTGCAGCATTGAAGGACCACCGCCTGACGTGCTACACCATGGTCCCGCCACGGCAGACAAGACGGATTGTGCCTCAATGTCCGACCTTCGCAGTGATTTCCTGCGCACCATCACCGCGCGCGGCTTCATCCACCAGTGCACCGACCTGGCCGGGCTGGACGCGGGGCTGACCGCCACGGGTCCGGTCACGGCCTACATCGGCTTCGACTGCACGGCGGACAGCCTGCACGTGGGCAGCCTGATCCAGATCATGCTGCTGCGCTGGCTACAGAAATGCGGGCACAAGCCCATCGTCCTCATGGGCGGCGGCACCACCCGGGTCGGGGATCCCTCCGGCAAGGACGAGGCGCGGGCGCTGCTCGACGACGAGCGGATCAACCGCAACATGGCCGGCATCCGCACCGTGTTCAGCCGCTTCCTGACCTTTGCTCCCGAAGGCCCCCCCGTGGGCTCGGCGGGGGGAGCGACCGATGCGATCATGGTCAACAACGCCGACTGGCTGGACGGTCTCAACTACATCGCTTTCCTGCGCGATTTCGGGCGGCACTTCTCGGTCAACCGGATGCTGACCTTCGACTCGGTGAAGCTTCGCCTGGAGCGGGAGCAGCCGCTGTCGTTCCTCGAATTCAACTACATGATTCTCCAGGCCTATGATTTCCTCGAGCTGTCGCGCCGCCACGGCTGCCTGTTGCAGATGGGCGGGGCCGACCAGTGGGGCAACATTCTCAACGGCATCGACCTGACCCGTCGGGTGGACGGTCGGGAGATCTTCGGCCTGACCTCGCCGCTGATCACCACGGCGTCGGGGGCGAAGATGGGCAAGACCGCCCAGGGCGCGGTGTGGCTCAACGCCGACCGCCTCAGCGCCTACGACTACTGGCAGTTCTGGCGCAACACCGAGGACGGCGATGTCGGCCGTTTCCTCAGGCTGTTCACCGAACTGCCCCTGGCGGAGGTGGAGCGGCTGGAACGGCTGGACGGTGCCGACATCAACGAGGCCAAGAAGACTCTGGCCAACGAGGCGACCCGGCTGGCCCACGGCGCCGAGGCCGCCGCCGCCGCCGCCGAAACGGCACGCCGCACCTTCGAGGAGGGGGCGGTGGGGGAGTCCCTGCCGACGGTCGAGGTGCCGCGTCAGGATCTGGCCGCGGGGATCGGACTGCTGGACCTGATGCGCCGGAGCGGACTCGTCGCCTCCAACGGCGAGGCGCGGCGGCTGATACGGGCCGGCGGCGTGCGCATCAACGACTCGACCCTCGCCG
Source organism: Alphaproteobacteria bacterium (assembly GCA_039908285.1). Classification (GTDB taxonomy): domain Bacteria; phylum Pseudomonadota; class Alphaproteobacteria; order Rhodospirillales; family Rhodospirillaceae; genus JAMOBE01. Next base: position 26,135 of record JAMOBE010000012.1, read on the forward strand.
CTGCCGACGAGGGTCGCACCATTACCCTTGAGGATGTCGCCGACGGACTGGTGAAGCTGTCCGCCGGCCGGAAGCGCCACGCGCTGGTCCGGCCGGTATGATGGGCAGGAACGCCCAGGCCTGCCCGACGGCCGGCCCGTGCTCAGGCGCCGTTCAGACGCGCCTGCACCTCGGCGATCACCAGCATGAGGTGCCTGTGCTTGACACCATCGCTCGCCATCACGCTGTGGGTCAGCGGGTCGCTCAGCAGATCGGCGAGAAGAGGCTCCCCCGCTCCGGCATAACGTTCCCCGCCCGCCCTGTCGTTTGTGGTCCTGTCGTTTGTCGTCCTGCCGCTTACCGTCCTGTCGTCGACGACCAGCTCTGGCCATCCCGAGGGTCCGCGCACCGACCCGGCCCGCTCCGCACGGCCGGATGCCTCCCTGACAGCGCTGCTCAGCATGTGTCCCTCCAAACGTCTCCCGTTGCTTGGCGCGTTGGCCAGCATCCCCGAACATATTTTCTTGTGGCACTTGTTTAGAATACTCTTACCACGTTCGCGGCCCACGCACAAGACGCCTTTCATGTCGAAATACATAGGTGTCGTCGGTCCACTTTGGAAGGGCGCGACCGCGGGCCGGTGCGACGACATGATGTTCGGGCGAATCAAGGTGGGACAGTGACACGCGGACCGGACTTCATGGTTATTTCCTCTATTACCGCGGGTATTCTGCTGATGGTGACCGCCATGGCGTTTTCGGCGGGCATCGACGGGCTGGTCAAGCACCTGGGAGGGACCTACCCCATCGTCCAGGTTACATTCTTCCGCTTTCTCAGCGGAACCTTGATCCTGCTGCCGTTCGTGATGCACCGGGGGATAGCCGCAACCCTCCGCACCCGCCGCCCGGGACTGCACTTCGTCCGCTGCGCGCTGACGTTCATCGCCATTTTTGGCGCCTTCACCGCCCTTTCCCTGCTGCCGCTCGCCGAGAACGGCACCCTATATTTCACCACGCCGCTGATCGTCACCCTGCTGGCGCGACCGCTTCTCGGGGAGCCGGTGGGGAGGCGCCGCATGATGGCCGTCATCGTCGGCTTCCTCGGCGTGCTGGTGATGCTGCGCCCGGGCGGGGCCGTGGTGTCGCCGGGGGCGGCGGTGGCCCTGGGGGCCGCGGTATTCGGGGCGCTGGCGACGCTGGTCGTCCGGGCGCTGGGACGGACCGAGTCGACCCTGACCAGCGTCGCCTACTTCACCCTGTTCGGCCTGGCCGCGAGCGCGGCGATGGTGCCCTGGGGGTGGGTGTGGCCTGACCTTGGCGACCTTGCCCTGTTCGCCGGACTGGGGCTGCTGACCACGTCCGCCCAGATGCTGTTCACGCAGGCCCTGCGGCTGGCCCCGGCCTCCACCCTGGCTCCGGCCACGTATACCCTGCTGCTGTTCGACGGCGCGGTGGGCTACGCCGTGTTCGATGCCGTTCCGGCGCCCGAGACCCTGCTCGGCGCACCGCTGATCGTCGGCGCGGGACTGGTGGTGGCGCTGACCCACCGCCGGACATGATCGCATCGGGCTACCCCGGGATGCGGAACATATGTCGCAGCACGGCACCGGTCAGCAACATGATACAGACCAGGCTCATCGCAGCAAGATACGGATCACCATAGGGCAAGTCAGAGAACTGGTGAGCGTAGAGGCTCCAGGATATTTGCATCAGTTCATCGAACGTCAACATGTTGTTTCTCCGTATGACATTCTGTCCACTCCTCTTTCCTTTCTCGTTCTTCGATGGGGACAGCATGCCTGCACCGGACCAAACCTTCAGTGACGGATATCACTGGCCGGTGGGAAAACTGAGCAATTGACCATCGGCGGGATAGGGGGTATCAGTGGACGGAGTCCAGATGCTCCGAGCATGTCCGCACCGACACTGGCGGCGCGACCGGGTCCGGCGGATCCAGCGGTCGCGGTGGCTCGGCACCCTTTTCCCATGAAAGAAACACAACGAATGACCACCTTTACCGACCTTGGCCTCGTGGCGCCCCTGTGCCGCGCCGTGGCTGCCGAGGGCTATACGACTCCGACTCCGATCCAGGCAAAGGCCATTCCGGTCCTGCTGGCGGGCAGCGACCTTCTGGGTGTTGCCCAGACCGGCACCGGCAAGACGGCGGCCTTCGCCCTGCCGATTCTCCAGCGTCTGGCCGCCTCCGAGCGGCGGCCCTCGCCCCGTTCGGTGCGGTCGCTGATCCTGACCCCGACCCGGGAACTCGCCCTGCAGATCGGCCAGAGCTTTGCCGCCTATGGCCGCTACCTGCCGCTGAAGCATGCCGTCATCCACGGCGGCGTCGGCCTCGGACCGCAGACCCTGGCGGTCGGGCGAGGGCTCGACGTGCTGGTGGCGACGCCGGGGCGGCTCCTCGACCTGATGACGCGCCGCCAGGTGCGGCTTGACGCCGTCGAGATCTTTGTCCTCGACGAGGCCGACCGCATGCTGGACATGGGCTTCATCCGCGATGTGCGGAAAATCGTCCACGACCTGCCGACCAGGCGGCAGACGCTGCTGTTCTCGGCCACCATGCCGGCGGCGGTCGCCAGCCTGGCCGAGGGGATTCTCAAAGACCACGAACGCATCGAGGCGACTCCGGCGGCGACGACCGTGGAGCGCATCGACCAGCGGGTGATGTTCGTCACCCGCGACGACAAGCGGCGGCTGCTGGTGGACCTTTTGAAGAGTGACGCCGTCACCCGGGCCATCGTCTTCACCCGCACCAAGCACGGCGCCGATCGCCTGGTCGAGCAATTGCGCAAGGGCGCGGTCAGCGCCGGCGCCATCCACGGCAACAAGTCCCAGGGTGCCCGCCAGCGGGCGCTCGCCGACTTCAAGTCGGGCCACGTCAGCACCCTGGTGGCCACCGACATCGCCGCACGGGGCATCGACATCGACGACATTTCCCACGTCATCAACTTCGACATGCCGGTGGAGCCGGAAAGCTACGTCCACCGCATCGGCCGCACCGCGCGGGCCGGATCGGGCGGCACGGCGCTGTCCCTCTGCGACGCCGACGAGATCGGCCACCTGAAGGCGATCGAGAAGACCATCCGCCGGCCGGTGCCCATCGACGAGGAACATGCCTACCACGCCGACGCGGTGGCCCGTCTGCATACGCGCCCACCGATGAAGTCGGCCGGCAACACCCCCCGTTCCCGTACCGCCGCTGCCGCCGCCGCCAAGCCGCGTCAGGCCAGGGGGAGGAGCGGCTAGCCCGGATTTCTCGCAGGGATGCGGAATGATGGCGCCGAGATTTGATTCGCCTATGGTTTTTCCGACCGCCGCCAATACTGGAGGTATTGGCAAGGGAGGAAAAAACATAGGCGGATCAAAGATCAAGCCAGCATCCGCCGGACCTGTGAGAAATCCAGGCCCCCCCCTATTTCGTCGCGTTGTGGATGAGGTAGGCGGCGAAGTCGGCGGGTTTCAGCTTCACGGTCTTGAGTTCCCGCCCGGCCAGCGCCTGCGTCACCAGGATGTGATTCTCGACGTTGGTGTCCTTGACCCGGAACACCCCGGCCGCTCCCTTCAGTTTCGGGTAGAGGCCGGGGTCGATCATCTTCTCCTTGCGCTGCAGGCGCTCGAGCACCTGCGGCTCGGCGAGGCCTTCGACCTCCGCCGAGCCGATCACGGTCCAGTCGGCCTCGCCGGCCCAGCCGGCCTTGGCCTCGGCGTCGGGGGACTCTTCGCTGCAGCCTACCTTGTAGACGTGCTTGCCGAGCCCGACGTCGCTGCTCCACTTGCTCAGTTTGACCGAGCGCGCTACGAAGATGATGGCCATGGTCCTGGTCTCAATCCTTCTTGAAGTCCTCATGACAGGCCTTGCAGGCCTTGCCAAGGGTCTTGAAGGCCTCCGCCGCCTGGTCCGTGTTGCCCGTCTTGGCGGCGTCCGCCATGGCCACGGCGGCGTCATGGGCCTTTTTGCCGGCCGCGTCGAACTTGGCGCGATCGGTCCAGATTTCGGGCTTCGCCTTGGTTTCGCCCTTGTCCGTGCCGGCGGGGAAGGCATCGCCCAGGTGCTGGAACGCCGCCAGCACGCCGTCGGCATGATAGGTCAGGTTGGCTGTCGGCCCGTTCTTCAGGACCAGAATCGACTTCAGGCCGGTCATGTGTCCGGAGGCGACCTTGAAGATGCCCTGTCGGTGGACGATTGTGGGATTGGTTTCATCGGCCCGGACGTCGAGAGCGATGACCGAAACCGCAAGGGCGACACCAGCCGCCACGGCAAGCCTGTTGAACATGGAAACTCCTGCGTTCATTTTCATTTTCATCCATCTGGCCGTCAACGTGACGGCGGCGAGGATACACGTCGCCGATCCGCGATTACAGAGACTTGTGGGTCCCGTCGCAGAATGGCTGTCCTTTGGTATGCTTGCATCCGCAAAGATATGCCGTGCCGGTCTTCTCGGCGGTGTGGGCGACGGGGGTGAACTCCGATCCCTGGTGGGCTCCGTCGCAGAAGGGCTGAGTGGCGCTACGGCCGCAAGTGCACCAGTAGTAGGTCTTTCCGGCCTCGAGTTCCACGGCAATCGGGGCCTTTGTCGTCGTGACGGGTGGCATGGTCGTGCTCCTCTTTCGGTCAGGGATGGTTGATTGCCATAACGCGGCGGAGCCGCAATCAAAAAGATTCGTGTTGCTGATGGTGGGGCCGTCCCCACCATCAGCGACACAGTCTGCACTCCACGCGATGCGGGATCATCGGCGAAATGGGAAAGAGCCTGTTTCCCGCCAGTGAACGATCACTCCTGTGATGCGCGTTCCGGCGACGGTATTACCGACTCCGGCATGACAAGGCCCATCGGTCGAGACTCGAAAAATCAGCGGCGGGCGGGGAGTTGTTGTTGAACCCCGGGCGGCGGCGGGAGTATATCCGGGGGAGTCGGACTTGAGGCCAGCGCACTATGGACACGATGCAGCGCGGTATTTTCGGGGCATCGACTTGAAACGTTCGGGTCTTGCGTGTCACTTGGGGCCGTGCCTTCGGACGCGAGGGTGGGTGGTCGTCTTCGCCGTGGCCTGGCTCGTCCTGGCCCTGGCGTGGGCGTTTCCCGCCGCCGCCGAGCTGACGGCCACCGCCGTGCGTGTGGGTGACCACGGCGATCATACACGATTCGTGGTCGATCTGTCGGGCAAGGTCTCGTTCAGCGTGTTTACCCTACCAGATCCCGACCGAGTGGTGGTGGACCTGCCGGAGGTGGCCTGGGCCGCGCCGCCGCCGGACGTGGGCGGAGGGGCCGGCCTGGTGCGAGCCTATCGCTATGGCAGCTTCACGCCGGGCACGTCGCGGATCGTTCTCGATCTGGCGCGGCCGGTCACCGTCCGGCAGGCGTTCGTGCTGGCTCCGGAGAACGGCGCGGGCTGGCGCCTGGTGATCGACCTGGTGGAAACCACCCGCGAAAGCTTCCAGAGCAGCCGGGGCGTGCGTCAGGGCAGCGAGCAGGGCGGTGCGCCGCCTCCGCTGCCGCCGCGGGTGGTGGTGCCGGCCCAGCCCGAGCCGCAGCCGGTGGCCGCGGTTCTTCCTCCCCGTTCCCGTCCGGACGAGACCCGGGCGGCGAAGGAAAAGCCACGGCCGGTGGCGATGCCGGTGGTGATGATCGACCCCGGTCATGGCGGCCTCGATCCCGGCACCATCGGGGTGAGCGGCATCCACGAGAAGGTGATCACCCTGGCCATGGGCCTTGAGCTGCGCGACCGGCTGGAGGCCACGGGGCGCTATCGGCCGCTGCTGACCCGCGAGGACGACGTCTTCATCACCCTGCGCGACCGGGTGGCCGCCGCCCGTGCCGCCAAGGCCGACCTGTTCATTTCGCTGCACGCCGACGCCATCGCCAACGAGACCATCCGCGGCCTGTCGGTCTATACCCTGTCGGCCAATTCCTCGGACAAGGAGGCCGCCGCCCTGGCCGAGAAGGAAAACAAGGCCGACCTCATCGCCGGCCTCGACCTGTCCCATGAATCGCCCGAGGTCACCAACATCCTGATCGACCTGGCGCAGCGGGAGACCCTCAATCTGTCGGCGCGGTTCGCCGGCGACGTCCTGCGGGAGTTCCGCCGCGACACCAAGCTGTTGCCGAAGAGCCACCGCTTTGCCGGTTTCGCGGTGCTGAAGGCTCCCGACGTGCCGTCGGTGCTGCTGGAAATGGGCTATCTCTCCAACGTGGAGGAGGAGCAGTTGCTGCGTCAGCCGACCTATCGCGCCAAACTCGCCGTGGCCATGGTCCGGTCCGTCGACGATTTCTTCAAGCAGGCGAAGAAGCTGGCCCGGCCGTGAAAACATGACCAGATTTTTCATCAATCTGCTGAGCGTCCTGTTTCTCGGCGCCGTCGTCGCCGTGGCGGGCGTCCTGTACGTATTCTATCAGTTCGGCCGGGGACTTCCCGACTACCGCTTTCTTGCCGACTACCAGCCGCCGGTGATGACCCGCATCTATGCCGGCGACGGCCGGCTGGTGGCCGAGTACGCGGTGGAAAAGCGGGTGTTCGTGCCGCTGGACGCCATGTCAAAGCGGGTCGTCACCGCCTTCCTCTCGGCGGAGGACAAGGCCTTCTACACCCACAAGGGCGTCGATTTCATGGGCGTCGCCAGGGCGATGCTGATCAACCTGCGAAACTACGGCAGCAATCACCGGCCCATGGGGGCGTCCACCATCACTCAACAGGTGGCGAAGAACTTCCTGTTGAGCAGCGAAGCCTCCTTCGATCGCAAGATCAAGGAGGCCATCCTCGCCTTCCGCATCGAACGCACCTTCACCAAGAACCGCATCCTCGAGCTTTACCTGAACGAGATCTATCTCGGCTTTGGGTCGTATGGGGTGACGGCGGCGGCCATGAACTATTTCAACAAGTCCCTTGACGAGTTGAGCATCGCCGAGACCGCCTTCCTGGCCGCCCTGCCCAAGGCGCCCAACAACTACAACCCGCTGCGCAGTCCCGACGCGGCGCGGGAGCGGCGCGACTGGGTGATCGGCCGCATGGCCGAGGACGGCCACATCACCGAAGAGGAAGCCACCGCCGCCCGGGCCGAGCCGCTGCTGGTGCGCGACCGCTCGGCCACCGAGTTCGTCAAGGGGGGCGAGAACTTCGTCGAGGACGTGCGCCGCGAGCTGTTGCAGCGCTATGGCGAGGGGGCGCTGTACCGCGGCGGACTGCAGGTGCGCACCACCCTGGATCCGGAACTGCAGGTCAAGGCGGAGAAGGCCCTGCGCGCCGGTCTGATCGCCTATGACCGCCGCCATGGCTGGCGCGGGCCGATCACCCGGATCCTCGGCGGGGCCGGCTGGGCGTCGCGCCTGGCCGAGGTGCCGCGGCCGGTGGGCCTGCTCGAGGAGTGGGACCTCGCCGTGGTGCTGGGCACCGACGGCGCCGGGGCGGACATCGGCCTTGGCGGTGGCACCGGCGGCGTCATTCCCCTGTCGGAGCTGCGCTGGGCTAGGCCGTGGCTGCCGGAGCAGCACCTGGGGCCGGCGGTGAAGACGGTCGGCGACGTGCTCAAGGTGGGCGACGTCATCGCCGTGCAGCGGCTGGACCTGGACGAGAAGGGGGTTCGGCTGCCGGCCGGCACCTATGGCCTGCGCCAGCTGCCGCAGATCGAGGGTGCCCTGGTGGCCCTCGATCCCCATACCGGCCGCGTGCTGGCGATGGTGGGCGGCTTCGCCTATGGGCGCAGCGAGTTCAACCGGGCGAGCCAGGCGCTACGCCAGCCGGGATCGGCGTTCAAGCCCTTCGTCTACCTGGCGGCGCTGGACAACGGCTACACGCCGTCCAGCGTCATGCTGGACGCCCCCTTCGTGGTGGATCAGGGACCGGGGCTGCCCAAGTGGAAGCCGCAGAACTATGGCCATGACTTCCTTGGTCCCACCACCCTGCGGGTGGGCATCGAGAAGTCCCGCAACCTGATGACGGTGCGCCTGGCCCAGGCCGTCGGCATGGACAAGGTCGCGGACTATGCCGAGCGCTTCGGCGTCGTCGAGCGCCTGCCGCGGATGCTGTCCATGTCCCTCGGGGCCGGGGAGACCACCGTGCTGCGGCTGACCGGGGCCTATGCCATGCTGGTCAACGGCGGCAAGCGCATCCTGCCGACGCTGATCGACCGCATCCAGGACCGCACCGGCCACACCATCTACCGCCACGACGTGCGCAACTGCGAGCGCTGCCGCGAGACCTTCTGGACCGGCCAGGCCATGCCCGAGATCCCGGACGAGCGGGAACAGATCACCGACCCCATGAGCGCCTATCAGATGGTGTCGATTCTCCAGGGCGTGGTGCAGCACGGCACCGGGCGCAAGGTGGCCGAGGTGGGCAAGCCGCTGGCGGGCAAGACCGGCACCTCCAACGACAGCAACGACGCCTGGTTCGTCGGCTTTTCCCCCGACCTGGCGGTGGGGGTGTTCGTCGGCTTCGACGAGCCGCGCAGCCTGGGCGACAAGGAGACCGGCGGGGCGGTGGCGGCGCCGATCTTCCGCGACTTCATGATGGAGGCCCTGGCCGGCCACCCGGCGACTCCGTTCCGCATCCCGCCCGGCATGCGTCTGGTGCGGGTGGACCACAACAGCGGCCGTCCGGCGGGCTTCGGCGACCGGGACGTGATCATCGAGGCCTTCAAGCCCGACAGCATCCCCGACACCTCCACCGTGGGCGGGGAGGGAGAGGGAGAAGCCCCGGTTTCCACGGGCGACCCCTCCGGCGGTCGCGACCTGCCCGAGGCGGGCGGCTTGTATTAATCCAACTGTGTCGTGAACTGATAATCAGCGTGTCCGCCTGACGAAGAAGGAGCAACACGGATGAACACGGATATCCACGGATAAACACGGATGCAGTGGAGTTTGACATGGGCTTACGTGAGACCCACGCAAATATCATGCTTTACTAATTAATTGCTATTAATACATGGTCACGGGTAAAGACGGGGCAGATTCCTAGTATTCTATATTCGTGTTCATCCGTGGATATCCGTGTTCATCCGTGTTGCGCCTTTTTTTTCTACGCCAGCACACTGGTGATCGGCTCACGTCATTGATGCCGTGCGGCAACCACTAGCCTCAACAGTATCAATCGGCGGCGACCTCGGCGCCGACGGGCTCCTTCGCTCGCGTCGGCGCACTGGGAGTGGCGCTTCGTGGTGATCGGTCGGGGAGGGCGGGCGGAGGCTCAGGCGGGATGATGCGCTCGGCCGGGAACCGCAGCGTCACCGTGGTGCCGACGCCGGGGGCGCTGGTGATATCCAGCCGCCCCCCGTGCAGTTCCACCAGGGACTTGGTCAGCGGCAGACCGAGGCCGGTGCCCTCGTGGCGTCGGGCCAGGGTGCTGTCGATCTGGCGGAACGGCGCCAGGGCCAGGTCGACCTCGTCGGCGGTCATGCCGACGCCGGTATCCCGCACCATAAGGCAGGGCTGTCCCGCGTCATTCACCTGGTAGCTCACCGTCACCGAGCCCCCCGGACGGGTGAACTTGATGGCGTTGCTCATCATGTTGATCAGCATCTGCTTGAGCCGTCGCTGATCGGCCCTGAGGACCGGTGCCGTGGCGGCGACGACCCGCTCGACGGTCAGCCCGGCGTTGCCGGCGCGGGTCTGGGTCAGGCGCAGGGCGGAATCGATGACTCTGGAGACATCGACGGCCTCCTCCTGAAGGTCAAGCTGCCCCACCTCGATGCGGGAGACGTCCAGGATGTCGTTGATCACCTCCAGCAGGTGACGGCCCGACTCGTAGATGTGGGTCACGTATTCCTTGTAGCGCTGGTTGGCCAGGGCGCCGAAAACCTCGTTCAAGATCATTTCGGAGAAGCCGATCACGGCATTGAGCGGCGTGCGCAGCTCGTGGCTCATGTTGGCGAGGAACTCGGTCTTGGTGCGGTTGGCGATTTCGGCCTGTTCCTTGGCCGCCACCAGGGCGAACTCGGCCTGCTTGCGCACGGTCACGTCCTGGGAGAAGCCGACGATGCGGGCCGGCCGGCCGGACTCGTCAAGGATCACCCGGCCGCGGGCATACAGGAAGCGGTCCTCGTCCTCGGCCCCCACCAGGCGGAACTCGACCTCGAGCGGCGTGCCGCGGGTCATGGCGTCCCGTGCCGCCCGTTCCACCCGGGCGCGGTCGTTGCCATGCACGCGGGACAACACGGAGGCCATGGTGGGCTGGACGCCGGTGGGCAGGGAGAACTGGCGGTGGGTCTCGGCCGACCACACCAGCCGATCCTCGGTCAGCCACCACTCCCAGTAGCCGACCCGGGCCATGGTCTGGGCCTCGGTCAGCAGCGCCTCGCTGTCGCGCAGCGCCCGCTCGGCCTGCTTCAGGCGGGTGATATCGGTATAGGTGCCGACGGTCCAGCCGTCGGGGGTCTTGCGCTCGCTGACCAGGATCCACAGGCCGTCGAAGCGTTCGACCTCGAAGGCCTTGACGGGATCGTGGTGAAGGGCGATGCAGGCGGCAAGGGAATCGGGGCTGTCCAATCCCCGCAGGACCCCCCTGTTCTTCCGGACCACGGCGGTGATGTAGTCCTGAAACCTCAGCCCCGGCGACAGGATGTCGGCGATTTCCGGCAGCATGGACCGCAGGGCGCTGTTGCACAGCACGAGGCGATCGTCGCGGTTCCACAGCAAAAACCCCTCCGGCAGGCTCTCCACCGCGGCCAAAAGCCGGGTTTCGGCCTCGGCGGCGCGGGCCTCGGCCTCGGACTGGCGGGTCATGTCGGTGGCCGTGCCGCGGTAGCCGGTGAACGTTCCGTCCTCGTCGAACACCGGGCGGCCGCTGACCCGCACCAGTCGCACGTTGCCGGGTGTCGGCTCGAAGGAGACGGGGAAGTCGCGGTAGGGCCGGTGGTTGCGCATGTCCTCCATGTGGGCGAGCATCGACTCGCGATCCTGACCGGGGCCGGCGATCTCGAGGCGGGTCTTGCCCAGCAGCACGGCGGGATCGAAGGGGCCGAGATCGCGCACCCGATCGGAAAACCAGGTGAAGCGCAGGTCGCTGTCCATCTCCCAGAACCAGTCGGACGACGCCTCGGCGAAGTCGCGGAACCGGCGCTCGCCGGCGCGCAGTTCCCGGGTGCGCTGTTCGACCCGGGCTTCCAGGTCGTCGCGGGCGCGGCGCAGTTCGTCCTCCAGGATCTTGCGGTCGGTGACGTCCAGCACCAGCCCGAAATAGCCGATGATCTCCCCATGCTCGCGGTGGGGAATGTAGTGGGCCAGCACCCGCCGCTCGCCGATGCGGATGCGCATGGTGGTCTCGAAGGTGACCTCGCTGCCGGCGAGAACGGTCTCGACCATGGTGCGGATGGGGGTGAAATTGTCGCCGAGCACCTCGGCGATGGATGTGCCGATGATGGTGTGCGGCTCCTTGCCCAGCCAGTCCAGATGGCGGCGATTGGCAAAGCCGACCCGCAGCTCGCTGTCGACGTAGAAGATCAGCCCGGGCATGGCGTCGGTGATGTCGCGCACCCGCTGCTGGCTGGCGTCGAGCGCCTCGTGGAGCACCGAGCGCTCCACCCGCATCTGGCGGCGCAGCACGTCCATGCCGTGGTAGACCACGGCGAACAGGACCGCCTGGCCGAGGGCCAGCACCGGCAGTCCCCACCGCAGCAAGACGCCCCCGTCGCCCCCCCTGGCGGCGACGATCGCGAACACCGTCGCGGCGACGGCGAACACCGCGAGACTGGCGAGCGCAAACCGTTTCACCAGCGGAAACATGCCCCCGTTCCTCCGCCCCTGGTCACGCGCCCTTGGTCACTTGCAACGCCCACCGGTTGCGGCAGGGCATTCGTCCCGCACCGCACCAACGCGCCCTCCACCTTATGCCTGTCGCCACTCAACTGGAAGCGAATTGACGCACGGGGCAATCGGGTGAACCGATCAATAGCCCTCTCCCCCCTCTTCCGGGGGGAGAGGGAGTGAGGATGGCGGCTTTCCTTCACCCGATTGGCCGGCCACGACGGAACCTCACTCTTGCCGTCCGGCGTTCCGGGAGGTACAACCCCTTGAGCATTTGCCGCAGGAGAGCCGCATGGATATCAAGCCCGTCACCGAGGCCGAAAAGGCCCTCTGGCCCAGGGACGTCATCGTCCCCCTGGAGGCCGCCTTCGCCGACGCCCGGGGCGCCATCCAGCCGCTGGTGGATCTCGACATGAAGAGCTGCGTGCTCATCACGTCGAAGGCCGGCACCGTTCGCGCCAACCACTATCACAAGACCGACTGGCACTTCTGCTATGTGATGTCCGGGTCGATCGAGTACCACCACCGCCCCCACGGCGCGACGGGCAAGCCGGAGATGGTGACGGTGAAGACCGGACAGGTGTTCTTCACGCCGCCGCTGGTGGACCACGCCATGGTCTTCCGCGAGGACTGCACCTTCCTGACCCTGGGCCGCAACTCCCGGCGCCAGGAGGTCTACGAGGCCGACGTGGTGCGCATCGATCTCGTCACCGCCGCCGAGGCCTTCAGGTGACGGAGTCGCCCTGTCGGCGGCGGGCGGACTGCCGCCTGTGCGGCGGCACCGGCCTCGACCTGGTGCTGAAGCTGGAGCCGACCCCGCCGGCCAACGCCTTCGTCGGCCGGGACGCCCTGGGGATCGAGCAGCAGCGGTTTCCGCTGGACGTGTTCCTGTGCCGGGCCTGTGGCCATGTGCAGTTGCGCGACGTGGTGGACCCGGCGCTGCTGTTCGAGAACTACGTCTACGTCTCGGGCACCTCGCCGGTGTTCGTCCGGCACTTCGAGGACTATGCCGGGGACATTCTCGGCCGCTACCCGCTGCCGTCCGGGGCGCCGGTGGTGGACATCGGCTCCAACGACGGCACGCTGCTGCGCATCTTCCAGGACCGGGGCTGCCGGGTGCTGGGGGTGGACCCGGCGCGGGAGATCGCCTATCAGGCCTCAGTCTCGGGCATCGACACCCTGCCCCGCTTCTTCAGCGCCGCCCTCGCCCGCGAGACCATCGTCGAGCAGCGGGGGTACGCGGTCCTGGTCACCGCCAACAATGTCTTCGCCCACGCCGACGACCTGGCCGACATCGTCGAGGGGGTGCGCATCCTCCTGACTCCGGGGGGGCTGTTCGTGTTCGAGGTGTCCTATCTGGTGGACGTGTTCGAGAAGACCCTGTTCGACACCATCTACCACGAGCACGTCGCCTACCATACGGTGAAGCCCCTCGTCCGCTTCCTCGACGCCCACGGCCTGGAACTGATCGAGGCCATCCGCGTCGACAGCCACGGCGGCAGCCTGCGGGGCGTGGCCCAGGTCAAGGGCGGGCCGTGGCCGGTCCGGCCCTCGGTGGCCGAGGCGGTGGCCAACGAGGAGCGGCTCGGGCTCGACCGCCCGGAGACCTTCGCCGCCTTCGCCGCCCGCATCGACAGCCGCAAGGCCGAACTCGGCGGCCTCCTGGCCGGGATCAAGGCCAGCGGGGGCACCATCGCCGGCTTCGGCGCCCCCGCCAAGGCGACCACCCTCCTCTACCACTTCGGCATCGGCCCCGACGTCATCGACTTCATCGTCGACGACAGCCCACTCAAGCAGGGACTCCACAGCCCCGGCATGCACATTCCCGTGCTGCCGAGCCAGGCCATCTACGACCGCCGGCCCAGTCACGTGGTGGTGCTGGCCTGGAACTTCGCCGACCCGATCATGGCCCGGCACGCCGCCTATCGCGACGGCGGCGGGCACTTCATCGTGCCGCTCCCCGACGTAAAGGTGTATTGACGCAAAGGTGTACCGGTCATGTCCTTCATGCTCGACACGGATATCCAGGAAATCGGCGAGCGCCTCGCCGACGCGGCACGGGACTTCGCCGGGCGGCGGGTGGTGCTGACCGGGGGACGCGGCTTTCTCGGACGCTACTTCATGGCGGTGTTCGGGTGGCTCAACGAGCACGTCCTGGACAAGCCGGTGGAGCTGATCGCCCTCGACAACCTGATCACCGCCGGCCGCGAGGGGGCCGAGATCCCGGACATGCCCAACGTCCGCTTCGTCAACCACGACGTGATCAAGCCCTTCGTGTTCGACGAGCCGGTGCACTACGTCATCCATGCCGCCGGCATCGCCAGTCCGTTCTATTACCGGGCCTACCCGCTGGAGACGCTGGAGGTGGCCATCTCCGGCACCCGCAACATGCTGGAACTGGCCACCCGCCACCAGGCCCGGTTCACCTTCTTCTCGTCGAGCGAGATCTACGGCAATCCCGACATCAACAACGTCCCCACCCAGGAAAGCTATCGCGGTCACGTCACCTGTCAGGGGCCGCGCGCCTGCTATGACGAGAGCAAGCGGGTGGGGGAGACGCTGTGCTATATCTTCCATGAAAAGCACGGCACCGCCACCAACACCATCCGCCCGTTCAACGTCTTCGGGCCGGGCATGCAGGAGACGGACTACCGCGTGCTGCCCAACTTCGGCAGCCGGATCAAGGCCGGCCAGCCCCTCAACGTGTATGGCCGCGGCAATCAGACCCGCACCTTCTGCTACATCACCGACGCCATGGTCGGGTTCCTGCTGGTGATCCTGCGCGGCGTGCCGGGCGAGGCCTACAACATCGGCAATCCCAAGCCGGAAATCGCCATGGTGGACCTGGTGAAGCGCATCGAGAAGGTCCTCGGCCGCCCGGTGCCGCACCACATCATCGAGTACCCCGACAGCTATCCGGCCGACGAACCGGAGCGCCGCTGTCCCGATATCCGCAAGGCGCGGCTGCAACTCCGCTTCGATCCCAGGGTCGACCTGGACGAGGGGCTTGGCCGTTTCCTGTCGTGGTGCGACCGGACCTACACGGGGGAGTCATGAGCGAGCGCAATATCCGCCTCGGCCTGATCGGCGCCGGGCGCTGGGGCCGCAACATCATCCGCACCTGCGGCGAGCTGTCGGGCATCACCCTGGCGCGGGTGGCAAGCTCCAACCCCGAGACCCGGACCCTGGTGCCACCCGGCACCCTGGTAATGGAGGACTGGCGGGAACTGCTCAATCCCAACGACGTGCATGGCGTCATGATCGCGTCGCCGGCGACCCAGCACTTCACCATCGCCCGTGAGACCATCGCCTCGGGCATTCCGGTGATGGTGGAAAAGCCGCTGACCATGTCCCTGGGCGAGGCGGTGACCCTGAAGCGGGTGGCCTCCATGGGGCAGGCCCTGGTGCTGGTGAACCACGTCCATCTGGTCCACCCCGCCTATCGCGCCATCAAGGAACTGTGCGGCGCGGTCGGCGCGGTGCGGGCCATCCGCAGCCACGCCGGCAACTGGGGGCCGTTCCGCGCCGAGGTGCCGGTGCTGTGGGACTATGGGCCCCACGACGTCGCCATGGCCATCGACCTTCTGGACGGCGAGCCGGAGTACGTCAGCGCCGTGGAGGTGGAGCGGCGCGAGACTCCTGAGGGAATAGGACAGTCCCTCGACCTGCGGTGTGAATTCCCGGGCGAGGTGGACGTGCGGATCAGGCTCTCCAACCTGCTGCCGGAGAAGCGGCGCACTTTCGCCGTGCATTTCGACACCCTGGTGATGGTCTACGACCCGCTACGCCCGGGCAGTGCCCTGACCATCCACCCGGCCACCGACGGTTTCGCCGACCCGACCGGTCCCGGCCAGCCCATAGAACTGCCCGACGAACAGCCGCTGGCCAACGCCATCATGACCTTCGCCATGGCCATCGCCGGCAACGTGGACGATCCGGGCAGTCTGAACCTGGGCGTGGACGTGGTGGCGACCCTGTCCCGCTGCCAGGCGAAGCTGGACGGCAAGGACGCGAGTTGATCCGGTGAACGTGGCACGACACCAGCGGGCTTTCTCTACGCCAGCACGCTGGGGCCAGCAATACAGGGAGGCTACAGCAGCTTCACCAGGGCCGCGACGACCGCGACCAGCACGGCCTGCATGGCGCCGAGCTTGATGGTCATGCGGAGTTCCAGTTCGCGCAAACGGGAGTCGAGGTACTCCTTCGTGACAAGTTCGGCACTCGTCATTACGTCGGCCAACGCGCGGGCCGTCCCCTCCGCGTCCTCGGGCGCGAAATGGGCCTCCTCCCGCAGCTTGCGGGCCAGAGCCAGGGTATCGAAGGGAATCGCCGTTGCCATGTCACCAACATGAGACTCTTGACGGCCGGAGTCAACGGGCGCGGCACCAGAGCACCGTGAGTCTCGCGGTCCTGATCACCCCTGTTCGATCGCCTGTTGGGGCTTTTCGTCCCAGGAAATATCGAGATCCGAAGCCATGGCCGCCAGGCTGGTCGATGCGCCGGTGAAATCGAACTGATCGATCTGTTCGGACAGGCGTTCCAGCAGGGGGTGTCCGCCGGATGCGTCGAGTTTCTCGCGCAGGCCAGTGAAGACGTCCTCCATCCTGATATCGCCACGGCTGATAAGGGAGGCCAGCTCCTCCATCATCGCGCGGATCTCTTCGCGATCGAACGGCATTGGCGCGGACGTCTCCTGGCGTTCTGGGGCGGGCTTCTCGGTCTCCAGGAGGGAGATGGAGTCCATCACCTGCGCGAGACTCTTTTCAAACTGGTCCAGGAGGGCCGGCCACCGCTCCCGTTCCCCGGACTTGATGCCCTGTTCCAGGGCGCGGGCGGCGACGAACAACTCCTGGGCCCCAAGGTTGCCCGCGGCGCCCTTCACGGCATGGATCCGGCTCAATGCCGAGTCCACGTCCTCCCGCCGCCCCTCCGCCAAGGCGCCCCCGATCGTCCCGACCAGGTCGCCGAAGCCATGCTTCAGGTCGAGGAGAAGCGAGCGGAACAGCTTTCGATTACCACCCACCCGGTCCAGGCCGGCGGCGACGTCAATTCCCTCAAGTGGCGGCAATGGTGCCGCGGTCTGGTCGGACGAGGTCCTGGGGGGAGGAGGTGCTGGGGTTCGCTTGCCCGGCGGGATCCAGTGCAGCAGGACGTCGTAGAGGTGCGTCCTGTCGATGGGCTTGGTGACGTGATCGTTCATCCCCGCCGCCAGACTTTTTTCCCGATCCCCCGACAGGGCGTTGGCGGTCATGGCGATGATCGGCAGGTCCTTGAATCGCGTCATTTCGCGAATGCGCCGGGTCGCGGCATAGCCGTCCATCACCGGCATCTGGACATCCATCAACACGGCGTCGAAGTCGGACGTCTCCACCATCTGAATCGCCTCGCCGCCATGGTTGGCGACGGCGACGATCAGGCCGATCCCTTCCAGAATCTCCCGCGCCACCTGCTGGTTGATGGCGTTGTCCTCCACCAGCAGCACCCGGGCGCCGCCGATCTTTTCCTGAACGCCGGAGAAGTCGACCTCCTGGGGTGATCGATAAACCCTGGGAACGTCCTTGCCGAACACCGCCATGATGGTGTCGTACAGGAGAGAGCAGTTGACGGGCTTGCCGAGACGCGCATTCACCTCCCCCTGGTCAGCCTGCGGCTCGATCTCTCTTTCCGGGTGGGAGTCGGTCATCAGGATGATCCTTGGAGATGTATCCTCCGTCCCACGGATTCGGCGTGCCACCTCGAGGCCATCGATGAGGGCCAATGAATACGGCCGCCCGTCCCGTTCAGCCTGGTCCACGTGGGCCAGGGCCTCGGCCCCGGAACCGGCCTCGGTCACGACAAAACCGATGGAGCCAAGCATCAGGCCCAGCGCCGTCCGGGTGGCGGGGTTGTCATCGACGACCAGGACCCTGGCATCGCGCAGATCCTCGGGCGGAACCAGTTGCCCGCCTTCCTCGTCGATACGCCGCTCGAAGGGAAGGATGAACCGGAAGACACTGCCCAGCCCCGGCTGGCTCTCCACCCAGATGCGGCCCCCCATCAATTCCGTCAGCCGCTTGCAGATGGCCAGTCCGAGACCGGTGCCGCCATATTTGCGGGTGGTGGAGCCGTCGGCCTGGACAAACGCCGAAAACAGCTTGGAGGATTGTTCCGGGGTCAGACCGATCCCGGTGTCCCGCACCCAGAAGGCCAGCAGAACCCGGTCCCCGGTCTGTTCGAGCGTCTCGACCCCGATTTCGATCTCCCCCTTTTCGGTGAACTTGATGGCATTGCCGATCAGGTTCATCAGGATCTGCTCAAGCCGCAAATGGTCCCCGACCAGCCGGTATCGGCACTCCGACGAAAGGGATACGATCAGTTCAACGCCGCGTTCGGCAGCCCTGGATCGGAACAGATCAAGCGTATGGTCAAAGACGTCACGCAACTGGAAATCCACGTTGTCGATTTCCAGCTTGCCGGCCTCGATCTTGGAGAAGTCCAGGATGTCGTTGATGATCCGCAGCAATGAATGGGACGAGTGGGCGATCTTGACTAGATAATCCCGCGTCCGGTGGGGCAATTCGCGACTGGACAGTGCCAGATCGCTCAAGCCGGTGATCGCGTTGATGGGGGTGCGGATTTCATGGCTCATGTTGGCGAGGAATTCGCTTTTCGCCCGATTGGCCACCTCGGCCGCCCGCATGGCGTTGAGCTGTGCCATCTCCGCCTGCTTGCGTTCGGTGATGTCGCGGCCGATTCCCCTGTAGCCGACGAAGTCCCCCTGGTCGTCGTAAAGAGGACGCCCCTGGACGAAATACCAGCGCACCGCGCCATCGATGGACACGGGACAGTCGACCGAGAACCTGTTCCGGCCGTGCAGGTTGGCGAGATGATCCTCCCATTGCCTCTCCGTCCAGTCGATATTCAGGTCCCGGTATGGCCTGCCCATCAGGACCAGCGGATCCGGACCATTGGCGGGCCAGTTCCCGGAAACGAGCGTGAAGCGCAATTCAGCATCCAGCTCCCAGAACCAGTCGGACGACAACTTGAGCAGGTCTTCGAGCCGATCCTGGTTCTCGCGCTTGACCCGTTCGGCCTCTTCAAGGGGGCGGATGAACCGACGCCGGATCACCAGCAGCGACAACACCCCGAACAGGACACCGCCGCCGCTCAGAATGCCCGCCACCGCGAGCTTGGGCCGCATGTCAATACTCACCTCGACCCGGCCCACCGGGGTGCCGAAGTCGTGGATGGGGGCGCTGCGGACAAGTCGAATGATGGTGGGCGGGGCGCCGACGCGAAGCAGCACGCCATCACCGTCGTAAACCACGGAATGCGTGTCTTCCCGTTGCACCCCTTTGATGGCGGCGATGGTCCAATCCGTCGCGTAGCGCCACCCTTCTGGATTACGTGCGATGACATGACTGATCTGGCGCGCCTGGATCTCGGCTTCCCGTTCGATGTTGCCGCTCTCGTCCAGGTATTCGAAGGACAGGAAGATCGCGGCCGGAAACAGCGTCAGCCCGACAAAGGCGGCACGCGCCAGGACCGTGATCTGACGGGGACCAAGAACCGGCAATGATCAACGCTCCGATGCAATCAAGCCATGGTTCCGGAGATAGTCCAGGGTGGCGGGGGATCGCAGATAGGCCAGGAATTCGCGGGTGGAGGCGGAAGGAGACTTTCCCACCACCAGGTAGAACTTCCGCTCGTAGGGATAGGCCCCACTCAACAGGGTCGCGACGGAGGGCTTGACACCATCCAACGTCAACGGCTTGAGGAGAGGGGATGCCAGACTCTGCTGGCTGAGCGACATTACACCAAATGCTCCCGGTGTGCTCTCGAGCAATTGTTGATTGTGAATGTCGTGTTCGGCAGCCGGAATTCCAGGGCGCTTGAACGCCACCTCCAGGCTGGCCGCGATGTCAGGCGACATATCACCAAGGAGCTTGGTGTCGGTATCACTCTTGAAGCGCAAGATCGGACGAATCGGGTTGCCATTCGGCCACTGGAGCAGACGCCCGGCAAGGATATCGGCAACCTGGGATCGGGATAGGTTGGTTCCGTCGGGAACATCTCGCGCAACAAGAACGAATGGCGTTCTGACCCAGAACTCACTGCTGGCGTCAGGCACCTTTTCCGGGTCCGACGGCCGGGCCACGATCGCCACCTGAATGGCCCCGGCGGCCAGCGCGTTCAATCCACCGATACTGCCGAGGGGGGGCATGACCGCCACGACCCGAGCGTCCGGCCGGGTTTCCTTGTACAATTCGACCATCCGCTGCAGGATGATCGTGCCGGCCCCGGTCCCCCCGGCCCGGACCACCTCCTGAGCCGCGGCCGGAACGCTTCCAAGCAGGCCGCACGCCACGACAAAGCCCAACGAAAACCGGATCACCCTCCGGAAAACCGTCATCCTATCACTCCAGTCTCTTTATCAATTCTTGCGCGATTGCGCATCCTTCCTTGAAGTTCAGCACGGTAAGTGCGGCCTCAAGAGTCTGGAATTCCCGCTCGACGCCACATCCCAGTAGACGACCCTTGATGTCTTCGGCCAGCGCGACCGACTTCATGCTTCGCTTGGTCATCAGTTCGATCAGAAGGTGACAGTCCTTGGCGAGTTGGTCACATCGTTCCCTGCTTACGCCAGTTATTGGCGGTTTCGCGAGTGCGGCGGCCGGTACGGGCGCGGCCCCGAGATGGCCGAGGGTCGTGAGAACATCGACCAGACACTGGGTGAACGCGTCGAAATGGGCCGCAAAGGCACCTTCATCCCGCCGTGTCAGCACCGTCTGAAATGCCTCCGCGGCCTTGAACAGGTGAATGGCGCCCAGGTTGCCCGCCGACCCCTTCACCGCGTGGACCAGGCTGAAAGCGGCGTCGATGTCGTGGGCGTCCAGCGCCGTGCGGACACGGGTCGCCAGGGTCGCGTTGACCTGGGCGAACGATAGCAGGAGTCGGCGCAGCAACGTCTCGTTGTCGTTGACCCGTCGCAGGGCGGCGGGAATATCGAACCCGGGGAGATCGAGTGGAACCGCCCGGTTGCTGACGGCTGGGGCGGCCTCCGGCGCCGGGACGGGATCGATATCTCCCCCGGTCTCGCGAGGCGCCATCCAGCGATCCAGGGTTGCCAGAGCCTGCTCCACGTCGATCGGTTTCGCTATGTGATCGTTCATGCCGACGGCGAGGCACTTGTCACGCTCCTCGGTCATGGCGCTCGCGGTCATGGCGATGATGGGCAGTTCCGCGGAGTCGTGATTGGCGCGAATCCGCCGTGTCGCCTCGTAGCCGTCCATGACCGGCATGTGGATGTCCATCAGCACCACGTCGAAGGCCCGGCCGGAGGGGGCACCAGAGGGGGCACCAGAGGGGGCAATGGTGGAGGCGACGGCGGAGACGGCCGCGACACCATCCGCCGCGATGCGAACGGTCGCGCCCTCGCCGGAGAGGATGGCCTGGGCGATTTCCTGGTTCACCTCGTTGTCCTCGACCAGAAGTATATGGCGTCCCCTCAGGCGGTTGCGTGGCCCGGTCCGTTGGCCATCCCGGCCACGCCGCCTGTTCCGCACATCGAACCCGAGCGCCCCGAGGACGGTTTCCAGAAGAACCGTGTGAATGACTGGCTTGACCAGCAGGCCATCCACCTTGAGGCCCTTCGTGGCCTGCTGGGCGCCGTCCTGCTCGAAGGGCGTGACCATCGGGACCAGCGACATCGGCCCCAAGGCGGGATTGCCCCGGATGTGGCGGATTACCTCGGCGCTTCCCATCCCCGGCATCTGCCAGTCGAGGAGCACGACGTCAAAGGGAGGTTCGGC
Organism: Alphaproteobacteria bacterium; assembly: GCA_039908285.1. GTDB lineage: Bacteria > Pseudomonadota > Alphaproteobacteria > Rhodospirillales > Rhodospirillaceae > JAMOBE01. Next base: position 47,651 of record JAMOBE010000012.1, read on the forward strand.
GGCGGTCAGTTCGGCCAGGGCCGCCGTGCCATCGTCCGCCGTCGTCACGCTCAGGCCAAACCGGGTCAACGCCTCACGCAGGACGTCGCGGCTGGACGCCAGGTCGTCCACGACCAGGGCGCGTTTGCCAGAAAGCCGATCGACTGGAACCAGGTACGCCCGTGGGTCCGCGCCACGACCCACCCGGATGGTGAAGGCGAACTCGCTGCCCTTGCCGGGCTCGCTGGTCACGCCGATGTGGCCACCCATCTTTTCCACCAGCTGCTTGCTGATGGTGAGGCCGAGGCCGGTGCCGCCGAACTTGCGCACGGTGGAGCTGTCGGCCTGGGTGAAGGCCTGGAACAGCTTGGCGACCTGCTCCGCCGTCATGCCGATTCCGGTATCGCGCACGGCAAAGCGCAGCTCGACCTGAGCGTCGGGCATGCTCGTGACGTCGGTCACGGCGATCACGACCATGCCCTCGGCGGTGAACTTGACGGCATTGCTGACGAGATTGAGCAGAATCTGTCCCAGGCGGGACGGATCGCCCACCAGGTGGTTGGGAACATCCGGGGGCACCGCGATCACCAGTTCGATGTTCTTCTTGCGGGTGATGCCGCCGGCGAGATCGGACAGGTGCTCGAGCACTTCGCTGAGCTGGAAATCGATCGCCTCGATTTCGATCTTTCCCGCCTCGATCTTGGAAAAGTCGAGGATATCGTTGATGATCCCCAGCAGGGAATGGGCAGCACCGTCCGCCTTGTCCAGGTAATCCTGCTGCTGGCCGGTCAGGGACGTCTGCTGCATCAGATAATGCATGCCCATGACCGCATTGATCGGCGTGCGGATCTCATGACTCATGTTGGCGAGGAAGCTCGACTTGGCCTGACTGGCTGCCTCCGCCGCCTGCTTGGATCGGTTCAATTCCTCCATCACGGCCTGCATGGAGTCCCGATGGCGTTTGAGGTCGATGTGATTCCTCACCCGGGCCTGGACGACGGGCGCGCTGAAGGGTTTGGTGATGTAGTCCACGGCCCCGAGGTCAAAGCCCCTGGTTTCATCCAGGGCGTCGTCCTTCGCCGTCACGAAGATGATCAGGATATCACGGGTCCCCTCTTCCGCCTTCAATCGGCGGCAGACCTCGTAGCCATCCATGTCCGGCATCATGACGTCCAGCAGAATGAGATCGGGACGCTCCCGCTCCACCACCTCCAGCGCCGTTTTTCCGTCCAGGGCCACGGAAATGTCGTAGTCGGCGCGCAAGGCCTCCACCAGCACCTTCACATTGGCCCGGACATCATCGACAATCAGCAGCCTGGCTCGGCTTTTCCGCAGATCGATCATGTCACCCCCCAGGGATAATTCTGGGCCATGCCCCCCCGACAAACATAAACCGTCGCCGCCCGATCGTACACCACGCAGTTCACAGGGGAATCTGGTGAAGGAACGAAAGTCAGGGGAGTCGGGCCAGCGCGGTTGACATGGCCGATGGGCATAGTTTAGAGAATGCGTCGATCGAATCTCATTCGCAGCGCCGGCGCTGGAGGGATGGACGTGACCGAAACCATTCTCGTCGTTGATGATTCGACGTTTGCCTGCGCGTATCTCACCGAGATTCTAAACGAAATCGGATATGAAATCGTCATAACGGCAAAAGATGGAATGGAAGGTATCGACAAGTTCAGGGCAATTTATCCGGATATAGTCTTTCTTGACATTGATATGCCTGTCATGAACGGTCTTGATGCGCTGGAAATACTTAATAACATCAAGGGGACGTCGCGGATCATCATGATATCCGCAGTGGAGAATAGGGACATCATCGACGACTGCCTGCTGGCCGGGGCCGATGATTACATTCGCAAGGATCAGTCCGAAGATGTTATCAAGGACCGCATCCGTGAAATTCTCTGCTAGGCCGTAGACGATGTCCTTTCTCGCCAACATCGGGATCGCCCGGAAACTGTGGGCGGCGGTTCTGTTTCCGATCCTCGGGCTTTTGTTCTACGCCGGCGACATGGTGCAGGAGAAGCACCGGATCTGGGTCGGCATGAGTCGGGTCAACGAGCTGACCTCCCTGACCCCCGCCATCAGCGCCGCCATCAACGAGTTGCAGAGGGAACGCGGGACGTCGGTGGGCTTCATCGGCAGCCGGGGACAGAAGTTCGCCGATCGACTCCCCGCCCAGCGCCGGGCGACCGACGAGCGGCTCGGCGCGATCCGCTCCATGCTGCAGACGTTCGATTTCGCCCGCTTCGGGCCGGACCTCGTGGGCCGGGTGGATCGGGTCCGGGACCTGCTCGGCCAGCTTGCGACGCGGCGCGAGGAGATTTCCGAGCTGAGGCTCGGCGCGGTCCAGGTGGTCGAGTTCTACTCCGGCCTGATCGCCGAGATGCTGGCCGTCGTCGAGACCATGGGCGGGGTCAGCGCCGATGCCGACATCGCCCGCGCCATCACCGCCTTCAACGCCTATCTTCAGTTGATCGAGAGCACGGGCCAGGAGCGGGCCACCGGCTCGGCGGGCTTCGGCGCCGGCCGCTTCGAGGGTGAGATCTACCGCGCGTTCGTCCGCCTGGCGGCCCGCCAGGATACCTATCTCCGGCTGTTCGAAACCAACGCCACCGCCGGGCAGCGCGCCCGCCACCGGGACACCGTCCGCGGCCGCGAGGTGGACGAGGTGGAGCGGCTGCGCAAGGTGGCCTACGACAGCGTCTTCGCCGGCGGCACCATCTCCGGCGTCGAGGTATCGGTCTGGTTCGACACCATCACGACGCGGATCGACCTGTTGAACAAGGTGGCGGAAACCCTGTCCGCCGACCTCCACGCCCAGTCCCAGGCCGGCGGCGAGGCCGCCCGGGCCGCCTTTGTCGCCAGCCTGGTCCTCGCGCTGGTCATTCTCGGCGTGACCGGTGTCCTCGCGACCATCCTGGTGCGCGAAATCAGCACCTCGATGCGGGGGATGACCGAGGCCATGGCGCGCCTGCGCCAGGGCGACACCACGGCGGAAATCGCCGGCGACGAGCGGGGGGACGAGATCGGGGCGATGGCCCGCGCCATCCGCGCCGTCAGTCGCACCCTGGCGGAAACCGCCGGCGTCGCCGACGAGATCGCCCAGGGCAACCTGACGGTCAGCGTGCAGCCGATATCGGAGCGGGACGTCCTCGGGACGGCGCTGAAGACCATGCTGGCGCAGCTTCGGGGCCTCGTCACCGATGCCGCCAACGCCGCCCGTGGCGTTCACGACGGGGCGACCACCATCATGGAGTCGGTGGAGAGCCAGTCGGCCACCTCGAGCCAGTTGTCGGCGTCGGTGACCGAGATCACCTCGACCATGGAGGAACTGTCCGCCTCGTCGCTGCACATCTCCGAACACTCGGGCTCGGTGGTCGAGATCGCCAACCAGACGTGGGAGAGCAGCAAGAAGGGCGCCGAGGCGATGGACCTCATGACGCGCCAGATGGGCAGCATCCAGGAGGAAAACCAGAACAGCCTGCGCGAAATCATCGAACTCGGCAAGACGTCGAAGGAAATCAGCAAGGTGATGCAGATCATCAACGCCATCGCCGACCAGACCAAGCTGATCGCCTTCAACGCCGCCCTGGAAGCCGCCAGCGCCGGCGAGGCCGGCCGGCGCTTTGGCGTCGTCGCCGCCGAAATCCGCCGCCTGGCCGACAGCGTCACCGAGTCCACCGAGGAGATCGAGGGCAAGGTCAACCAGATCCAGGACACCATCGCCCGCCTGGTGATCACCTCGGAAAAGGGCGCCGGCGGCATCGCCGAGGGGATGACGGTCGCGTCCCGCACCGCCAGTCACCTGAACGACCTGGTGGAGGCCGCCCACCTGACCACCAGCGCCGCCCAGCAGATTTCGGCCTCGACCCAACAGCAGAAGGTGGCCGCCAATCAGGTGGTGGTGGCTCTCCGGGAAATCATGGCCGCCAGCAACCATACCGCTCAGTCCATGGTCCAGCTTACCGAGGTCAGCCGCAACATGACCGGCCTGTCGTCGGAACTCGACGTGCTGGTGGGCCGCTTCCGGGTGGGCGGCCCGACGACCCGGTGACCGCCATGGACCTCCGGCCGTTCAAGGACCTGGTCAGGCGGCGCAGTGGACTGATGCTCGACGGGACCGCGGAGGACGCCCTGGCCGCCGCCGTCATCACCCGGATGCGGGTGACGCAGTGCGATGATCCGTCGGCGTACTTCACGGCCATTCTCGCCGATGAGGGCGAGTTCCAGGAACTGCTCAGCCTCGTCACCATCAACGAGACCTATTTTTTCCGCGAGCCCGCGCAACTGTCGTTCCTGGTCGACCGGCTGGTTCCCGGACTCCTGGCCCGGGGAGGCGACCGTCCGCGCTTGCGCATCCTCAGCGCCGGCTGCTCGACCGGCGAGGAGCCCTACTCCATCGCCATCGCCCTCCGGGAAAAGTTCGGCGCCGGTGTGGCGCAACACGTCTCCATCGCCGCCGGAGACATCGATATTCATGCCCTCGCCAGGGCGCGACGGGCCACCTATGGCGAGTTCTCGTTCCGCGCCATGCCGACCGGTCTGCAGACGCGGTATTTTACCCGCGCCGGTCCCCGCAGTTTCACCCTGAACGAGGACACCCGCGCCCTGGTGACGTTCCATCACCTGAACCTGCTCTCCGAGCATTTTCCGCCGGAGCTGTGCGGGTTCGACGTGGTGTTCTTCCGCAACGTCTCCATCTATTTCGATCCCCCCACGCGGCTCGCCATCCTGACGACGCTGCGGTCGCTGATGAACGACGGCGCCGCCCTGTTTCTCGGCGCCTCCGAGACCCTGGCCAACGACCTTGGCGTGCTGCGACTGGTGGAGGAGGAGGGACTCTTCCACTTCATCAAGGGACCGGTGACCGCCCGTCCGGCTCCCGCCGCGCCGCGGACCACGAGCCACCCCCCCGCCGCGCCACGACTCCCCGCTTCGCGCCCGGTCGCATCGCCCGTCCCCCCTCCTTCTCCCCCGGCCCGCCCAGTCGCGACCCTGGAGGAGGCCCGCGGTCTGATCCGCGACGAGGACTATCCCGCGGCGGCGGCGGTAGTGGGACGACTGCGGGCCGAGACTCCGGACGACATCGGCGCCCTGCTGCTCGATGGCTACATCCGGCTGCACACCGGGGATATCATGGGCGCTACGACCCTGGCCCGGGAGGCGCTGGAGCGCGATGCCTGGTCGGCCGACGGGGGAGTGCTTCTCGGGCTGATCGCCAAGTGGCGCGGCGACGCGGACCAGGCGATGATCAGCTTTCGCCAGGTGGTCTACGCCCGCCCCGACTGCTGGCCGGCCCACTATCATCTTGCCGGCCTGCTGCGCGCCCAGGACGAGGCCAGGGCCCGCCGCCAGTACGGCGTCGTCCTGCGCCTGATGCAGGCCAATCCCGACCCGGACGGAGGGCTGCTGCTGCCACTCAACCTGCCGCTGGCCGACATCCGATTCCTGTGCGAGCGGCACGGCGCGTCCCCGGCCAGGCCAAACACGACGGGAGGGGTGATCCGCCGTGGCGCTTGACATCAAACGCTTCATCGGCCGGTTCGTGGACGAGGCGCGGGATCACCTGCGGCGGCTCGAGGAGGGGCTGTCGGCCCTCGCCGGCAATCCCTCGGACAAGGAGACCCTCAACGCCATCTTCCGCTCCGCCCACACCATCAAGGGCTCGTCGCGGATGATGAAGCTCACCGCCATCAACGAGACCACCCACAGGCTCGAGGACCTTCTTGGCGCCCTGCGCGACGGCTCCCTCGCCTATACGGAAGACCTGGGCAGCCTGTTGCGCCGGGGCATCGACGCCATCGCCGCCGACGTGGACCGGCTCGCCGGGGGTGGGGAGGTGGCGCCGACCGATCAGGCCCTGTGCGCCGACCTGGCCCGGGCGGTCAGTCAGGAGGTCAGGAGCACACCTGAAGAGCCCTCTCCCGATCTCCTCCCCCTTGAGGGAGAGAAAGAAAAGGGAAAGGAGTGGGGTAAAAGCGCCCTCAGATCGCCCGACACGGTGCGGGTGCGTCTCGACAAGCTGGACGAACTGATCAAGCTGATGGGCGAGGTGGTGTCGAGCCATGCCCGGATGCGACAGCGCCTTGTCGACATCCGCCGCATTGAGCGGAGCCGCCCGTTCGGGAACGCCCCCGCCGCCACCCACCTGCGCGACTTCGTGCGCGACTTCCGGGACGACGTGCAGTCCCAGGATCTGTTGATGGAGGAACTGCACGACAAGGCGCTGGTGATGCGGATGCTGCCGCTGTCCATCGTCTTCGACTCGGCCCCCCGCATGGTGCGCGACCTGGCGCGGGCGACCCGCCGCGAGGTCGCGTGCGTCACCAGCGGCATGGACATCGAACTGGATCGCCACCTGATCGACCGGCTCGGCGATCCGGTAGTCCACCTCCTGCGCAACGCCGTGGACCACGGCATCGAGGATCCGGCGGAGCGACTGAAGGTCGGCAAGTCCCGGCAGGGCCACATCCGGCTCACGGCCCGCCAGGACGGTGGCGTGGTGGTCATCGAGGTGAGCGACGACGGCGCCGGCCTGCCCGTCGCCGCCATCCGCGACAAGGCGGTGCGCAAGGGACTGGTGACGGCCGAGCAGGCGGCGGCGCTGCCGGAGGCCGAGATGATCGACTTCATCTTCCTGCCGGGGTTCAGCACCACCGCCATCATCACCGACGTGTCGGGGCGGGGGGTCGGCATGGACGTGGTCAGGCGCTGCGTCGTCGATGAGCTGCAAGGCTCCATCAAAGTTGAAACGCGGCCGGGGGCCGGCACCACCTTCTCGCTGCGCCTGCCGACGTCCCTCGCGGTGATGCGTGTTCTGATGGTGGAGGCGGGCGGACAGACCCTCGGCTTCACCGCCCAGCACGTGACCCAGCTCCTGCGGCTGCCCGCCGACCGGCTGCTGACGGTGGCGGAGCGTCAGGCCGTGGTGATCCACAACGAGTTCGTTCCCGTGGTGCCGCTGGCCGACCTGCTGGCGCTGCCGCCGGCCCAGAGAAGCGACGGGGACGACCTTTTGCTGGTGGTGGTGCGGCGGGCCAGCGAGAAGCTCGCTCTGCTGGTGGACGACCTGATCGACGAGCGGGACATGGTGATCAAGCCCCTGCCCGAACACCTGCGCCACATCACCACCGTGTCGGGGATGGTGATGACCGGCCGCAACACCCTGGTCAACGTGCTGCACGCCCCGATCCTCATCGACGCGGCGCGCCGGGCCCGCACCGGCGGACCACGTCCGGCCGACGCGGCGGCGCGGGACAAGCTCCGCATCCTGATCGTCGATGACTCCCTCAATACCCGCGAGATCGAGAAGGACGTGCTGGAAGCCCACGGCTACCAGGTGACCCTGGCCGAGGACGGCGTCGATGGACTGCTGAAGGCGAGGGGCGAGGCCTTCGACGCCATCCTGACGGACGTGGAGATGCCCAACATGGATGGCTTCACGCTGACGGCCTCGCTGCGCCAGGAGGAACGCTACCGCGACACGCCGATCATCATCATCACCTCGCGGGCCAGGGAGGAGGACAAGCGGCGCGGCGTCCAGGTCGGCGCCGATGCCTACATCGTCAAGGGCGACTTCGACCAGAGCGGCCTGCTGGACACGTTGCGCGGCCTGCTGGGATGATTTCCGGGCCGGTGTTATGAAAAAAGGCGCAACACGGATGAACACGGATATCCACGGATAAACACGGATTCATCGGTGTTTGATATGACATCTAATAATGAACGCACATGCTGTCAGTTTTATTTAAATAATATTTAATATTATAAATATCGATTTGAGACGGAACAGCGTCATGATGACCCTGCATCCGTGTTTATCCGTGGATATCCGCGTTCATCCGTGTTGCGCCTTTTTTCTTAACGCCGGCACGCTGGTTATCGGTTAATGGTTATTATGCCTTGAGTCAACCATCAGGTTTGCGGGAGTCGCCTCCACCATGAAGTACATCATCGCCAACTGGCCGGGGACGGAAGCGGTCTATCTGTTCGAGACCACCATCATGCACGCCCACTTTGCCCGCAGCCAGGGCATTCCGCGGGACCGGATCGTTGCCGCCGGGTTTGTCGGGGACTCTGCCGACGCCCCTCTGCGGTGTCACGGCCAGTCCACCAGTCTGGGCGTCACCAGCCGGGGGGAGGTGGACACGGAGATTCTGCGCCGCCGCCTTAAGGGCGACGGCGCCAGCGGTGGGTGAGGGTCAATCCGACAGAAGGCGTCCAGCCCCTCCGATGGCCATCGTCCCGATGCCACTGTTCAGGAGTCCCCGGGTGGTGCGCAGATTGCGGGCGTTGACCATGTTCTGTGTCTGCTCCCGGTCGGCGGCGAGTCGCTCCCGCTGATAGTTCAGACGCTGGGTCTCGGCCTGGGTGTCAAGCAGGTTCTGCTGATAGCGGTAATCGAGGGACCGGTTGATGTCCTCCAGACTGAGGTTGGTATCGAGCCGGTCGGTCGCCTCGTCCTGCGCCGAAGACTGGCGGAAACCGTTCAGCACCGCCGCCGCCGACCCGCCGCCCGAGCCGATGCCCATGGCCCCGAAGCGGGCGCGCTGAGACGCGAGAGTACGGCGCAGCAGGTCCTGGCGCTGCTGCTGCTTGGCGTTGAACTGCTCGTTGATCGCCTTGGTGCGGCTCTGCCCGTCCGCATAGGACTGAGCAAGCTGAAGATTGCGCTGTTGCTGCTGTTGCTGCTGCTGGGCCTCGGCCTGCTGGTAGGCCGCCTGCTGCTGCTGATAATGGTAGTACTCGGGCGGTGGTCCCTGCTGCGTCAGCGTGTTGGCGTCCGAAACGACGGAGGACAGCGCCGTCCCCGCTCCCGGCACCACCGCGTCCAGCACGTGACCTACTCCCCTTGAAACCACCTCGATAGCCTGACCGATCCCGCCCATCTTTGCCGTCCTTCCGTTCCTGTTTCCCCCGAAGGATCCCATGCCGTCCGGGAGGTCGCGAACACCCGCGAACGATGTGAACATAACGTGATATTAGGACGAACGCAAGCAAAACATCTCTTCGTTCGTCGTGCGTCGTTCGTCGTGCGTCTTTCACTCCCATCGATTGACGGGTTAACCGGAGCGGCGAGTGTGGAAGAAAAGGTGTCACTCGAACACGCATGGTTGATGGAGGGCGATGACGGTATCATATGCAGACACGAGGCGAGTGTCTGAGCGCACATCTCAGAAAAGTCGGTCAATTATATACATAGTTAAAAGAAGAATGTCCTTTTCCTCTTTGGAGTATGGCGATGTTTGCTGCAGAACTTCTGTCATATCGCCGTTCACATAACGGTTCCTTTCCACGTTCCTTGATCAAGTTCCAGGTGAACCGATCGGGATGTAATGGGCAGCGTCAATGGGTTCAGGACTCCGCCTTGCGTGCCTCGGTCTGGTTGCGGCGGTCGTCGCCGGGGGGGCGGCCCGGGGGGCGTTGGCCACCCCTGGGGCCGACCCTGAACGCCGGCTCCACGATGAAGTGATGCTGTTGCGCGAGGAACAGCAGGCCACGGGCCGGGGGACGCATCCCGAGTATCTGCCGCCGGCGGCGCTGTCGTCGGGCTGGTTCCCGCCGGTTCTGCGCACGGCGTCGCAGGTGGTCCCGACCGACGCCACGGCGCGGACCAGCCCCCGATCGGCGGCGCGGGAAGCGCGGGAGGAGGGGCTGCTACCGCCCGGCCGGATGGTGTTCGAGCCATCGGTGGAGTACGTCCGCTCCGACGTCAGCCGGGCGGACATGGTGGGCTTCACCGTTCTTCCCGGGGATGTGGTCGGTGCCGGCGCCATCGCCGAGGCCCGGCGCGAGGCGGTGCTGGCCTCGGCGGGGGCCAGACTCGGCCTCACCGATCGGCTGGAGGTGGAGACCCGGGTGCCCTACGTCTATCGCCACGACACCCTCACCAGCCGCCCCAGCGGCGGTGAAGGCGGCGCGGCGGAGGCCACCACCTCGACCACCGCCACCGGACGCGGCATCGGCGACGTCGAGGTCTCGGGCCGCTACCGGATCAATGACGGCCGGAACGGCCACCCCCTGGTGATCGGCAGTCTGCGGGTGAAGTCGCCCACCGGCCGCGATCCCTTCGCCGTCTCCCACGAGCCGGTGACCCGGGTCGAGACGGACCTGCCGACCGGCACCGGCTTCTGGGCGCTCCAGCCTTCGCTGACGGTGGTCCTGCCCGGTGACCCGGTGACCATCCACGCCGGCCTGGGCTACACCTGGAATGTCGCCCGCGACATCGGCGGCGGCCGGGGGCATATCGATCCCGGGGACGTGGTGGGAATGACCCTGGGGGTCACCGTGTCGGCGGGTGAGGACGTCTCCTTCAGTCTCGGCTATGACCACGGCGTGGTGTTCGCCTCCACCCGGGACGGCCGCACCCTGTCCGGCTCGTCGCGGCTATCCATCGGCACGCTCACACTTGGTGGCTCGTACCGGCTGACGGAGCGCACCTCCGTCACCGTTTCGCTGGGGATCGGCCTCAGCCGCGACGCGCCCAACCTGCGGATCCTGGTCAAGGTGCCCCTGGCGCTGAACGTCTGGTGAGCAGGAAACGATACAGGACCACCGTCACCGCGCCGACCACCACCCCGGAATAGAGGACATCGCTGAGGAAGTGGGCGCCCTGGATCACCCGCACCAGCCCCACCAGCAGCCCGAAGGCGACGGCGCCCACCACCGCCCGCATGCGCCACCGCGGCGGCGCCATCAGGGCGAAGGCGAGGCTCCAGAACGCCAGCGCCGCATGGCCCGAGACGAACGAGCAGTTGCGATCGCACTGCCCGGCGATCATCAGCGGCGGCGTGAATATCTTGGAGCCGCCGAACTCGACGATCGTCGACGGCCGGGCGCGGCCCCAGTTGTCCTTGAACAGGGTGTTGACCAGCAGCCCAGGCCCGAGCAGCAGCGAGCCCACCAGGAACCCTCCCACCCGGTTGTCCACCCCAAGGATGCGCTCCCGCAGCAGCGCTCCGGCCAGCCACGCGAGACAGATGACCCCGACGATGCCGATGGCCAGCGGCGGCAGGGCGCGGCGGACGAACTCGAAAGGAGCGGCATAGCGCCAGAAGAACCCCTCGCCGGCCCGGTAGAACAGCCCACTGAAGGCCAGGTCAAGGCTGGGCACCATGGCAAAGGTCACCACCAGCGCCAGCACGAAGGCGCACGGCCGCTGGCGCAGGGACTGGATCAGGGCCTCGATCACCGGCCGTACCCCTTGAAGCCTTCAAGGCGGAACACCCGGACCTCGCGCCCATACCCGGGATAGATCGGCACCCGGATCACCGAGACCAGCTCGGATCTCGCGAAGGCGGCGACGATGGTGTCAGGATTTGATTCCTCGGTCACCAGCAGGAAGTTCTCGCCGACATGGCGGCCAAGGTCGGTGGTCAGGTCGAAATGATCGTGGAAACGGCCGGTGGTGTTCCACTTCACGGCATCGAAGGGGTGGGGCCGGACATAGTAGAGGAGCGGCGCCATCACCCGCCGCCGGTCGAACAGGAGCCGCGTGCCGGGATTGGCCTGCCACGTCCGGGCCACCTGTGCGCCGACGATGTCCCAGCCGCGCACCTTTTTCGTGGGATCGATGCGCCGCGCCAGATCGGGTCCGATCAGTCGGGTCAGGGTCTCGTACTCGGCGACGCCGACGGCCACCACCAGGTGCAGCGCCACCGAGGCCTTGATCAGTCCCCAGCGCCCCCGCCGGTCCGCCCACGCCACCACCAGCACCGTCGCCGCCACATAGGCCGGCGCCGCCCAGTTGGCATTGGCGCGGCTCAGCAGGCTCTCGGCCGTCATGAGACCCAGGATCGGCACGGAAAAGGCAAGCAGCAGCCGCGCCCGCTCGTCCTCGGCGGCGAGGCGGCGGGCCGTGGCCACCGTCCACGCCAGCACCACCAGCAGGAGCGGCCCGAACACCGCCGCCTGTGACCCCAGGAACTCCGCCATCTTGCCGGGATGGAGCGCGAGGCCACCACCGCCACCCACTCCGCCAAGCTGGGCATTGTCCCGGGTGTGGGCGAAGGTGATGAAGCCATGCCCGGCATTCCACGCCAGATTGGGCGCCACCACCACCAGGGCCAGCAGCAGGGCCAGCCACACCTGCGGCCGGCGCAGCAAAGGGCGGCGCTCGGGCGACCAGGCCAGGTAGACCACCAGCGACAGGGGAAACAGGGCCATGGCGTACTTGGCGAGCAGGCCGACGCCGATGGCCACCCCCATCGCCGCCCACCATTTCCCGCCGCCGCCGTCCAGCGCCCGGGTCAGGGCGAAAAGGGCCAGAGCCCAGCACAGCAGCAGCAGCGGATCGACGCTGATGACCATGGACGACAGGGTCACCGCCGGCAGAGTCGCATAGACCACCGCCGACCAGAACCCCACCCGCGCGCCGTACAGCGTCCGCCCCACCAGGTAGATCGCCATGGCCGCGCCCATGTGGGCCAGCGGCGACCCCAGCCTGACGCAGGCCTCGCCATCGCCGCACAGGCCGGTGGTCAGGGCGATGACCCAGCCGATCAGCGGCGGCTTGGAAAAATACCCAAGCTCGAGCGAGCGCGACCAGACCCAGTACTGGGCCTCGTCGAACGACAGGGGGATGGGGTGCAGCACCATCACCCCCACCCGCCACGCCGTCAGCATCACCACCACCGCCAGCGCACCACGGGCGGAGTAAAGCGGATCAGGAGGGGACTCGGCGCTGGCAACCATCATCGGCACGTATAATACGCCGCGGCGAAAGTCTGAAGCCTTTTGACGGGCGATGGAGCATTAGGATACTATGCCGACTCGACACATATCATGCCGCACGATAGGAAAATGTGCTTGACCACGCAGTTCCCCGTGTGTTCCTATCAGCGTCAGCCGGGATGCCCATTCGGGGGCGCCCACCAACACCATGGAGAGGAACATGCTGTTCAATCGGAAAAGAATGGGATGGTTCGAGGACGACGGCAGCGGCGGCGCCCGTCTTGGAGCGAAATTCACGGACGACATGTCGCAAAGAATGAGCGAGGCAGGCATTGTCCAGAGAGAGCGCGATCGCTTCCCAGAAGATGAGTCCACGGGGCCGGCCTGGCGGAGGCTCCCCGAATTGGGGATGCCCGACAACCTCGACTGGTTCACGCTGTCCGACTCGGTGGGCGATGACAAGCCCAACGACCGCCAGGACGTCATCAAGATCGAGTCCGTTCTCGCCAATGCCGGCGATCACGACATGGCGCGCACCGACGGCCCGACGGGCTACTTCGGTGGCAGTCTGCGGGATGGCATCGTCGCCTTCCAGAAACGCAACGGCCTCGAGCCGGACGGGGTGATCGATCCCGACGGCCCGACCATCTCCACCCTGCGGCGCGACATGGGGGAGATCTACAAGGAGCACACGCCACCCACCCCGGATCAGGTGGAGGACCATCACCAGCGCCTGGCGCGCGGCGAGAAGGGCTCCATCGTCTTCGGCCCGCCGCCGGTGGACCTCCATCCCATCGACGACCTGCCGGAGATCGACGCCGAGGACTTCGGCGCCAACACCCGCACCGTCCAGGTGCTGCGGCGCTATGGCCAGGACGGCGAGGTGCCGAAATTCACCGCCCTGGACATCGTCGACCGTGGCGCCCCGGCCATCGCCAAGGCCCGCGACATCGTCGCCCAGATGCGCGATTTCGACGAGCGTCGCGCCAACGGCCTCGCCAGTGGAATCCTGTCCTACCTCCCCACCGACGAGCACCGCCGCGCCTTCCTCGGCGGCGCCCCGCCCAAACCCCTGCCTTTCGGGGTCAAGTCCATCGCCCCCGACAACCTCGCCGGCACCGCCGGCGACGATACCCTGGGCCAGGCGCCTACACAGGAGGAAAAGAAACCCCAGGAGTCCGAGCCCACCGCAGGCGACGAGTCGCAGAAGACGCAGGAGACCGGAACTCCGACCAATGACGAGTCGCAAAAGCCGCAGGAAACCGAGCAACAGACGGCGGAAACTCCAACGACTCCTCCCGCTCCAACCGTTCCACAACCGCCTGCGGACGGCACTCCTAAGGGAGACACGGGCAACGGCGAAATGCAGAACCAGAAGACCTCAGACATTCCCCCATCGCCACCGGACTATCGCAAGGACAACGTAAGCCAGAAGGACTGGGACGCCTTCAAGGGCAGCCTCGACAAGGTTCCAGGTCTTTCGGACGCGCAAAAGTCCGCCTTGATGCACGTCTTCGCGGCAGAGGGCGGAGGTCGCAGCGATCCCAACAGTACCGCCAAGGGCGGGATTCTCGATGAAACCCTCGAACGCGCCAAGTCCAGTGGCAAGTTTCCCGACTTGGCCGCCGTGGAGAAAGCCAAGGACCTAACGCCAGACCAGATGGCGCAGGTCTACAAACACTATCTCGACGATACCCTGCGCACCGTCGGCGGCAGTGACGCCCTCAATGATCTCGACCCAAAAACCGGCGCCGTCCTGGCCGACACTATGTTCCGCCACGGGAGGGGGGACGGTGCACGCCTGAGAGTCCGTAAGGAAACGTCGATTATGTATTGACATCGCGATTCCGGCGCTACATCTAGTTGCCTTGTAGTTTATGGAGAGGCGGATGGTGTGGACACCGGAGACAAGGGCAAAATATG
>JAMOBE010000113.1:0-10797 GCA_039908285.1 Alphaproteobacteria bacterium
ATGCCGAAGGCATGCCTTCGGCATGACGCGGGCCGGCGCGAATGCGCCGAAAGCCAAGGCCGGAGGCCGCGTCACGTCGAAGACGTGCCTTTGGCACGAAGCGATTGAGCGCGGGTTTCCGGAAAGTCCGGAGACTTTCCGGAAACCGTATAACATCACCGCTGGCGCCGTTCGGCGAGAAGACGCCCGAGACACTGGCCGGATGTCACGCCGCCGTCGCCGCGCACCGTATAGTCCAGGGCGTGATAGTCTCCGTTCCGCACATTGGGAAACAGGTAGACGTCGAGCTGGCAGCCGGTGCCGCCATAGCGCCACACCTTGCCGGGCGGGTCCGGCTCCTCGCTCAGCGGCGGACCAAGGAGACGCCCGGTGTCGTGCTCGCTGAGGCCGATGAACGGCGGACCGGACGGCTCCTCCGTCACCACGGGGGCCGGAGCGGGAGCGGGAGCCGCCACCGGGGGGCGCCGTCTGACGGCGGCCCGTCGCGGCGTCGGCTGGGCGCGCACCACCGGCGGGTCGGCGGCCGGGTGCTCGGAGACCACGGGAAGCGGAGGGACGGCCGGGGGGCTCTCCGGGGCGAAGTGATCGCATGCCGCAAGCCCCGCCACGGCCGCCGCCCACGCCAGCATCGTCCAGATCCTCGCCTGAGACGTCATATATCACCTATCGCCGATAACAACAGGACGGGTCTGTCTGTAGCATGGCTGTGTGAATGGTTGGTAAAAAAATCGTGCTGCGAACTCGTATCAAACAAGAAAAACATGCACATCGGACATAGTTGGACGGCGTTAGCCTTGCGTTAACCTTTTTATGTCAGATATAGTTTCTCTCGACATGGTATATATGACCATCAATTACGATAGGGTCGTGGATGACATGGCAATACCAGTGGTGCTGGTGGATGACGACGCGCTCTTCCGGGAAAGCCTGTCCCGCAATCTCGCGGGCGCCGGATTCGCGGTGACCGACTTCGACAACGGCCCCGCCGCCCTTGGTCACATCAGGGAGGGGGCCAGGACCGAGCTGGTGATTCTCGACTGGCGCATGCCGGCCATGAGCGGCATCGAGGTGCTGAAGCGCCTGCGGGACATCCGGAACGACATTCCGGCCCTGTTCCTCACGGTGCTGACCGACCAGATTCACGAAGAGGCGGCCCTGGCCACCGGGGCGGTGGACTTCGTGGACAAGTCGCGCAGCTTCAACATCGTGCTGAAGCGCCTGCAACTGATCCTGTCGGGTGCCAAGTCCGGCCTCCGCGCCGACCAGGCCGCGCCTGTGCCCGAGACCGAACGGGAAGACCTGACGGTTGGGGACCTGGTGCTGCGGATGGACGTCAGCCGGGTGACGTGGCGGGAGCGGCCGGTCGATCTTACCCTGACCGAGGTTCGCATGGTCCACCACCTGGCCCGCAACGCCGGCCGGGACATCTCCTACCGCGCCCTCTACGATGTGGTGCACGGCGAGGGCTTCATCGCCGGCGCGGGGAGCGATGGCTATCGCGCCAACGTGCGCACCTTCGTCAAGCGCATCCGCCACAAGTTCCGCGACGTGGACGATGCGTTCGATCACATCGAGAACTATGCCGGCTTCGGCTATCGCTGGCGGAGACATGCCGGTGATTGAGGCTTTGCGGCTCGTGTCGCGGTCGCTGGCGGCGCGGTTCTTCCTGCTGGTGCTGGCCTTCGCGGCGGTGCCGCTGATTCTCTATGGCGAGTTCCATGGCGCCGAGAAGATCCGGCGGGCGGCGCTCCTCAGCACCCTGCAGTCCGATGGCCACCTGATCGCCCAGGCCATGCGCATCGGCCTCGAGCGGGTCCGCCAGCCCTCCATCGTCGAGACCCGCGCCCTATTGGAGCGCATCGGCCCGACCGGTCTCAACATGAAGATGCGGCTTCTGTTCCGGCCGGCCGGCGGGGAGGCCGGCGGGAAGGACGGCGGAGAGGAGGGCGGCCTGTTCCTGATCGCCGCCAGCCCGCCCCTGTCGGCCGACGGCCTGGAGCGGGAGCGGCGGGAACTGGCGGCGAGCGGCGTGATCCGGACCATCCCCTCCTCGTGCGACGGCACCACGCCGCTCGACCTGCGCTATCGGGATCCCGACGGCGACGAGGAGGTGCTGACCTCCATCACCCCGTTCTCCACGCCGGCCGGGTGCTGGGCGGTGATCACCTCCCACTCCACCCGCGACGGACCGGGGTCGCTGCTCGGCCGGCCGTACTGGCGGGCCTACGAGGTGCAGATGGCGGCGGTCATCTATGCCGTGCTGGCGCTGCTGGTCCTGACCCTGGTGGGCGGGCTGTGGCGCGGCCTGCGGCGATTCGGCCGCCAGGCGCGGGCCATCGGCTCCGGCCACACGCCGAAGACCCGTTTCGCCTGCCTGAACCGCATCCCCGAACTGGCCAGCGTCGCCGACGAGTTCGACCGCATGGTGGCGACGCTGCGGGCCTCGGCGGACGCGTTCCGCCATGCCGCCGAGGACAACGCCCACGCCTTCAAGACCCCCATCGCCACCATCGCCCAGGCCATCGAGCCCCTGCGCGGCGCCCTGCCGGCGGGCTCGGGCGCGGAGCGCTCGCTGCAGCTCATCGAGGCCTCGGTGGCGCGCCTCGATGCGCTGGTGCAGGCGGCGCGCTGCATGGACGAGGCCAGCGCCGCCCTGGTCCATCCGCCGCGGCAGCGGGTCGACCTGTCGCGGCTGGTGAGCACCATCCTCGATACCTGCGAGTCCACGGCCCTGGTGCGTCGGGTGACCTTCGGCCGCAAGATCGCCGAGGAGTGCGTCGTCTGGGCCGGGGCCGAGCTTCTGGAGACGGTGGTCGAGAACATCCTCGACAACGCCCTGAGCTTCTCGCCCGAGGGCGGCGTCGTCACCGTCGGCGTGGCGCGAGGCGGCCGCACCATCGTGCTGACCATCGAGGACGAGGGACCGGGGGCGCCCGGGGAGGTGCTGGAGTGCATGTTCCAGCGCTATGTCTCCTATCGCCCGACGGCCGACCGCGCGGCGGCGGAGTCCCACTTCGGCATCGGTCTGTGGATCGCTCGCCGCAACGTCGAGGCGGTGGGCGGCTCCATCCACGCCGGGAACCGCGACGGCGGCGGCCTCCGCATGACCGTCTCCCTGCCGTCGGCCGGGTGAGGGCGTGACTCACGAAGCCATGCCGAGGGAGGACGTGACTCACGGAGCCATGCCGAGGGGGGACATGGCGGAGCGCTGGTGGATGGGGAGGTGGACGGGGTGGACGTCGTTTTCCCAGGGGGCGCGGCCGGGGCCCCGGCTGCTGAGGGCCGCGGTCAGGGTCTCGTGGGCGGAGCTGCCGAGGTGCAGGCCGAGCTTGCTCCGCCGCCACAGGATGTCGTCGGCGGTGCGGGCGAATTCGTGGCCGGTCAGGTAGGCGACTTCGGCCTCGTACAGCCGCCCGCCCAGGTCCTCGCCCATTTCCGTCAGGGAGGTGGCGGCGCCGATCAGCGTCTCGGCGCGGGTGCCATAGGCGCGGACATAGCGGCGCAGGGTCATGGCCGGCAGCCACGGCCAGCGTAGCCGCCCCTCGCGCAGACAGCCGTCCAGGCCGTCGAGCCCGAAGTCGCCGCCGGGCAGGGTGGCCGTCGCCGTCCACGCCGGTCCGGCCTTTGGCAGGTCGTTGGCGAGCCTGTCCAGCACCACTTCGGCGAGGCGCCGGCTGGTGGTGATCTTGCCGCCGAGCACCGACACCAGCGGCGCCCGCTCGCCGCCGCCGTCGGTGACCAGCACGTAGTCGCGGGTGATCGCCGAAACGTCGGTCGCGCCGTCGTCCACCAGCGGACGCACGCCGGCGAAGGCCCAGACCACCGACTCCCGGCTGATGGCCGAGCGGAAATAACGGTTCACCGCCACGCACAGGTAGTCGATCTCCTCGGGGTCGACGGCAACCGCCGCCGGCCGGCCGACAAAGGGCACGTCGGTGGTGCCGATCAGCGAGAAGGCGCCCTCGAAGGGGAGGACGAACACCACCCGCTGATCGTCGTTCTGCAGCACATAGGCGTGGTCGCCCTCGTACAGCCGTGGCACGACGATGTGGCTGCCCTTCACCAGGCGGATGGCCGGACTTTCACCGCCACCATTCACCGCCATGCCGTGGATTTCGCGCGCCCATGGTCCGCCGGTGTTGACCAGGGCCCGGCAGCGCAGGGACACGGTGTGGGCGGTGGCGCCGTCCAGCACCTCCACGTCCCAGCCGTCGCGTCCGGTGGCGTCCGGCCTCCGCCGCGCGCCGAGGCACATGGATCGCGTCAGGATGCGCGCTCCCCGCGCCGCGGCGTCGATGGCATAGCTGACCACCAGCCGCGCGTCGTCCCCCCAGCAATCGGAATAGATCGCCCCCCGGGCCAGTCCGGGCCGCAACGGCTCACCCACCGGGTCCTGATCGAGGTGGACCCGCCGCGAGTGCGGGAGCCGGGACGGCCCGCCCAGATGATCATACAGGAAGAGGCCGGCGCGAATCAGCGCCGAGGACCGCAGATGGTCCCGCAGCGGCAGGACGAAGCGCATCGGCCACACCAGGTGCGGCGCGGCGCGCAGCATGACCTCGCGCTCGGCGAGGCACTCCCTGACCAGGCGGAAATGATAGCGCTCCAGATACCGCAGCCCGCCGTGAATCAGCTTGCTGCTGGCCGAGGAGGTGGCCGCCGCCAGGTCACCCTTTTCCACCAGGGCGACCGACAGCCCCCGACCCGCGGCGTCACGGGCGATGCTGGTCCCGTTGATGCCGCCGCCGACGACAACCAGGTCGTATGTATCGCTTTCCTGCATCTGCGAGCGCCTTTTCCAGGCCGTTGCCGCCATCCCCATTCCGGACGGGCAACGACCTGTTTATTCTATACCGGATTGGTTGCCGGCAATCAATACCTATCCCATGTAGCGCACAATGCGTTTATTCTTGTCGGTGATTATCGCGTCAGGATTGCTGGAACGGCATCCGTTGGGTTTGTTTTCTGAGCGATAGATGCAAAGGTAGATCAGAGGGTTCACCTCGCGTGCCGGTTGCCCCACCCGCTCACCCCGGCCACCGGTTCGCAAGACGGTTGTCGCCCATGGCTGTATCGGTTATGTTGACTCGTGTTGAATCGCTTGGGGTTTTTGGCAGGAGTCTCCGTCGTGGCAAAGTTCTTCCGACCGAAGAAAGCCGCAGGTGCCGCTCTGCTCTTGGGCGTGTGTGCGTTTCTGGCCTCTCTTCCAGTCGCCGTTCCGTCGGCGCGGGCGCAAGGGTACGCGCCGTCGGCGCGGACCCAGGGGTACTCCGACGGCTCGTCGTCCAGCGTCATGGTGGACCTGACGGTGCTGGACGAGTTCGGTCCGACGCCGACCCTGCCCAATCTGCTGATTCCGGGGGTACGGGCGTCCGCCCGCGATCCCGCCGTCATTCCGCGGGTTCCCGGGGTGCCGGAGCGGCGACCAGAGGTCGCCAGAAGCGCTCCGCGACCAGAGGTCGCAATTGCTGCTCCGCGACCAGAGGTCGCGATTGCTGCTCCGCGACCGGAGGTCGCGAGAAGCGCACCAAGTGCCAAGGTGGTCAGGGAGTCCCTCGGCACCCGCTCGGCGGCCCTCGATACCGAGGCCAGGGCCGTGCCGGCCTCTCCCCGGCTGAAGCCGCCGGTGATCGAGGAGCGCATGCCCGAGCCGCCGAAACCGAAACCGAAAGCGGAGCGCAAGGTTGACCGGCCGCTTGAGGATCGGCCCCCTGAGGATCGGCCCCCCGAGGGACTTGCGGCGAAGGCACCGCCCGTCCCGACAGCCAGACCGTCCGAGCCGCCCCGGCGCCGCGACCGTGACCATGACCGCCCGGTCGAGCCGATGACCGCCCGGGTCATGCCGAAGCCGGCGCCTTCGCCGGTGCCGGCCGAGGTCTCGTCCCGCGAGGAGCCTCGCGAGGTTCCGGTTGAGGTCGCGCCTCCGCCGCCTCCGCCTCCGCCACCTCCATCTCCGGCCGCCGCCGCTCCTCCCCCGCCGGTGGTTGTAAAGGCGCCGCCGCGCGAAATACCAGTGGCGGTGATGACGCCTCCGCCTTCGCCACCACCTCCGACGGTGCCGGAACTGCCGCTGGTCGAGGCGCCGCCGCGGCCGAAGGCGCCCGACACCCAGCAGCTCGCGTCCCTGGCGGCTCCGTCTCCCGCCGCATCGGTGTCGGCCCGCGACGACAAGGTGACGGTGACCTTCGCCGACGGCCAGAACAAGGTGACCGACGACGCCAAGGCGGAAATCAAGGCGCTGGCGGCGCGGATGCTGGGCAACCCGGACATCAAGGTGCAGCTTCTCGCCTATGCCGCCGGCGACGACGCCACGGCCAGCAAGGCCCGACGCATGTCCCTGTCGCGGGCGCTGAGCGTGCGGGCCTTCATGATGGAGCAGGATATCTCCTCAAGCCGCATCGAGGTCCGCGCCATGGGCCACAAGGTCCGGGAGGGACCGGCCGATCGCGTCGACATCGTCGTCACCCAGCGTTGACAGGAGCCCTGCGGTAAAGCCATCATCGTTGCGACTGCCGCCGACGGAAGTGGGGGGCTGGCCGTGAGAGTGATGGTCGTCAGGGGAGGCCAACAACCATGAACCGTCCTCGTCGGTTCCTGCTGCGCATGGCCCTGTTCCTCGGAGCGGTGCTGGGAGTCGTCGGACTCCTGTACCCGGCCGTGGAGCGGGCCTTCATGGTCAATCCGGGCCTGAACGGCCTGATCGTCGGCATCATCGTCATCGGCATCGTGATGAACGTCCGCCAGGTGCTGATGCTGGGGCCGGAGAACGCCTGGCTCGAGAGCTTCCGGCGGGGACAGACTCCGGTGTCGACCACGTCCCGCCTGCGGCTTCTGGCGCCGATGGCCCGCATGCTGGGCGAGCACCGGGAGCGCTTCGCCCTGTCGACCACGGCGACGCGGTCGCTTCTCGACAGCATTTCCTCGCGCCTTGACGAATCCCGCGACATTTCCCGCTATTTCGTCGGCCTGTGCATCTTTCTCGGGCTGCTCGGCACGTTCTGGGGCCTGCTGGAGACGGTGGCCAGCATCGGCGACGTCATCCGCGGCCTGACCATTACCGGCGACGACGTGGCGGCGGTCTTCAACGACCTGAAGCGGGGGCTGGAATCGCCGCTGGCGGGCATGGGCACGGCGTTCTCCTCCTCGCTGCTGGGCCTGTCGGGGTCGCTGGTGCTGGGGTTCCTGGACCTGCAGGCGTCGCAGGCCCAGAACGACTTCTACAACGGGCTCGAGGACTGGCTGGCCAGCCAGACCCGGCTGGGCGGCGGGGCGATCGGCGATGGCGGTGAACAGTCGGTGCCGGCCTACATCCAGGCCCTGCTGGAGCAGACCGCCGACAGCCTGTCGGACCTCCAGCACACCCTGGCCCGGGGAGAGGAAGACCGGGCCGCCACCAACGTTCACCTGCGGGCCTTCGCCGAAAAGGTCACGACCCTGGCCGACCAGACGCAGGCCGGGCAGGCCCTGTTGCAGCGGTTCGCCGAGGTGGGAAGCGGTGGCGGAAGCCTTGACGAGGCCACCCGCGGCCATATCCGCAATCTCGATGCGACCCTGGTTCGCCTGGTCGAGGAGATGGCCACCGGCCGCGAGCGGATGATCAAGGACATCCGCAGCGAGATCAAGCTCCTGGCCCGTACCATCGCCGCCCTCGCCGAGGAGGCGGAGCGCCAGTAGCCACGCCAACCACCCCCACCATCACGGGTCCGTCACCATGGCAGCCCTGCAACGGCGCCCCCGCCGCACGGTCGATATCTGGCCAGGCTTCGTCGATGCCCTGTCCACGCTGCTGATCATCATCATCTTCGTGCTGATGGTGTTCGTGCTGGCGCAGTTCCTGCTGAGCTTCGCCATCACCGGCCGCGACCAGACCATCGGCAGCCTGGGCCAGCAGGTGAAGGAGCTTGGCGACCTGTTGTCGCTGGAGCGCCGCGCCGCCGACGGGTTGCGTCTCGACGTCGGCCGGCTCTCGGCCGAGCTGAAGGCGGCGACGGCGGAACTGGAGGGCATGGTGGCCATCCGGGCGGAGCGTGACGACCTGGCGGCCCGCCTCCGCGACATCACCGTCCGGGTCGAGGCCGCCGACCGCCTGGCCGCCGACCTGGCCGAGGCCAACCGGACCATCGAGGTGGACAAGGAAAAGATCAAGGTCCAGCTCGACGAACTCCTGCTGCTGCGCACCGACATCGAGGCCCTGCGGGCGCTGAAGACCGACCTCGAGGCCAAGGTCCGGGATCTGGGGGCCAAGGTGTCCGAGCAGGAAGGAGGGCTCGCCAAGGAACGGGAACTGTCGAAGGAGGCCCGCGCCCACGCCGCCCTGCTGAATCAGCAGCTTGAGGCCATCCGTCAGGAACTGGTGCGCCTCAACGCCGCCCTCGCCGCCTCCGAGGCACTGAACAAGGACCAGAAGACCCAGATCGCCTCCCTGGGCCAGCGCCTCAACCAGGCCCTCGCCAGCAAGGTGGAGGAACTGTCCCGCTACCGCTCCGAGTTTTTCGGCCGTCTGCGCGAGGTTCTGGGCAAGGATCCGCGCATCCGCATCGACGGTGACCGCTTCGTGTTCCAGTCGGAGGTGCTGTTCTCAACCGGTTCGGCCGAACTGGGCGAGGAGGGCCAGGCCCAGCTTGGGCGCCTCGCCACCACCCTTTTGGACCTGACGAAGCGCATCCCGACGGGCGTCAACTGGATCCTCAGGGTGGACGGTCATACCGACCGCCTGCCCATCGCCACCGACCGCTATCCGTCGAATTGGGAACTGTCGTCGGCCCGCGCCCTGTCGGTGGTCAGGTTCCTGACCACCCGGGGGATTCCCGCCGAACGGCTGGCGGCCACAGGCTTTGGCGAGTACCAGCCGATCGACGGCGGAAGCGACGAAATCGCCCTCCGGCGCAACCGCCGCATCGAGTTGAAGCTCGACCAGAGGTAATACCCCCCCGATGGCGACGATCACGGAAGCCTTTGACCTGGCGCTCGACCACCAGCGCAGCGGCCGCCTGGCCGAGGCGGAGGCGATCTATCACCGCATCCTGGGGGCGGTGCCCGACCATCCCTCGGCCCTCCACCTGCTTGGCCTGATCGCCCACCAGCGGGGCCAGGGCGAGATGGCACTCGGCCTCATCGGCCGCGCCATCGCCCGGCAGCCCGATTATCCGGAGGCCCACAATGATCTCGGCCTGGTGCTGCAGACGGCGGGGCGGACCGGGGAGGCCGTCGGGCACTACCGGCTGGCCATCGCCGCCCGGCCCGATGACGCCGCCGCGCTGTTCAATCTCGGCACGGCTCTCGCGACGCTGAAGCGCCCGGAGGAGGCCGTCGACGCTTTCCGCCGGGTGGTGGCGCTGCGGCCCAGGGATGCGGACGCCTGGTTCAGCCTGGGCGTGGCGCTTCGGGAGCAGGCGCTCCTGGAGGAGGCGGCCACCGCCTTTTACGCCGCCATCGCCGCCGATCCCGGCCAGGCGCGTTTCCACAACGACCTTGGCAACGTCCTCCACGCCCTGGGCCAGGCCGAGGCCGCCGCCGACTGCTATCGACTGGCGCTGATTCTGGCTCCCGACCATGCCGAGGCTCACAGCAATCTCGGCAACGCCCTGCAAACCCTGAACCGACCTGAAGAAGCCCTGGCCGCCTATCGGGCAGCCCTGAGGCTCCGTCCCGACTTCGCCGAGGCCCACAACAATCTCGGCACCGTCCTCGATCGGCTGGGGGAGGTGGACCAGGCCATCGCCGCCTACCGCCGCTCCATCGCCCTCGACCCCGACTGCGCCGAGGTGCACGGCAGCCTGGCCCTGGCCCTGCTGCTGACCGGGGAGTTCGCCGACGGCTGGGAGGAATACGAGTGGCGCTGGCGGCTCGCCGAGGCGCGGCCGCGCACCTTCGACGAACCACGGTGGCGGGGCGAGCCCCTTGGCGACCGGACGCTGCTGGTGTGGGCGGAGCAGGGCCTGGGCGATACCCTCCAGTTCGCCCGCTATCTGCCGCTGATCGAAGGCCGCGCCCACCACATCGTCTTCGAGGTGCAGAGGCCCCTGGTCCGGCTGCTGCGGAGTTGGTTCGGCGACAGGGTGGTGACCGCCGGGGATGACCTGCCGCCGTTCGATGTCCAGATCCCGCTGCTCAGCCTGCCACGGCTGCTCGGCACCGACCTCGCCACCATTCCCGGGCCGCTCGCGGGGCTTGGCGCCGATCCGCAGGCGGTGCGAGCCTGGAAGACCCGGCTGGGAGAGAGCCGGCCGGGGGAGACCCGGGCCTTGCGCGTCGGCCTGGCCTGGGCCGGCAACCCCGGCAATATCAGGGACCGGCGGCGCTCTCTCCCCTTCGCCCACCTGGAACGGCTGCTCGATATTCCGGGGGTCGCGTTCTACTCGTTCCAGTTCGGGGAGCGCGCCGGCGACCCGGAGGCCCTGCGGCCGGGAGCCGTCGCTGACTTCGCCGGCGACATCGCCGACTTCGCCGAAGAGGCGGCGGCCCTCGCCTGCATGGATCTGGTGGTGACGGTGGACACGGTGGTCGCCCACCTGGCGGGCTCGCTGGGAGTGCCGGTGTGGATCATGCTGCCCTTCGTGCCCGACTGGCGCTGGCTAAAGGGGCGGGACGACAGCCCGTGGTATCCGACGGCGCGCCTGATCCGCCAGCCGGCACGGGGTGACTGGGACGCGGTGGTGGCGCAGGTGGACGCCGACCTGCGGCGGCTCGTGGCGTCGAATGGCGCTTCTAACACCCTTCTCCCTCTCCCCCCCCTTCAGGGGGGAGAGGGTTTGGGTGAGGGGGGCGCGAAGCTCCCAAGATGGTACCGGGTGGGGG
>JAMOBE010000114.1:0-10650 GCA_039908285.1 Alphaproteobacteria bacterium
GCCATGCCGGACGGCGCTTCGTCTCTCCCGCCACCCTCGACGAGCTGGCCCGGCTGGTCCGGGACGGCGGCGAGGTGCGCATCGCCACCGACGACGTCACCTACCTGCGCTGGACCCTGGAGCACGCGACCGCGCACCCCTGCTTCCGCTGGACGGCCCGTTGCCAGGCCGATTGGCGTGCTCCCCCCGCCGACTGGGTGCCGACGCGCTATGAGGCCAAGGCGGTGCGCGAGGGACGTCCGCCGTTCTACCTGTGCTTCGAACGCCGGCCGCGCGCGGAAAACCCTTGAATGGCGCGCCCAAAGTGCTATTTTTGTCGTGAGACATTCTTGTAATATCCCATCTGATGGGGATTATGGGGTGGGCCACTGGCCCACTTTTTTATTTCGGGCCAGTACTCGTGGATCGGTGCCCATGGATCGGACGAGCCGGATCGGAGAACTAGTCGCGCCGACGCTTGCGGGCATGGGCTATGACCTTGTGCGTGTGCAGATGCTGGGGGCGCAGAAAAAGACTCTGCAGGTGATGGCCGAGCGGTGCGATCGCCGGCCGATGACCGTCGAGGACTGCGCCGACATCTCGCGGGCGATTTCCGCCGTTCTCGATGTCGAGGATCCGATCCGGGGGGCCTATACGTTGGAAGTGAGTTCCCCCGGCATCGATCGTCCCCTGGTGCGGCGGGAGGACTTCGAGCGCTTCGCGGGTTTCGAGGCGAAGCTTGAGACCGCACGGCCGGTGGGCGGACGGCGCCGCTTCCGCGGACGCCTGAGGGGGCTCACGCCGGCCGGGGACGTGCGGATCGTCGTCGAGGGCGAGGAGATGGACGTGCCCTGGGACGACATGGACAAGGCCAGGCTGGTGGTGACCGACGACCTGCTGGCCGCGGTAGTGGCGGAGCAGGACGCGGCCGCCGCGGAACTGGACGAGGCTGGCGACGGCGACGGCGAAGACGAAGCCGAAGCCGAAGCCGAAGGCGAAAAGGGCCGGCCGCTCGAACGACGCTCGGATGAGCGGGAACACGAACGCAAACACCGGGGCTGATGGGAATGGATAGAACGGCAGCGCTACCCCGTCCGGAACTCCTGCAAGTGGCCGACGCCGTCGCCCGCGACAAGGGCATCGACCGCGAGGAGGTGCTGGAGGCGATGGAGCAGGCGATCCAGAAGGCCGGCCGCTCCAAGTACGGTCACGAGCACGACATCCGTGCCGCCATCGACCGCCGCAACGGTGAGATCCAGCTCATGCGCTACACCGAGGTGGTGGAGCAGGTGGAGAACGAGGCGACCCAGGTGTCGGTGCGCGACGCCCGGCGCAAGAACCCCGAGGCCAAGCCGGGGGACTTCTTCGTCGACTCCCTGCCGCCTATCGACTTCGGGCGCATCGCCGCCCAGACCGCCAAGCAGGTGATCGTCCAGAAGGTGCGCGACGCCGAGCGCCAGCGCCAGTTCGACGAGTACAAGCACCGGATGAGCGAAATCTGCAATGGCCTGGTCAAGCGGGTGGAGTTCGGCAGCGTCGTCGTCGACCTGGGCCGGGCGGAGGCGCTGCTGCGCCGCGACGAACTGATCCCGCGCGAGCACTTCAAGAACGGCGACCGCGTGCGCGCCTTCATCTATGACGTGCGGCCGGAACCCCGCGGCCCGCAGATTTTCCTGTCCCGCACCCACAACCAGTTCATGGCCAAGCTGTTCGCCCAGGAGGTGCCGGAGATCTACGACGGCATCATCGAGATCAAGGCGGTGGCCCGCGACCCCGGGTCCCGCGCCAAGATCGCCGTGCTGTCCAACGACTCCTCCATCGACCCGGTGGGCGCCTGCGTCGGCATGCGCGGATCACGCGTTCAGGCGGTGGTGCAGGAGCTTCAGGGCGAGAAGATCGACATCATCCAGTGGTCCCCCGACTACGCGACCTTCGTGGTCAACGCCCTGGCCCCGGCCGAGGTCGCCAAGGTGGTGCTGGACGAGGAGGCGCGGCGGATCGAGGTGGTGGTGCCCGACGACCAGTTGTCGCTGGCCATCGGGCGCCGCGGCCAGAATGTGCGGCTCGCCTCGCAGCTTACGGGCTGGGAGATCGACATCGTTACCGAGGCCGAGGAGTCGGAGCGCCGTCAGGAGGAGTTCAAGACCCGTTCGCGGTTGTTCATCGAGGCGCTTGACGTCGATGATGTGATCGCCCACCTCCTGGTTACAGAGGGGTTCAGTACCCTTGAGGAAATCGCCTTCGTGCCGGTGGAGGAACTGGTGGGCATCGAGGCCTTCGACGAGGATGTGGCCGCCGAGCTGCAGCGCCGCGCCCAGGTCTATCTCGACGAACAGAATCGCCAGTACGACGACCAGCGGAAGGAGCTCGGCGTCGCCGACGAGATTGCCGGGCTGGACGGCCTGGTGCCGTCCATGCTGGTGATTCTGGGAAAGAAGGGCGTCAAGACCCTTGACGATCTGGCCGATCTCGCCGCCGATGAACTGGTCGAGCTGCTGGGGGCCGACGTCATCACTCCGGAGGAGGCGGGACGGGCGATCATGGCGGCGCGCGCCCATTGGTTCGAGGGGGGGGCGGACGCCGGCTGAGGCCGCGTCCCACCCCCGGCGGGAGCCCGAGATGACCAGGCGGAAAGCGCAGGACCATCGGCGGGACGATGGCGGTGAGGCTGGCGGCGCTGAGGCTGGCGCCGGTGAGGCTGGCGGCGCTGAGGCGGGTACCGGTGATGGTCCGGAGCGGCGCTGTATCGTCACCGGGCGTGTCGGGCCGCGGACGGAGATGATCCGGTTCGTGACCGATCCCGACGACGAAGTGGTCCCCGATATCGATGCCCGGCTGCCGGGACGGGGATTTTGGTTGAGTGCTGGGCGCGATGTGGTAGAAACGGCGATCGCACGGAAGCTGTTCGCCAAGGCGGCGCGTCGTGCGGTGACGGTGTCCCCCGATCTGGCGGATCGGGTGGAGCGGCTGCTGGCGCGCAAGGTCGTCGATATGCTTGGGCTGGCCCGGCGGGCTGGGCTGGTGGTGGCCGGCTACGAGAAGGTCCATGCCGCGCTGAAGGCGGGCCGGGCGGGACTTCTGCTCGAAGCGGGCGACGCGGCCGCCGGAGGACGGGAGAAGCTGCGTCGACTCGGCCCACGTCTGCCGTTGGTCGATGTGCTGGACGGAGCCGAGATGGGAAGCGCCCTCGGGCGGGATCTGGTGGTGCACGTCGCCGTCCGGCCCGGCCGGATGGCTGGAGTGTTGTTGCGGGAGGCGTCGCGTCTCGCTCATTATCGCGGGAAGCCCGTGCCGAAGGATGTTCCCGAGGCCGCGGAAGAAAGGCTAAGCTAGACCGACATGAACGAAAAAGACCACAAGTTGTCCTTGTCGCCCCGGGGGCGGCTCGAGCTGAAGAAGACGGTGGACGCCGGTCAGGTGCGCCAGAGCTTCTCCCATGGGCGATCCAAGGTCGTGGCGGTCGAGGTGCGCAAGAAGCGCAGCATCACCCCGACGACGCCCGCCGCCCACGAGCAGAGGGATGACCAGATCGCTCCGCCGCCGGACCAGGCGCCGGCTCCGACGTCGGTCGAGGAGGCCGTGGCACAGGTCGAGGCCAGTGACCTGACGTCGCAGGAGAAGGCTCATCGGCTGCGCGCCCTGCAGGAGGCGCACAAGGCTGACGAGGAGGCTCACCGCCGCTCCGAAGAGGATGCCGAGAGGCAGGCCGTCGAACGGGCCGTGGCCGCGGCCGAGGAAGCCGCCGCGGCCGAGGCCGCTCCGGCGGCTCCCGCGCCTGCCGAGGAGGTCCCCGAGCCGGAGGCTCCCCAGCCGGCAGCCAGCGGCGTTGCTCCGGTCGAACCGCCGGCCGCTCCCGTGCCGGCCGCCGCCGAGGTCGCCAAGCCACCGGCTACCGCCGAGGAGGAAGAGGCCGCCCGCAAGAAGGGGGCGCAGGCTCCGGTACAGGCTCCGGCTCCGGCTCCGGCTCCGGCCCGGCCGGCTCCGGCCAAGGTGCCGTCGGCCAAGCGCTCCGAACCGCGCCGCCGTGCCGGCAAGCTCACCATCACCGCCGCCCTCGAGGGGGACGAGCGCTCGGAGCGCGGACGCTCCATCGCCGCCCTGCGCCGCGCCCAGGAAAAGGAGCGCCGCAAGCTTCAGTTGCTGCAAAAGCCGCTGGAAAAGGTGGTGCGCGAGGTGGTCATTCCCGAGACCATCACCGTCCAGGAACTCGCCAACCGCATGGCCGAGCGCGGCGCCAACGTGATCAAGGTCCTGATGAAGATGGGGGTCATGGCCACCATCAATCAGCCCATTGACGCCGACACCGCCGAACTGGTGGTGGCCGAGTTCGGCCACAACTTCAAGCGCGTCGCCGACGCCGACGTCGAGGACGTGCTCAACGTCGTCGATATCCGCGACGAGGCGCCGCCGCTGCCGCGGCCGCCGGTGGTCACCATCATGGGCCACGTGGACCACGGCAAGACGTCGCTCCTCGATGCCCTGCGCCAGACCGACGTGGTCTCGGGCGAGGCCGGCGGCATCACCCAGCACATCGGCGCCTATCAGGTGACCATGCCGACGGGCGGGCGCATCACCTTCATCGACACCCCGGGTCACGAGGCCTTCACCTCCATGCGCGCCCGTGGCGCCAAGGTGACGGACATCGTCGTGCTGGTGGTGGCCGCCGACGACGGCATCATGCCGCAGACGGTGGAGGCCATCCGCCACGCCCGCGCCGCCGAGGTGCCGATCGTCGTCGCCATCAACAAGATCGACAAACCCGAGGCCAACCCCGAGCGCGTCCGCAACGAACTGCTGCAGCACGGGGTCATCGTCGAGACCCACGGCGGCGACGTGCTCACCGTCGAGGTCTCGGCGAAGAAGAAGCTGAACCTGGACAAGCTGGAGGAGACCATCCTCCTGCAGGCGGAAATCCTCGATCTCAAGGCCAACCCAAGCCGGGCCGCCATCGGCACGGTGATCGAGGCCCGCATGGAGAAGGGCCGCGGTTCGGTCGCCACCATTCTGGTGCAGCGGGGCACGCTGCGCACCGGTGACGTGTTCGTCGCCGGCAAGGAGTGGGGCCGCGTGCGCGCCCTGCTGGACGATCACGGCAACCGCGTCGATGAGGCCGGCCCGTCGACTCCGGTGGAGATTCTCGGCTTCCAGAACACCCCCGACGCCGGCGATGACTTCATCGTCGTGGGCGACGAGACCCAGGCCCGCGAGGTCGCCGGCTATCGTCAGCGCAAGCAGCGCGAGGCCACCCAGGTGCAGAGCGCCCGTGGCACTCTCGAGCAGATGTTCGCCCGCATCCAGGCCGGCGAGGCCAAGGAACTGCCCATCGTCATCAAGGGCGACGTGCAGGGATCGGTCGAGGCTCTCATCGGCACCCTGGACAAGCTTGGGACCTCGGAGGTCAAGGTGCGGGTGCTGCACTCGGCCGTCGGGGCGATCAACGAGTCCGACGTCACCCTGGCCAAGGCCTCCAACGCCCTGATCATCGGCTTCAACGTCCGCGCCAACCCGCAGGCCCGCGAAATGGCCCGCCGCGACGGCGTGGACATCCGCTATTACTCGATCATCTACAACGTCGCCGACGACATCCGCGCCGCCCTGACCGGCATGCTGGAGCCCACCTTCCGCGAGAAGTTCCTGGGCTACGCCGAGATCCGCCAGGTGTTCAACATCACCAAGGTGGGCAAGGTCGCCGGCTGCATGGTCACCGAGGGCATCGTCAAGCGCGGGTCCAAGGTACGGCTCCTGCGCGAGAACGTGGTGATCTTCGAGGGCAGCCTCTCGCAGCTCAAGCGGTTCAAGGAAGACGTGAAGGAGGTCCGCTCTGGCTTCGACTGCGGCATGTCGCTTGAGAACTACAACGACATCCGCGAGGCCGACGTCATCGAGTGCTTCGAACTGGAGCAGGTGATCAGCACCCTGTAGCCGCCCATGACCAGGAAGACAGCGAAAAGCCCAAGCCAACGCCAACTGCGCGTTGGCGAGGAGCTGCGCCATGCTCTGGCGCAGATCCTGGAGCGCACCGAGTTTCGCGACCCGATCCTGGCCGAGACCCAGGTGACGGTGACCGAGGTCCGGGTCAGCCCGGATCTCCGCCACGCCACCGTGTTCGTGGTGCCGCTGGGCGGTGGCGACTCGGCGCCGGTGGTGGCCAGTCTCGAGCGCGCCAGGCCGTTCCTGCGGCATCTTCTGGCGGGAGCGGTGCGCCTCCAGTTCCTGCCGGACCTCGGCTTCGCCCCGGACGAGAGCTTCGACCAGGCCCGCCACATCGAAGACATCCTCCACAGCCCCGAAGTCCGCCGCGACATCGAGTCCGATCCGGATGAGGATGAGGATGGGAAGCCGTAATACCGGCGAGCGGAAAGATTGATCCCGATGCACTATGAACGATGAGGGCATGTGTCATGCATTGGGCATGACACGGGACAGGGGCTATCCCTCCCGGAATCCCATGGCCACGAGGTAGATTTCCGAGGAGTCCTTGCGGCTGGCCGGGGGTTTGATGTGGCGGACCGTGGCGAAGCGGCGTTTCATCGTCGCCAGAAGCTTGTGCTCGGTGCCGCCCTGGAACACCTTGGCGACGAAGACGCCGCCGGGGGCCAGCACTTCCTCGGCGAAGGCGTAGGCGGCTTCCACCAGGCCGACGATGCGCAGGTGGTCGGTGGCGGGGTGGCCGGTGGTGTTGGCGGCCATGTCGCTCAGCACCGCGTCGGCGGGTCCATTCAGGGCCTGCCGCAGCAGGGCCGGGGCGTCCGCGGCCATGAAGTCGTGGGTCAGGCAGGTGGCGCCCGGCAGCGGCTCCCACGGGGCGATGTCGATGCCCACCACCAGGCCGCCGCCGGGCCCGCCGGCTCCCACCCGCTGCACCGCCACCTGGCTCCAGCCGCCGGGGGCGGCCCCCAGGTCCACCACCCTCATTCCCGGCCTCAGCAGCCCGAGCCGGTCGTCCAGTTCCATGAGCTTGAAGGCCGCGCGCGAACGCAGACCGAGTCGTTGCGCCTCGGCGACGTAGGGATCATTGAGCTGCCGCTGAAGCCATAGCGTCGAGGACAGGGAGCGCCCGCGGGCGGTCTTGACGCGAACGGCCATTCCCCTTCCCGTGGAGGCGGTTCGTCCACTACCACCGCCCTTGCGCCGCTCGGTCATGCGCCGGCTCCCACGCCACGCGGGTCCTGCCCCAGCAGTTCGAGGAGCATTCCCTCGCGCAGGCCCCGGTCGGCCACCCGCAGCTTGTCCACCGGCCACATGCGGCAGATGCCGTCCAGGATGGCGCACCCCGCCACCACCAGCTCGGAGCGGTCGGCACCGATGCAGGGGTGCTCGCTGCGCTGACGAGGGGTCATGGCCACCAGACGGCGGATGATGTCGAGCACGGCGCCGAAGGGCAGGGCCAGCCCATCCACCGCCCTG
The DNA here is from genome assembly GCA_039908285.1 of Alphaproteobacteria bacterium. Lineage (GTDB taxonomy): Bacteria > Pseudomonadota > Alphaproteobacteria > Rhodospirillales > Rhodospirillaceae > JAMOBE01. The sequence continues at coordinate 7,387 of JAMOBE010000114.1, forward strand.
CGCTCGTAGCGGGACAGGCCGAGGTGGATGGCGGCCAGGGTGGTGACGGTTCCCGAGGTGCCCAGCATCTGCACCTCGCCGTCGGCGATGCGGCGGGCCAGGCCATGGCGGTCGGCGAAGGCGCCCAGCATGCGCCGCACGCGGCCGACCATGGCCTCGTAGGCGTCGTCGCCACCGCCGGAACCGCCGCACTGCTCGGCGGCGGTGAGCACGCCAAGGGGCAGGGAGACGAATCCCTCCACCGCGGCGGAGGTGCCCTCCACGCGTACCGACATGACTTCGGTCGAGCCGCCGCCGATGTCGAACACCAGGGCATGGGGCACCGAGCGGTCCAGCAGCGCCGAACAGCCGCACACGGCGAGCCGGGCCTCCTCGGCGGTGGAGATGATCTCAAGGCGGATGCCGGTCTCGGCCAGCACCCGGGCCAGGAACTCGTCGCAATTGCGGGCGCGGCGACAGGCCTCGGTGGCGACATGGCGGGCGGCGGTGACGCCGCGGCGGGTCATCTTGTCGGCGCAGCGCTTCAAGGCCTCGAGGGAGCGCTTCATGGCCGGCTCGCCCAGTTCGCCCGAGCCCACCAGGCCCTCGCCAAGACGGGTGGTGCGGGAGAACGAGTCGATGACCCGGAAAGCATTGCCATCGGGGCGGGCGATCAGCATGCGGCAGTTGTTGGTGCCAAGGTCCACGGCAGCGAACACGGACCGCGAGCGCCCCCTGGCGCGATCCCCCCATCTGGTGGAGACCCAGGCGGCCGCCCCGACTCCCGATAGCGATCTGGCCGGAACGAGCGTCACGGCGGACTCCCTTGTGGACTGGCCCCTGCTCCCTCCATCGTAGAGAACCCTGCCCCTTGGGGGAAGCCCTTTCGGCTGGGGGGGCGTCAGTGGGGGAAGAACGCCTTCAGCACGAGGGAAAGGATGCCCGCGAGCACGATGCCCATCATCCAGCGATTCAACTTCATCTCGCCGTCCATGCGGTCAAACCGGGAATTCACCGCGGTCTCCAAACGTTCAATGTCGCGCTTGGTGGCGATTTCCGCCTCTCCCGAGGCATCCTTGAAGGCCTCCGCGATGGCTTCGGCCTGCGGCTCGGCAATGCCGGCTTCCCGCAGTCGGTGCACGAACTTCAGCGTGTCGAAGGTGATGGCCGCCATAACGTCCTCCCTGGCCCCAACATGAGACCCTTGAGGGCTGGAGTCAACGGATGTAGCTGGAGGGACGTAGCAGGGAAACCTGGGCAATCATCACTTGGGACTGGTCATCGGCGTCCGGGCATGCTATGTGAGGCGCCTTCGTTCGATGCCGCCGCCGTGGTTCGCCCGGGTGGCGTCGCTTGGGGGATAGTTTAACGGTAGAACTCTCGGCTCTGACCCGAGCAGTCCTGGTTCGAATCCAGGTCCCCCAGCCAGCCGCCAGTACCAGCGCCCAATACCGATCGGCGACCAGAACCGATGACCCAGCCGACCGCCTCCCAGTCCCGTCCCGCCATCCTGTGCGTGGTGGGCGCGCGCCCCAACTTCATGAAAATCGCTCCGATCATCGCCGCCCTGCGCGCGGCCGGCATCCGGGCGCCCCTGCTGCACACCGGCCAGCACTATGACGCGGCCATGAGCGATGGCTTCTTCACCGATCTCGGCATCCCCCCGCCCGACATCAATCTCGAGGTGGGCTCGGCCTCCCATGCGGTGCAGACGGCCTCCATCATGCTGAAGTTCGAGCCGGTGCTGGACCAGGTGCGGCCGGCGGCGGTGCTGGTGGTGGGCGACGTCAACTCCACCATCGCCTGCGCCCTGGTCGCCGCCAAGAAGGGGGTGGGCGTCATCCACGTGGAGGCCGGGCTGCGCAGCTTCGATCGCGCCATGCCCGAGGAGATCAACCGCGTCCTCACCGACCAGATTTCCGACCTGCTCTACATCACCGAGCGTAGCGCCCTGGCCAATCTCGCCCGTGAGGGCATCGCCGCCGACAAGGTGCGGTTCGTCGGCAACGTCATGATCGACACCCTGCGCCGCAACCTGGATCGGGCGACTCCGGCGGCGCGCACCATGGCCGGGGCGGGCGCCGGACCGGCCTTCGCCGATGGCCGCGCCTATTCGGTCCTGACCCTGCACCGGCCGTCCAATGTCGACGAGCCGGCGACGCTCGAGCGTCTCCTGCGCACCGTCGGACGCATCGCCGCCGACTTCCCCGTGGTGTTCCCGGTGCACCCACGCACCCGCGCCCGCATCGGCGACCTGGGCCTCGCCGGCCTGATCGAGCGGCCGGAGGTACTGACGCTGCCGCCCCTCGGCTATCTGGAGATGCTGGGGGTGATGGCCGGAGCCAGGCTGGTGCTGACCGACTCGGGCGGCATCCAGGAGGAGACCACCGCCCTCGGCATCCCCTGCCTGACGCTGCGCGAGAACACCGAGCGCCCCATCACCGTCGCCGAGGGCAGCAACACCGTGGTCGGCACCGACCCGGCGCGTATCCTCGCCGCCTACGACGACATCCGCGCCACCGGCGGCAAGGCCGGCCGCATCCCCGAACTGTGGGACGGCCGCGCCGCCGAGCGCATCGCCGCCGATCTCACCCTCTGGCTCGCAACGGCCCAGGGGGCTGACGTCTCCGCGTAGGCACTACTCCGCGCGCAGCTTGTCCGCCATGGCCTGGGCGACGGTGTGCCCGGTCTTGAAGTCAAGGGCGTCAAGGGCCGATCCCAGGGCGGCAAGTTCCTGCTCCAGCCCTTTCCCCCGCAGGCGCGGCATGAGTTTATCGGCCAGGGTGACCGCCGTCATCTTTCGCGAGTCGAGGAGGTTCGCCAGATTGAGGCAATCCTCCACCAGCTTCGGCCCGTCCACGGGAACCAATTCCCCCAGGGTTTGATTCGAGGGTTCCAGCACGGCGAGCGTCCCCAGGGCGGCACCCATCCGCTGTCGGAAGACCTCGAACTGGGACGCATAGTTTTCCTTCGCTCTCGCCTTCAGCGTCGCGTGGAAGGCCGCGGCGGCCTTGAACAGGTCGGTGGCACCAAGGTTGCCCGCGGTCCCCTTCACGCCATGGACCAGCCGGAAGGCGGCTTCCACCTCGCCGGCCTCGAGCGCCAGGCGCACGCGCTCGGTAAGGTCGGCGTTGGAGGTTGCGAACGAGCGCAACAGCTTGCGCAACAGCCGGTCGTCGCCGTTCAGGCTCCTCAGGGTGCCCGCGATGTCGAAGCCGTCCAGCTCCAGGGGAGGCGCGGCAGCGGCGGGGGGCGGTGGCGGCGGCAGCGGCGCGGCGACCGGTG
>JAMOBE010000013.1:0-61505 GCA_039908285.1 Alphaproteobacteria bacterium
AGGCGCAGATCCTGGGCCAGATAGACGCCGATGGCGACCACATCGACGACGATCCAGCCGAGCCAGCTTTCCAGCACCTTGCGTCCCAGCAGCCACTGGGAGACCAGGCTCAGGGTGGTGATGAAGGCATCGGGGTAGGCCATGGCGGCGTCGAACCAGCGGTCCATGGCATGGCCCAGCACCGCCGCACCAGCCACCGCGGCGCCGAGCCACGCCAGCGTCTGGCGCCACGTCAGGCGGGACACCGGCAGCGCCTCGTTACCACCGCCCCCCCGCAGCCAGTGGTGCCAGCCGTAGACCTGCAGGACGACGAAGATGACCTGTAGAACCGCCTGCGAGTACAGCCTGGCCTCATAAAAAATGAACGCGTAGAGCGCGACCATGACCAGACCGGTCGGCCACAGCCAGATATTGCGCCGCACCGTGAGCCAGACGCTGGCCAATCCGAACAGGGTGGCGATGATTTCGATCGGCGTCACGGGATCTCGCTGGAAAAAGGCCTCACCTTGCGGTCAACCACCACTGTATCCCGGACCTCGACCGTGATCAGCAGACCGCCGAACAGCGGCCGCAGCGCCGCCATCACCTCCCCGGGGTCGACGTCGGCACCGTAGGCCGCGAGGACGAGCGAGCGATCCAACCCCTGGTGACAGTGATACCCCGCCAGGGGAAACGACGCCAGCGCCTGGGCCACGTCGATGGTGTTGACCATGCGGCCCCCCGAGTCCTCGAGCCGCACCGGCGAGCGCCCCTGAAGGTCCTTCAGCACCACCCTGTCGTCGCCGAGGTCGAGGCTGGCAAAGTCTCCGGTACGATAGCGCAGCAGCGGCAGACAGGGATTGAACCCGCCGGACACCACGATCTCCCCCCGCTGCCCGGGAGGCAGTGGAGTGCCGTCGGCGGCCAGGATCTCCACATACAGGTCATGGGGGACGATTTCGTGGCCTGAGTCCGTCGCCACCGCGATCATGCGGCACTCCGTCATGGAGTAGACGTCGATCACCGGGCATCCGAAGCGGCTCTCCAGCCTCGTCCGCACTCCCGGCACCAGAGTCATGGCCGTGCTCACCAGCGCCTTCGGCCGGTGCCGCAGGGGCAGTTCAGCGAGACGCATGAAGGAGAAGGGATCGCCGGTCAGCACCTCGGGCGCCAGGTCGTCGAGAAAGCGGGCCGGGTCGTCGGCGTGACGCCATTCGCTCTCGGCCAGATTGATCTTGACGAATCCCGCTCCGTCCAGGGGCGTGACGACGGACGCGTAGGTCAGGGTCGACCGCTGGGCGCACACCAGGGCGATGGCCACCCGGTCGGCTCCCCCCTCCAGCGTCACGCCATGGCGGTCCAGGGCGAAGCGCAGCGCCGGCAGATAGCACGATGCCGCGACCGGCGAGGACAGCACCGGCATGGGCGGGCCGGTGGTGCCCGAGGTCGAATAGGTCAGCAGGTCCTCGGCCGGAACGTCGTCGGGCACGAACGCCCACGGCGCGCGGGCCAGATCGTCGCGGCCGATGGGCGGCAGGGCCAGGACATCGGCGGCGCGGCCACCACGGTGCCGGTAGAACGGCACCTGTTCGAGGCAATAGGCCGCGAGGCGGACCAGCCAGTCGGGACTCTCCCCATGGCGCCAGGAGTGACGGGGCGCGAACAGGGCGCGCTCGTACCGACGCACGGCCTCCAGGCCCTCGGTGGTCAGGCGATCGCCGCAGGCGAAGGTGTAGCGGGGGGCGAAGGAATGCTCCCGCAGCCGCCGAAGCAATTCCAGACGCTCGGGTGCCAGGGCGGGGAACCGCTCGGCATCGGACAGACCGGACACGGGGACTGGCGGCAGCATGGGAACCTCACTCGCGACCAAACACCGTGGCGGCCTCGCGGGCGCGCTTTTTCGCCATGGCCGCGCGGATTTCGTTGGCGCGCCGCTCAGCCCTGGCGGCCTCGCGGGCTACCTTGCGCTGGGCGACGCTGTCGAGGGCGGTCAGGCGGTCGGCGGCTTCCCGCTCTCCCTCTCCGGCCGGATGCAGGTCGAGGTGTCGCAGACTGAGCCGCACCAGTTCCTCGCGCCGATCGGGATCGGTGACGCAGGCCTCGGCCTTGACCAGCGTCGCCAGGTCGCCCAGGGTGTGGCACAGGAGATTCAGCATCCTCGGCCCGAGGCCCGGGCCACGGCCGGCGAACCACGGATCGGCCAGCAGCCACGCGGAGACCAGGACCAGACGAAGCCTCTCCTCCCCGCCCGGCAGCGTGGGATCGCCAAGCCGCCGCATCTCGCCGGCGGTGGGAAGCGGGCCACCGATGAGGCGCATGAGATCGGCGACCACCGCATCAACGTGAATTATCCCGGCACCTTCGCCGGTTCGCGGCGGCAACAAAAACTCCGCCGGGCACTCGGCAAGGCGATGCAGCAGCGTGGCCAGATGTGGTCCCGGTTTCGTCATGGGCGCCTCAACACTCCATCACCGTTGTATCCGGACGCAGGCGGGCTTGCTATCATCAACTGGATATGGTCATGGCGGAAGGGGGGGCTATCCATGGCGCGGCTGTTCGGCAAGGTCTCCGAGTCACCCACCAACCCGAAAGAGGAACCGAAGCGCGCGGCCTTCGACGTTGCCGCCCTTTACCGCGGTCCGGTGGCCGACGCCGAGCACCCGACGGAGGCGGGGCCGCCCCTCGACGAGAAACTGCGGCAGGCCTATTTCTGGATCGTCAACACCGCCATCATCAGTCCCTTCTACGACATCGAGTACCTGGACGGGGCACCGCAGAGCTATACCTTCGGCGATTCGGCGGTGAAGGTGGTCCTGCCCACCGGCCAGAGCTATTCCAGTTTCGTCCTCCTGTCGGTGCTGACTCTGGTCGTGCGGCGGCGCTGCCTGATCGTCGGCGGTCCCGGGCGGGGCAAGACGGCGACGGCGATCCTCATGGGGGTGCTGGCCGGCTATCCCATCCGCGAGGTCAAGCGCGCCATCCAGCACGGCCAGCCGCAGATGACCATCGCCGACCTTCTCGGCAACCCGCTGCCGCGCGACCTGGTGGGCGCCGAGAGCATGGACGCCATCACCATCGCCTGGCGCAAGTGGCTCGGCATGCGGGTCAAGATCATCGACGAGTACAATCGCATCCCGACCCGCACCCAGTCGGCCCTGCTGACCGTCATGGGCGACAATTACGCCGAGATCCTGGACCAGATCTACGAGTGCCCCGACGCGGCGTGGTACCTGACCGCCAACGACGACGCCGGCGGCGGCACCTACCCGGTGATCGAGGCCCTGCGCGACCGCATCGACGTCGTCGTCAAGGCCCTGCACTTCAACACGCGCTTTCTCGGCGACCTGCTCCAGCGGGTGGAGGAGGGCTTCAGGCCCGAGGAGATCGTGCCGCCACAGATCGTCTTTTCCGAGGCCGAAATCGACCGCATGAACAGGGAGATCATGACGGTCGACCTGCCGCTGCCGCTGCGCCGGCGCATCGAGTTCTTCTGCAGCCAGTTCGAGTTCTGCGAGCCGGCCGCCACCCAGGTCGAGTACATGACCAAGGACACGGTGAAGCTGGCGGCGATGGATCTCGGCCGGGTCATGGCCGCCGAGACCGGCAAGGACAAGGTGAAGGATCTGGGCTCCCAGACCCGCAACGGCGTGTCGGTGCGCTCGCTGATGACCCTCCTGGTGTTCGTCAAGGCCATGGCCTATTTCCGCGGCGTGCCGGCGGTGGAGATGGAGGATGTGCGCCAGATCCTGCCCTTCGTGCTGCACGACAAGCTGAGCCCCAATCACGACTCCCCCTTCTTCGAGCAGACCGGACACCGGGCATTGCGCATGGACCGGGTGAGCTGGCTGCGGCGCCTGTTCGACCTGTCGTGCGCCGAGTACGACCGTCTCGACCTGGACCGTGCCGACCCGGTGGCGGCGATGGAAGCCGAGTTCGCCGCCGGCCTGGACGGCCTGGAGGAGGCCGAGGTCCGCGCGCGCCTCGTCGCGATCGAGCGCCAGATGGCCGAGTGGGCCAAGGGGCGCAAGTTCTATGGCCACATGTTCGACGACGTCCTGAAGCTCAAATACCTGCACCAGCGCTATACCAACTACCTGCGTTGGGTGACATGGAAGGGATAAGGGCTGAATATGCATCCCCGTCATGATCAAAACGAGCCCTCTCCCCCCTCTTCCGGGGGGAGAGGGTTGGGTGAGGGGGGTGCGGAAGCTCCCGAGATGGTGCCGGCTGCCCCACCCCCTCACCCCGGCCCTCTCCCCCTCGAGGGGGAGAGGGAGACCAGGTTTCAGCAAATTCAGCCCCCACCCCCCGCCGTCGCCGCCCTGCTGGAGGAGCGGCGGCAGAGCCTCAACGCTCGCTTCCGGGCGGCGCGGGGACTGACGCCGCGCCTCGATGGCGACGCCGTGCTCACCCACCTCGGGACGACCATCGCCCCGATCGTCCAGGCGGTGGCCGAAGCCCGGCCCGAGCGGGCCGGGCCGGTGCTGGACCGACTCTATGACCTGTCCCTCGACCTGCTGGGCCGGAGCGTCATCGGACCGGAGAGCCGCCATCCCGCCATCGACGAGGGCTGGCGGCGCCTGCTGGGCGGGCTGCCAGGGCTGACCGCCGCCGAGCCCGAGGCGATGGCGCGCATCGTCACCAACGCCCTGTTCACCCTGTCCACCGAGCCCGCCGCGCGGCCCCGCCAGTGGATCGACCTGATGGCGGAGGTGGGACCGCTCTGTCCGAATCCCAAGCGGTTCGCCAAATGCGGCACGGTGGCCGCCTGGCGGGCCGGCATGGCTCACTATCGCGACGGCGCGCTGGCCGTCTGCGCCCGCCTTGAGGCTGAGTCGGCGGCACGGCTGCTTGGGCTTGCCGATGCGGCTACGGTGCCGACGGCCCTGGCGGCCCTGCGCGACGATCCATGGCTCCCCCCCGGTGAGGCTGGCCCCCCCGCTCCTTCCGTCCTTACCCTGGTCGGCACGGTCGGGGGCTTCGTCGGGTTCGGCGGCCCGTTCCTGGCACCGCCCCGGGTAGCCTGGCACGACGGAGCCATGGTCGCCACCGACGAGCGGACCGCCTTTTCCATCCACGCCGACGCCTGCGGCCGGGTGCTGCTGCGGACCGGGCTGCCGCCGCTGGATGGTCCCCTTCCCTCCGGCATCGACTTCGGCCTGTCTCGCGCCGGCCGCGTCACCAGGGGCAGGCTGTCGGCCCAGTTCCCGGACCTGGCCGGTGCCTCCGCCTGGATCAGCGACGGCGCGACCCTGGCCGCCACCCTGGCCGACTCCCACCTGGTCTTTCTCGTCGCCGCGGTCAGGAGAAGCGAGGGATGACCGACGATGACCTGCTGGACTCCTGGCAGGCGCAGTGGCCGGCGGCCCTGGCCCTGTGGAGCCGCTTCACCAAGCTCACCGATCCGCGCTGGTGCGTCACCAAGGCGCGCGAGCAGGAGGAGGGACTGACGGGCAGCTTCGCCATGATCCGCTTCGCCGATCACGCCGTGGTGGTCAGCCTGCGCACGGTGGAGGCCCTCGGTCTTGGCGACCTGGCGCTCGAGATTCTGGCCCACGAGATCGGTCACCATGTCTACGCCCCCGGGGATCTCGGGGATCACGGCCGCATGCTGGCGCGGATGCGCTTCGGTCTTCCGGGGATGGAGGCGCGGGCGCCGATGGTGGCCAACATGTACACCGACCTGTTGATCAACGACCGCCTGCAACGGACGGCGGGACTGCGCATGGACGAGATCTACCGCCGCCTGCGGGACGGAGGTAAGGAAGCCCGACTGTGGACTCTCTACATGCGTATCTACGAACGCCTGTGGAGTCTGGCTCCGGGCAGCCTGACCTCGGCCCCACGGGACGAGTTCCTGGACCTGGACGCGGGTTTGGGCGCCCGGCTGATCCGGGTGTACGCCAAGGAGTGGCTGGACGGCTCCGGACGCTTTGCCGCGCTGTGTCTTCCCTACCTGCTGGAGGATACCGCCGATGTGAAAAAGCATGCGGCCGTGTTTCAGGATACCCGCAAGGCCGGGGTGGGGGGCGAGGTGCCGGGTGGTCTCGCCACGGAAGAGGGTGACGAGGCCGATGGCGCCATCCATCCCCGCTCCGATCCCGCCCTGGGGGGTGTCGCCGACGAGGAACTGGACGCCAATGGGCCGTCCGGCGGGAAGGGGCAGTCCCGCAGGAAGAAAAAACCGCCCGAGCCGCGACAGCCGCAGCAGCGGAGTCCCAGCGACTTCCGCGAGATTCTCAAGTCCATGGGCATTACCTTGACGCCGGAGGAGGCGGCCATCCGCTATTACCGTGATCGCGCCCTTCCCCATCTGGTGCCGTTTCCCCGGATGCCCCGTCCCCAGTCGGGAGAGCCCATGCCGGAGGGGCTGGAGACCTGGGAACTGGGGGCGCCGCTGGACGACGTGGACTGGCTGCAAAGCGTGATCGCGAGCCCGGTGGTGGTGCCGGGCTTCACGACGGTCCAGCGCACCTGGGGCAGCGCCGACGGCGCGGGACAGGACCGCCGGCCGCTCGACCTCTACATCGGCGTGGACTGTTCCGGCTCGATGGACGATCCCCAGAAAGTCCTGTCGTTTCCGGTGCTGGCCGGCACCATCCTGGTCCTGTCGGCGCTGCGGGCCGGGGCACAGGTCATGGTGGTGCTGTCGGGGGAGCCCGGCAAATATACCGCCACCAGGGGCTTCGTCTCCGATGAGCGGGAAATCCTTTCCATCCTCACCGGCTATCTCGGCACCGGGTACACCTTCGGCATTCCACGGCTGGCCGAGACGTTCGGCTCGGCCGAGCCCAACCGCCCGCCGGCCCACGTGCTGCTGGTCACCGATAACGATATCTTCCAGATGCTGGGGGGCCCGGATGGCCGGGTCGGGGATCGCAGCGGCTGGGAGGTGGCCAGGGAGGCGCTGGTCAACGCCCGGGGCGGCGGCACCATGGTGCTGCACTCCCTGGGCGACTGGCGCGGCAAGGAAAAGTCGCGGCTCGCCGAGGACGGCTGGACGATCCACTGCATCATCGGCTGGGAGGACATCGTCGCCTTCGCCGCCGCCTTCGCCCGCGCCACCTACGACACGACCTTTCCGAAGGGATGAGGGAGCTGAACCATGGCCGACGCGCTGCTGATCACCCAATGCCTGCAGATGGACTTCGTCGGTCCCATCGGCCGTCACGAGCCGTTGCCCAATCTGCTGCACATCGGCCATGACGAGGCGCGGCGCCTGATGGGGGAGAAGGCCGACGAGGGGCCGGTGGCCCGCACCCTGGACTGGGCCTATCACCAAAGCCATGAGTCCCTCGCCCTGATCCACATCCGGGACTGGCACGACCGGAACGACCCCTCCCAGGCGGAGCACATGGACCAGTTCGGCTCCCACTGTCTCAGGGGAACCCCTGGCGCCGCCTTTGCCTTCGCCGTGCCCTCCGATAGTGGCGGGCGGGCCGAGACGGTGGACTCCCTCACCCTCAACGACTTCATCGGCACCAACTTGAGCGAGCTGCTGACGCCCCTGGCCGGGGGCCCCCTGCGGGTGGGCCTGATGGGCGTGTGGACCGAGGCCAAGATCTCCTTTCTCGCCTATGAACTCCGCACCCGCTATCCGGGGTTCGACATCGCCGTCTGCTCGGCCCTGACCGCCAGTTCCTCCCGCGCCCGGCATTTCCTGGCCCTCGAGCAACTCGACCGCCTGCTCGGCGTCCGTATCCTCGACTCCATCGCCGGATTCGTGGAGTTCCTCAGCGGCGGGCGCGCCGACACGGTCCTGCCACCGCTCCATTTCGGCGACCACCCGGAGATTTCCTTTGCCGATGGACAGATGCCGGGGGACACCGATGTCAAGCTGTTGCGCTATCTGTTCCGGGACTGCCGCTCCGCCACCTTCCGGCGTCTCGATGGTGGGTTCTCCGGCAACCTGGTGGCCGGCAGCACCTCGGTGGACCTCTTTGGCCACCCCCAGGTGCCCCACGTGGTCAAGATCGGCCCCTCAGAGCCCATCGGGCGCGAGCGCACCGCCTTCGAGAGCATCGAGGCGGTGCTCGGCAACAATGCCCCGCGCGTCGCCGACTTCGCCGACCTGGATGGACGCGGCGCCATCAAGTACCGCTACGCCTCCATGGGGGGCGGCCTGTCGTCCACCTTCCAGAAGCTGTACCAGCGGGGGATGCCCCTGGACCGGGTCCGGTCGATCCTGGACACGGTCTTCCTCGAGCAGCTCGGCCGCTTCCATGCCGCCGCCACCTTTGAAAGTGCCGACCTTTTGACCCTCTATGGCTTCGAGGCCAGGTGGGCGCCGGGCGTGCGGGCGCGGGTCGAGGCCCTGACCGGCACCCCCGCCGACGGGGAGACGCTGACCCTGGGTGACGGCATCACGGTCGCCAACCCCTGCCTGTTCTATGAGCGGGACCTGGCGCGGCTGGCGGAGCGGGGATCGGACGGCACCCACTTCTCCCATGTGCATGGGGACTTGAACGGCGCCAACATCATCGTCGACGGCGGCGGCAACGTGTGGCTGATCGACTTCTTCCACACCCGGCGGACCCATGCCCTGATGGACCTGATCAAGCTGGAGAACGACGTCCTCTACATCATGACGGATATCGAGCCGCCCGAACTGGGGGAGGCCGTGGCCATGAGCCGGCACCTGGTGGCGGTGGAGGACCTGGCGGCGCCGCTGCCCGACTGGCCGGACCTTGGCCTGTCGTCGCCAAGGCTGGAGCGGGCGTGGGCGACCGTGCGCCATCTCCGCTCGTATTATCCCGCCATCGTCCGTTTCGACCGTGATCCGCTGCAGGTCCTGGTGGGGACGATGCGCTATGCGGTGCACACCTTGTCCTTCGATGAATCAAGCGACCTCCAGAAGCGCTGGGCGCTGGCCACCGCCGGCCTGTGTGCCGAGCGCATCGTCGCCCACTTTGAACGCGTTGGCCCACTGCGGGTAGACTGGATCGCCGATGGCCTGGTGGCGCCGGGACGCCTTGGCCTCAGCATCCTGCCGGGCCGTCGCGATCTCGGGCGATCGCTGGAGGCGGACCTGGCCAGCCTGATCCGGACCGGCATCACCGACGTGGTGATGCTGGTGACGGCGGATGAGCTTCAGGATTACGGGGTGCCCGGCCTGCGCGCCGCGTACCAGGCTGCCGGCCTCGGATTGCACTGGCTGCCCATCCCCGACCAGGGTGTCGGCGAGCCGGACGACGTGCGCACGCTCGTCACCTGGATCGAAGCTCGCCTGCACGAAAACGCGCACGTCCTGGTGCACTGTCTCGGGGGTGTTGGGCGCTCGGGCATGGTGGCGGCCTGTCTCCTGCGAACCCGCGGCCTGAGCGGGGACGCGGCCATCACCGAGGTGCGCCGAGCCCGCTCCCCCCGCGCCGTCGAAACGGCCGTACAGGAAGCCTTCGTCCAGGCTTTCCAGGCCGACACCGCGCGGCTCCGTCTGAGCGTCGATTCGTGCCGAGTCTGGCCTGGTAAATTTGTGTTGGCATAGCGAATCGCTCCCGTCGCACCGATCACCAGCAATGTGCGGACGCCCGACCGTTTCACAGATCGCCGCGGCATCGGTGGCATCATTCTTCTTGCCCGGCTTCACATAGGGCTTGTTTGGTCACCTCGACGCGCCGCAACTGCCGACGCACTACCACGTGCCCAACCTCATCGATGCCGTGAACCTGAAAGACGTTCTTGGCGAGATCCAGACCGATTGTGCTAATCTTGTCCATGGGCGGCCCCTCCTTTGTGTGGCGTCACTGCGACGACCACGTTCTGGCACTTTGATGCCGTTTGGTTGGGGCCGTCCACACCATCAGCAGTATAGTGTCTGCACCGCCGTTTCGCACCGTTCCCCCCTTATCCGAACACCACGGGTCGCAACACCACTCGTTCTCCGCGTGCTCCGCTTTGGCCGCGGGGCTTGCCGAGGGCAGGTCATGGCCGGCCTGGATCTCCCCCCACTCGTGCATGGCCGTTGCGAGCAACGGCACAAGCTCGGATAGCCCAGCCAAAAGGGTCTGACCCTGACCAGAGCCATGGGTTGCCTCAAGGATGGCTTCGGCAGTCGGCAAGAGTCTCCTGGCGATCTCCGCGCGGCGGTGCCGGTCGTGCGGCGTGGTGTCCTGCTGCGTCATGAATTCCTGGAGCAGGGCGTTGAATTCGGTTTTTGTAATCATGGCGCTGTCTTTTGTCCTGAGTACCAGTTCTACGACACGGCCCGTGACCGCTGTGCGAGCGCCGCCTGTCGTGTCGGCCGACATTGATCATAGGATGGGTAACCGCATGGCATATGCATACCATACAATGCCATTGCATGGCATGCTATACAATGGTAGCGTGAACACGGTCTTATGTACGATGTCCAGGATATGACGCATGGCTGGTGATATCGCTGTCGATGAGTTTCTCGTGCCGCCTGTGGGGATGAGCGGAGGGGAAGCGTTTCCCGTGCTGCATGACTATGGTGGGCGAACACGGATTGCGCTGGGAAAGCCCGGGCCGTTGTTGATGACGAGGGCGATGGCCAGCGAAAGTCATGAACCGGCGGGAGAGGAAACCCTTTCCGAGCGATTGGGCGGCATGGCCTATGCCTACCGCAATTCGCCCGAGTTCCTGGCCGCCAAACGCGGGCGAGCCCACGGCGGCCGCGACTGGGAAGCACCGGGGGCCGGAGGGCCACAACCGCCGGCAACGATCCGGGACGACGTCGGGGCGGCATCGGGTGGTTTCAGCGACCGCCTCGCGGGGCGGATCGCGGTCGCCCTGATTCTGGTGTCCGGTCCTGGGCCGGCCCTGACCCTGACCGATGAGCACAAGCTCAAAATCACCTCCGAGGTTCAGCACGGTCTGAGCTGGCTTGCCGCCCAGAGCCTGGCCCGCGACGTGACCTGGGTGCCGCGCATCGAAGCCATTGCCGTCGATGTGCCCGACACCGCGGCGGGGAGTTCTTACGAGGCCCTCGAGGCCCCGTGGCGGGATGCGGCGCTCGCACGCCTGAACGTCGGCCCCGGCCTTGGCGGCGTGAGGGACCACCTCCGCAGACTCATGGCCGATGTGCAGGCGGAGAGGGCCTTCTGCGCGTTCTTCACCCGCTACCGGCTGCGGCACTTCGCCTATGCCGGTCTGGGCGGGCCACGGCTGGTCATGCATTACGACAACGACGGCTGGGGCGCCGAAAACATCGACCGTGTCTTCGCCCACGAAACCTGCCACATCTTCGGCGCGGCCGACGAATACGCGAAAAGCGGCTGCACCTGCGATGGTGCGTATGGCGTGCATGGAGCGCCGAACGGCAATTGCCAGCCGTGCGCCCCCGGCGGTGGCGTCGACTGCATCATGCGAGCCAACGACTGGGCCATGTGCGATTTCACCCGGGCGCACCTCGGTCTTGCCCCCGTCCCCGCTGCGGCGATGGCATGACCGGGATCCGACAGTCCGTCCGGAGGAAGAATGATGGAGGAACTGTTGATTCTGGACCAGGCGCGGGCGGCGGAGGTTCGGGCCGCCGTCGCCGGGCGCCGGTTGCATATCGTGCAGGAGGCCTCGCCGCGCGTCGTGCTGGTGGATGGCGAAGCGGCGGACCTTGCCGCTCTGGCCGGTGTCGCCGGGGTGCTGCTTTCGGGAGCGGACCTTTGCGGGGAGTCGACCTCGACCGAGGCGCGCCTGGGGCCCCTCGGTCTGACCACGACCGAAGCCCTGTTCGTGACGGCGTGGATACGACGCCGGACCGCGCCCGCCAAAAGCCGCTCCGGCGACGGGGCCGACTGGGACGCTCCCGGATTTGCCGCGCCGTGAGGGTCTCTTCTCACGCCGTGCATGGAACAAGCTTCACCGATCGCGGCTGCAGGGGCAGGTCGTGCGCCGCGGAAAACAGGGGGAAATCGTGATGAGAACTCTAATCCTGGCAACCATGTCCGCCGTCGTCGGGCTAACCGGGACGGCCATGGCGGATCCCGTCCGGACCAAGTTCACGGCCGGGTCATCCTATCTGATCGTCGAGGTCCTTGATGAGAACTTGATGCACTTCGAATACTCGGCGAACGGAAGCGGACCGGGGACCAACGTCCCGCTTGCCGTGTCGCCGATGGTGGACAAGACCGACTATCCTGGCGCCAGTTCGCCGATCCTGTCGGCCAACGGGGTGGAGACCGGCGAATTGAAGGCCGCGGTCGACTCCGGCACCCTTTGCGTCCTCCTCACCGACAAGGTGCGCAACGTCACCCTGACCCGCGTATGTCCGGCCGACCTTGCCCAGGACTGGAAAGGACTGTCACTGTCGCGCGAGGGAAGCCGGAACGTCTATGGTCTCGGCCAGCAGTTCAAGACGCTTGGTTCGGCCGACGGCGACTGGATCGCCCACAAGGTCCGCGAGGCACAGCCCGCCGGACAGGCCCAGTCCCACGGTAACGGCTTCATGGGATTCGGCAACGCCGGCATGGTCGGCAACGTCCAGTTCCCCATTCTTTACGCCCTGGGATCCTCCCACGCCTACGCATTGTTCCTCGATAGCGTCTACAAGCAGCAGTGGGACTTTCAGAGCGATCCCTGGACCGTTCGAACCTGGGGCGATCAGGTCCGCTTCTACGTCTTCAGCGGGCCGCGCTCCGACAGCAAAAAGTCGGCGCTTGCCGATCTGCGCTCACGATACCTGGATCTGGTCGGACGCCCGCCGGTGCCGCCGCGCAAGGCATTCGGCCTGTGGGTCTCGGAGTTCGGCTACAAGAATTTCGACCAGGTGAAGAAACTGCGTGACGGCCTGCGCCAGGACAATTTCCCGGTCGACGGTTTCGTCTTCGACCTGCAATGGTTCGGGGGTGTCAAGGAGAAAGATGCCAACAGCGCCATGGGCCGGCTCGACTGGGATACGGCGAATTTCGCCGACCCTCAGGGGCAGATCAGCGCGTTCGCGGCCGATCATGTCGGCTTTGTCACCATCGAGGAATCTTACGTCAGCAAGAATACCAACACCTACGGCACCATCCAGACCGACGTCGGCACTCCCTTCGCGTTCCAGCGGACCAGCGCCAACGTCTGCAACACCAATGCCTACGACCCGGTGACGCTGAACGAGTGGTTCGGCTCCGCCGGCATGCTCGACTGGTCGAACCCCTATACCGGGCAGTGGATCCACGACAACCGCCGCTTCCCCAATATGGTGCAGAAGGGCGTGCTCGGCCACTGGACCGACCTGGGCGAGCCGGAGAAGTACGACGGCAACGCCTGCTACAAGGCCGAGCCGTCCCACCAGCACGGTGACATCCACAACATCTACAACTTCCTCTGGAACCGTTCCATCTACGATGGCTACGTCCGCAAGAACAGCATGGTGAACCGCCGGCCGTTCATCGTCACCCGATCCGGCACCTCGGGAACGCAACGGTGGGGGGCGGCGATGTGGTCGGGAGATATCGGCTCCAATTTGCAACTCCTCGCCAGCCACCAGAATGCCCAGATGCACATGTCGATGTCCGGAATCGACTATTACGGCTCCGACATCGGCGGGTTCCGTCGCGAGGGCATGCCCTACAACGAGAATCATTCCGGCAAACTTCAATACCAGGATGAGCTTTTTACTCAGTGGTTCGCCAACGGGGCCTGGTTCGATGTGCCGGTGCGGCCGCATACCGACAACAGCTTCCAGACCAGACTGCGCTATGAAACTTCGCCCAACCTTGTCGGCAGCAAGGCCTCCAACCTGGCCAACCTGCGGCAACGCTACGAACTCGTCCCCTATTACTACACGCTGGCCCATCGCGCCCATACGGAGGGCGAGCCGGTGATCGGGCCGCTCGTCTATCATTTCGAGAACGATAGCGAGGTCAGGAACATCGGGCACGAGAAGATGGTCGGCAAGGATCTGCTGGTCGGGGTTGTCGCCAGCCATGGTGAATACCAGCGCGACGTCTACCTGCCCCAGGGCGCCTGGGTGAACTGGCATACCAACGAATGGTTCCCGGGAAGCAGCGGTCGCTGGATCAGGAATTTCCCCAACTACGTGGACGGCGTTTTCCGGCTGCCGGTATTCGCCCGGGCCGGAGCGATCATTCCGATGATGCCGGTGGATGAGCAAACGAAGGACGTCTTCAATCACCTGAAGAACGGCGGTCAGCGCACGGACCTGAAGGTTCGGGTGTTCGCGGATGCCGCGCCTTCCGCCTTCGATCTCATCGAAGACGACGGTGAAACCGTTCATTTCGACGCCAAGGGCAAGCCAGTCTACGATGGCAAACGCACCACGCGGATCGAACAGCGGCTGAGCAACGGTGTCGTGACGGTGACGATCAATGCCGCATCAGGCACCTATCCCAGCGCTCCGGCGTCGCGCGATGTGCTTGTTCAGATCGTGCTGCCCGGCTCTCCCGCCGCCCAGGTCACCGTCGACGGCAGGACGGTGGCCAGCGGCACCTGGCGCACCGCCGGACACAACCTCATCGAGGTGCCGATCCAGGGCATGAACGTGGCGGTGCCTCATACCGTCACGGTTTCCCTTGGAACCGCCAAGCCCTCCGCGGCCGTGAACTTCGCATGCGACAACGGCTGGACCATTCCGGGCGAATCCATCCGGGTGGTCGGCAACACGCCGGAACTGGGCAACTGGAATCCCGCCAAAGGCATCGACCTTTCGCCAAGCGTCTACTGGGCCTACATCTACGACAAGCTACCGAACCCCGGCCCATCCACTCCCAA
Source organism: Alphaproteobacteria bacterium (assembly GCA_039908285.1). Lineage (GTDB taxonomy): Bacteria > Pseudomonadota > Alphaproteobacteria > Rhodospirillales > Rhodospirillaceae > JAMOBE01. Next base: position 14,653 of record JAMOBE010000013.1, read on the forward strand.
GTGGACCGGCGTGGTCCAGAACCTGCCGGCGAACACCTTGGTGGAGTGGAAATGCATCAAGAGAAACGCCAACGGCACCGTGACCTGGCAGCAGGGCGGAAACAACAAGGTCACCACGACACCCGGTTTTGCTTGGAACGTCCGTCGGTACGATGTAACGTGATTGCGTACTCTGACGATCCCGACCATGCATCCCGATCGGATGCCGGCCACCATTCCGATTTGATGGCGGCCGGGTCGTGATGGTCTCCGGACGGGTCTGGTTGGTGATCTCATGGGGGGTGGATTTTGCGCCTCCTCGACGTTTGCAGTGGAATCGGGTGGAGGGTTTCAGAGCCCGCCGTCCAACGTCTGGTGGCCAACAAATCGGATCGCAGAGTCCTCTGTCAAGGCCGAAGCCGCCGTAGGCGGTGGCCGAAAGGCCAACCTTTACAGATGGTTCTGCGATCCGCCACAATCGGCCACCGAGTTGGCTGGAACTCCTCCGCCTCCGTGCATGTGCTCCCGATTCTCGGCACTCGTTTCCACCTGAAACGTCGAAGAATCTTGTCAACACCCCTTCTCCTGCTAATATCCGTGGCATGGGAGTGCGCCATGGCCGAGGGTGATTACGAAGTTCACGTCTCCGACGATGGTCCGTGGTTCGTTGACGGTGTTTTCGATCGTGAGGACAAGGCTGTCGCGCGCGCGCACGCCGTCGTGCGAGCCGGTCAGAGTGATACAGTGCGCGTGTTCTCGGAGCGGGAAAGAGGTCGGTCATCCACGGTATTTCAATCTCCGGTCGCTCGTCAGGATGCTGAACCGGCTGCTGAACTGGAGGCCTCCGGCCGGGTATGTTCGGCTCTGTCCGATTTCTACCATGCCTCCGCGCGACTGACGGGCAGTCGGATCTTTCGTGACTATCTGGCGCCGAAGGAACTGACGTTTCTTGAGCTTCTGCACGACAACGAGCGCCTTCGCGAACTGAACCGCGAGGAACGCACGCTCAGGCAGTTCATCCGACGGGTCGCCCGCGTTCAAGCCGGAGCGGTGGGATGCACGGAGGATGAACGGGCGGCGGCTCTGCTTTCGTTTTTTACGCACGTCCGTGAGCGGGCCCTAAGTGCCGACACGACGGCAGGTCTCGCGACGCTCGCCCAGAACGGCATGGACGCCTTGCTGGCGAAGATGGTCGAGGGCGGTCCGCCCGAAGAAATGGACATTCGCGTCAGTGGCGTACTCGCCGCCTACCTTGGCCGGGCGCCGGATCTGCATGCCAAGGTGGGGCTGATCCTTGGCCTGTTTGGTCCAGGCTGTGGCAACGAGGGACGCGTGGTGATCGACGGCGTGCTCGCCGAAATACTGGACGTGACCGCTGTTGTTCGCGATCTCGTGGGGACTCGGTCGGATCTGGGCGACGCCACGCTGAGCCTGTGCCAGCTTGCGACGGGACAATGGATAGAGCCCCGGGGAACCTCTCCGCTGGCGGAGCGGCTCAACATCGCCGTGAACCTCCAGGGCCTGCCCGAGACCAGGGCCGTGCTGCTGGATCGGGTCGTCCGCACCCTCCGGCGTGGACGTCACCTTTCTCGCGACGGCAGCGCCGACCGGGCCGCCGTCCTGACGCTTGTGACCACGCTGTGCGCCCCGGCCGGCCTGTGGGGCGGTGGCGCGATGAGCGAGGCCCTGATCGGCCAGGTGCGTCGGTCGTTCGGCGCCAACGGCGAGCACCTTTCCTTCAAGAAATCTCTGGATCTGGTCCTGCGCGATCTTCCGAGCGGTGTCGCCGGCCTGGGATTTCTTCTCGACATCACCAGCACCCCCCTCTGGGGACGGTTTCAGGGGGATATTCTGCGGGAGCTGCTGTCGCGCCTCGACGGCATCCGGTCGATTACCGACCTTCTACCGGAAGGTGACGCCAACGACCCGGCCGTCCACGACCGAACCCTGCGCGATCTTGGTCAGCGCCTGAATACATGCGCGCTGCCCCAGGACGTGACGGCCATGCTCGCCGCTCAGATCGGCAAGTTCCTGAAGGCGGCTCCTCCGCCCGAACCCCCTGGTCAGGCCACGCCATCCAACAGGCCGGAGCGGGAGGGCACTCCCATCAACGCTCCGCCCGGGCCGCGGATCGATATCAGCCGGACCGAGGCGGTGGCGTGGACGTCCGGGCACTACTCCACCGCCGCCGCTCGGGGAACCGAGAAGGCAAAGGTGGCCATGCCGCCGCCCCGTCAACTCGATCCACAGGCCCGGAAGCTGGTTCGCATCCTGCTGATCGAGAGCAATCCTCAGCTTCGCGAGGTTATCCGCGATACGCTGTCCGGCGAGGGGTTCGGCAGCATCATCGCCCTTCCCAGCCTTGGCCGAGTCAAGGATGGCTTCGTCAACCTGGACATCGATGTCATCGTGATCAACTCCCGGGTCGAGGGCGGGGATGCCTGCGACCTGGTGCGCAAATTGCGTTTCAGCCACAAGGGTCGCAATCCGTTCATCTCGGTCATCCTGTCGATCGAGCAGGAAGACACCGCCGACCTTGGCAAATTCATCAACAGCGGCGCCGATCACATCGTGGTCCGTCCGTTCTCCGCCAAGTCCCTCATCGACCGCATCGAATCCCTCGTCGATCGGCGCCAGCCGTTCGTCGCAACCAGCACCTATATCGGCCCGGACCGCCGAAGCAAGGCGCGACCCGAAGAAGGTGAACCAGAAATTCCCGTTTTCGTCGTGCCGAATACCTTGAAGCTGAAGGCGCAGAAACGAACGATCACGCCGGAATCCTTTCAGAAGGTCATTGACGCCACCTTGGAACGCATGAACGTCGAGATGATCGACAAACTGGCGTTTCAAATCGTCTTTCAGCAGAGACGACTCAAGGATGCCCTACGGACCGGTATTGATCCGCTGACTCCGTTCGACGACCTCAAGACGGCCCTTGACGAGTACCGCCGCCGCATCAACTCCGCCATGCAGGCTTCAATCGGCGAGTTGGCGTTCAGGCTGGATGGTCGGCTGAATGACATGGGGAACGATTTCAACGCGGTCAGTCCCCGCGACATGGAACTGGTCGAGAAACTGTCCATGGCTCTTTACATGGCTACCACCGGTCAGGGTGATCCCAGCGCTTTGGCCTCCAAGGTCAACCGCGCCCTGGCCACCTTCGAAAAGAAGATGCGAGCCAAAAAGGCCCGCGCAACTCCTTCCTCCGGCGCGAAAACGTGAGCGGGTGCCCATCCTAAAACTCTGTATAGTGCAGAATTCCTGGATCTCGTCGATGAGTGCTTTTGCAAACGTGGACTTGCGGTAATTGCTCACCTGGGGTGAGGCGCAAGGAGCAACGGGCTGGGTGCGGAGCGGCGGCCGCGCGGTATAAAAATTTACCTTGACGTGAACGGGTTGGGTCGACTCTAACGTTGCAATGAGTCCTACGCCAAATTTCATCGCCCTTTCGGTTTCTGAAAAGGACGCCCTGCTTGCCAGGCTGTGGGCGGAGAATGAGGCGTTGAAGGCGCAAGTGGCGGAGTTGCAAAAGAAGCTTGGGCAGCCTGCGAAGACGCCGCAAAACTCAAGCATGCCGCCCTCACGCGGGCAAAAGGCGAGTGCGGCCAACGGTGGCGGCAAGAAGCGGACCAAAGCCTGCCATCCGGGGGTGGGACGCCCGCTTGCAGAGAATCCGGACCAAGTCGTCGAGGCGGTGGCGCACGCCTGTCCGCACTGTTCATCAGCGCTCACCGAGGACGACCAGGCCGTTCAGCAGGTCTATGATCGGATTGAAATTCCACCGGTCAAGCCGGTGATCACGCAGGTGCGGCGCCATGGCGGGGTGTGTCCGTGCTGCCGAAAGGCGTTCCTGGCGCCGGTGGACGAAGGACTTGAGCCCGGATCGCCCTATGGCGCGTCGGTGGTCAGCCTGGGCATTGCGATCAGCTATGAACGGCTGTCTGGTCTGTTTGAGGAAGTGTTCGGACTGCCGATCAGCGAAGGGGCCTTGAGCAACCTGTTCGCCCGCGCCCGCGTCGCCTTTGCGGAACAGGTCAAGGGAATCAAGGCCAGACTTCTCTCCAGCACGATCATCTGCAGCGACGAAACCACGGCCCGGATCAGGAAACAGAACTGGTGGCAGTGGGTGTTCCATAAAGCGGCGGAGCCGCAACCAAAAAGATTCGTATTACTGATCTCAAAAATGATCGCCGCGCGCAAAGATTTTTGAGATCAGTAATACAGCGGCGAGGCCTGCGTCCACATCATCCGCAAAGGTCGCGGCAAGGACGTGCCGGCCGAGTTTCTCGGCGAGGTTCGCCCGGATTTCTGGGTGTCCGATCGCCTGGGCGCCCAACGAAACTGGGGCAAGGAGTGGCAGGTCTGCCTGGCGCACCAGCTCCGCGATGTCCAGTACGCGATCGATGCCGGCGACACGATCTTTGCGCCGATCTTCAAACGGGTGTTGCTGCGTGCCATCGGTATCGGCCATCGGCGCCCCGATCTCAAGGACAGCACGCTCAGGCAGCACCGGAGCGATCTCGACCGGCGCCTTGACGCGGCCCTGAAGCTGACGCCTTCGACCGACGCGGGGCGCGACCTTCAACGGCAATGCAAGAAGTTCCGGCCGCATTTCTTCGTGTTCGTCACCAACCGGGATGTCCCGCCCACCAACAACGGCAGCGAACGGGCACTGCGTCCGTCGGTGATTTTCCGCAAGGTCACCAACTGTTTCCGGTCCGACTGGGGGATGGAGTTCTTCGCCGACGTCCGCTCGGTCATCGATACCGGGAAACGCCTCGGCCTGTCCGCCAGCGAAGCGGTCAGAAAGACTCTGGCCGGCGAGATGTTTTTCGCCTCCGGCTGACCGACCCACCGCCGTCTCCTGTCATTGCTCTCGCGTCTCAAGGCGCCGGGCAGCGTACTGGCATCCCGCACCGGCCGCCTACATCGCTGAAACCAAGCCGCAACAACACCACCCCCGGAACGGGGGGTGAGTAATTACGCCCTCGGCGGGCCTCGCGGTTGCGAACTTTGTAATCAACGAAAGACTCGCGAATGCTTATGGCTATCTGGAGCGTTCTGTTGTTGCTTGCAACATTGTTCTGACATTCAAGAGACTTCAGCCGACCATTGGCCTCCGTTTCCTTGCGGTTTGTTTCGGCGATCTTCCTATCAATCTGTTCCATATCTTTTTCCAGGTGGCCGGTCTTTATTGTCAGTTTGTCGTGGTCACCTTCTATCCGGCGATACCTTTCCACCTGCTCCGCCGATCCGAATTCAATCTCTCGGCGCTGGGCCTTCATTTCCTCCAGTTTTTGCCGCTTGCGGCTGACCTCCTTCAGACGACGGGCGCGGTCCTGTCGCAGAATCGCGAGGCTTGTGTCCAGCCCGAGGAAGCGTTCGCGCAGCCGTCGCGCCCGTGCCGGATCCAGCGAGGCCAGCAGGGGTGGTGCCCCCTGGTCCTCGACCGCGAAGGAATCGAGAATACGGTGGAGCTTGTTGATGTAGAAACGACGCTGTTCCTCCGTGGGGTGAACTTTTGGCTGCGGCGGTTCGTCGAACAGTCGTTCAGGCAGGACCTTGAACAGGTGATCGAAGACGGACCTGGCACTTCTGGTCTTGCGATCGATGAGTTCCTCCAGTGGTGCCAGCGCCGACCGAACCAGCCCCGGACTGGCCAGGATCGGCGCGTCGGTCGCCAATGCATGGGCCAAGTCATTAAGTTCGCTCTCCAGTTCCGTCTTCAGACTCGCAATATCGGCATCAAGCCGGTCGGAACTGGTAAACGATCCGGCGGCCCGCATCGCCTCCATCAGTCTCTTCTTGGCGGCGGCTTGTTCGGTGGCTTCGTCCATCTCCCGGCGCAGGGCGTCCCGCTTCTGAGCGTCGGCGCCAAGGGTTGCCTTGAGAATTGCAGCTCCTCGCCGTCAAAGAAGAAGAACGGCACCAGTTCCCGTGGCAACAGGTCCGCCAGCCGTTCCTCGGCGGAGTCCCGCCGGAAGTCGCGACCCTCGGTGGTAACGGACAGTTCCTCAACGAACTTGCCGCCGGAAAAGGTCCACGTCCGCTCGGCGACGAAGGTCACGGCCTCCGGCGTGCCCAACTCGATCCGGACGGAGCATTCGGTGACGTTTGCGGCCTTGGCCGACGCATTCATGATCCCCCGCCACGCCGCCGTGCCGAGAACGTAGTCGCCGCGGGAAAATTACCTGCAGGCCCCTGCGCCGTGCATCCTCGCGCACCGCCGCCAGGACCGCCTCCACATGCGCCGCCACGTTGGGGGGCTCGACGCCGGTATCCGACGACACCACATGGACCGGCTTGATCGCCTTTTCCCCCAACGCGATCAGCATCTGAAAGACAAGCTGCAGGACCAGCGTCGAGTCCTTGCCTCCGGAATATGCCACGACCCATGGACGCCCGTCGGCCAGATATGAGTCGGCCAATTCCGACAGGGTTTCCGTGGCAGTTGAGTGAATGGAGGAAACGGTCATGCAGCGTCCCTTCTCGAACGGACCGCCATTCTTTACAGGCTCACGATCCGGCGCAAGGGAAAGCGGAAGCGGGCGGGAAACTGGGGGGGGGGGGCCGCTCCACCATGGGGGAAAGAGGCAGGACGTCAAAGCGTCCTGGCAATGCGGAAGCCGAGATTGCTGATCCGGGTGCCGGTGTCGACCCAGTCGCGCATGGCTGACCTTAGGCTCCCGGGAAGGTAGTTCCAGGAGCCGCCGCGAACGACACGCTCAAAACTAACAATAATTCTCCAAACACCGCCATCGACAGGAGCCCCGTCATAAGTGCTGTGCCAGCCGTCCCCCACCCATTCCCGCACATTGCCGTGGATGTCATATAGACCGAAGGCATTGGCCGGAAAACGGCCCACCGGCACCGTCTGTCTCCGATACTCTCCCTTGATGCCGATCCCATACGAATAATTTCCATCGTAGTTGGCCTGATCCGTGCTGATGGTTTGGCCAAAATGAAACGGTGTCGTCGTGCCCGCCCGCGCGGCATATTCCCACTCCGCCTCACTCGGCAGGCGATAGACGTGCCCCGTCTTTCGCGAGAGCCACTGAGCATAGGCCTGGGCGTCGTCCCAGCTTACATTGATCACCGGCCGCCGATCGCGACCCCATCCCCTGTCTTCCGGCCGATAGCCATTGCAGCCGCCATCCGCCACGCAGGCATCCCATTCCGCGAACGTCACCTCGTACTTGCCAATGGCGAATGGCAGCACCGTAACCTTGTGCTGGGGCCCCTCATCGGGGCGTCGGTCAGGTTCATCCTTCGGCGATCCCATCATGAATTCGCCGCCGGGCACCGCGACCATTTCCGGACAGTAGGCACAGTCTTTCGCAAGCTGTTTCGCCCCACTGGTGCCCGACGTTATTGACGGGCTCGCTGGGACTGTCGTTACGACCAATGTTGCGACGGTTCGTGTATCACTGGTGCCCGGCGCCACCGACGGGCTCGCTGGGACCGTCGGTTCGACCTGTTGTGTCGCCTCAGCTCGTGCAACACTGGTGCCCGACGCTATATCCGGGCTCGCTGGGACCGTCCGTTGGACCAGTGCCGCCACGGCGGCCTCTGCCTCGTTGAGAAGGCTGGTCTCATAGTCTGTCACCGAGAGGAGAGGTGTCGTCCGTATCTTCGAGGACTTCTTAGTCTTCGCCGACTTTGTGGATTTGCCAGCTTTGATTTTTTCCGCTGTGTCGAGGGCCGCCTTCAGTGCCTTGTTCGCCGCCGCCACGTCTCCCTGGGCAGCCGCGATGCGCGTCTCGGCCAGACGGTCGTGGAGGTCCAGGTGTGGGTCTTCGGAGATGGCTTTCAAGTCATACTGACGGAGCGCGGTGATTGCCTCGCGCGCCTTTGGCCAATCGTTGCCCTTTTCCGCCTGAAACAGGGCAAGATTCTGTTGATAGTAAATGGCGGGAATGCGTAGGGCTTGTGTGATCACTACATTTGGCCTCACCGCCGGCAACGACGGGATATCGTAGATGTCCCGCAACGTGGTCGATGAAGCTTTGGCAGACTCTACGGCCTCCAGAACCCTTTTCAAGGAAGCCACCTTGGCAATGGCGTTGTCGTCCCCATTCCAGACATATCTTCTGACCGTAGAAGGGGCGAGATAAACGGTTGCGGCCACGACGGTCGTTTTCCCCGCCTGGACATCAATAGCCCCGGTCACTGGTTCTTCCTCGGCATCGGGCTCATCCACACCCCTGAACTCCACTGTCCACTGTCCTTTCCCGAGCGGGATGGTCACGAGTTGGAGTGCGGGAAGCTCGTGGACCCTGGTTTCGTCACCCTGGCGGAAGGTGGCCTGAATGGTGGTCCCCGGCAGGGCGTTGACTACCATCTGGACCGTACCCGTTCCGGTGACCGGACGCACCAGGGGCCTGGGAGCGGATGGCAGCCAGACAGTCATGTCGGGAACCTGCGACTGGACTTCCTCGTCCGTGACCACGGCGTGTTCTCCCGGCGCCAGCAGTGCGGCGAGACGAGAGGGGAACGTGGAGTCCTTGATGGGGGGGACGATGACCCGTGCAATGTTCGGCCATGGAAAAATCAGACGCAGTTTATCCGGGTCAGTAATTGGGCTCTGATCCGTAGTCACCACGATATCCGCCGAACCGGTGGCCAACAGAAGCTCGCGGACCTGGCCCTGGTCAGGGTGGACGAAGGCGATACTGGTGTAATAATTCGGTGGTGCGTCCGGTCCCAGGGACTCCCCCCAGCTCGGTGCGCTGTACGACGCCTGATCGTTCTCGCCACCGGGACAAAGGTCGATGACGAAGGGCTTGGATTCGTGACATGGCCGACGCATCTCGCCGGCGGCCACGCCGATCCGAAGACTGGATGTGCCGACATCGATGTCATGTGACGACCAGCCCCCCTTGGACACCATGTTCAGCCGATAGGATTTTTCCCTGCTCACAGTATACGAGCTTGATTGCGTGATCCCTTCGATGAGGGGGGCGTCATCGCCCCCATCCAGGCTCGCCACGAACTCGGTGCCATCGAGGGAGTCGACCTGAACGTGGAGAGGCGCCTGATTGGCCTGCCAGTGGGTCCACCCGCTCCAGCCGCCGGTTGCGAGCAGCGCGGTGCCCAGGGCCGTTCCCATCACCCATTGGCGCGGACTGACCGCCCTGCCGCGCCGTCCCTGCAGCCAGAAAAGGCGTCTCTCGTCGAGTCGATCGAGCTTTGCCAGCAACGGCAGCCGTGTCGAGTGGTTGTCGCCGCGATGGGCCACCTGAGCCAGGTCCGCGCGGATCGCCCGCTCCAGCCCGCCCCTGGCCAGGCGGCCGAGTTCGCGCAGGGCCTCGGCCGGTCGCATCTCGAGGAGCAGGCGGGCTCGTTTCCAGCGCCAGATCTGATGGCGGGCCGTGTTCTCCTCCGCGTCACGGGGCTCGGCCCGCTCCAGCGCCTCGAGAAGGAAGGCGAGGATTTTTTTCTGAGCCTCGGGGGTATGGCGCAGGGCAAAGCCCTGGCGCAGGGCACTGAGGACCGGGAGGGTAAAATGCAGGCCACCGTCGGAGGTCACGGTGGTGCCGGGCAGGGCGAGCAGCCGCTGATAGCGCTCGACCGGCAGATCGGGGCGAAACGCGCGGCGCAAGCCGTCGGCCAGGCCAGGCCCCAGGGGCGGCGGAACCATGGCGCAGGCCTGAGCCCAGCCCAGGGCATCGCCCAGCACGCGCTCCAGATGGGCGGGCAGGCGGGCTTGATCGGGCGGCGGCAGGGGCAGGCCGCGCCACGCCGGGATGGTGTCCAGTGCCGGTGCCGCGGCTCCCCGCTCGGAGAGCAGGCCGCGGAAGGCCGCGATCAGGCCGGGGCCATCCGCCGGGTGAACCGGCAGGCCCGCCCGCGCCGGAAGGGTGGTGGAGTCATCCCAGGCACGGGGCTCGCGCGGCTCCATCCATACCGCCATGGGCCACAGGGCAAGGTCTTCCAGAAGGGGGCGATGGCGATGCGGGTCCAGTCCCTTGGCATCGCTGAAGACCAGCAGAATGGTGTCGTTGCTGGACTCTTCGAAATCGTCAAGGTTCCTGAGTTCCTGTTCCGGGGTCAGGAACCGGTCGGGGACGCCGTTGAACTGACCGGCCACCACCTCGATACCCCGGGCCGCCAGCCCGCTGGCCAGTTCGCGTGCCACCGGATTGAGGGCGAGCAGGCCACAGCGGGTGTCCTCCAGCACCATCACCCGACGCAGGCGCTGGCCGGGCTGGTGGATGATGCAGGGGGCCCCCAGATCCAGGGTGGCGTGGATGGAGACGGGCACGTCGATGCGCCGCCCCGTTCCCGTCACGTCGACATGGCCGACAAGATCCGCCAGCACGTCCAGGGTTTCGGCGTTGAGCCGCGCCTCTGGCGCACCCCCGACGTCGGAGGCGCGGAAGGGTTGCTGCCGGTCGGCGGGAATATCGGGCACTCTCCCCCTCGGCGCGCCGCTCCACACCCGGACCCCCCACCAGTACAGCAGGTTGGCCAGCAGCAGGGCCGCCGTCGCCCACAGCCATGGATTGCGCAACGGATCAGGACGCCCGTCATCGATCGCCTCCACCGACTTGACAATGGGGACGCCGGAGTACAAGCGTTCGCGTAGCTGTTGTGGTGGTGGGGGCGGTGGCGGAGGCTCTGCGGCGGGCGCGTTGTCTTCGACGCGGGCGGGAGCGGGGGGCATCGCACCGCGTGGCGCACTCTTTTCCACATCCGACACCGGGCCGATCAGCATCACCATCAATACGGCGAGCACGTGACCGATGCCGTACACCCAACGGCGGCGGCGGGGAGACCGCAGCCACCGTCCAGGTGCCTCGGTGCCGGTTTCCGCCGCGACGGTCCCGGGCTCGGCCGACGCGTCGACCGGCGCGACGACCGGCCTCTCGGCCAGCATTCGCAGGTCGGCCAGTGCCCGCGCCACGTCCACCACGTCCAGAGTCGCCTCGCGGCCTGGCGGGAAGAAGACGTCAAAGCGGTGCTCGAATGCGGGCCGCAGCTTGCGATCACGGACGAGAATGGTGATCAGGACGGCCCGCAGGCGTGCGACGGACCACTCCCCACCCGTTCCGAGCACCAGCGCGATGCGACGGTAATCGTTCAGGGTGGGGCGGATGCCGTCGGATGCCAGGGTTTCCAGGAACGGCGCCAGAAGGAACGAGTTGCCGGAGCGCTCCTGGCTCACGTCTCGTCCCCCTCACACGGAAAAGGTCAGGGTCACGGCTCCCTTGACCCCGGCCTTGAGCGAACCGATCAAGGCAACGCCGCCCTCGGAGGAAATCTCCACGTTGAACTGCACGGTGGTCAGGCGGAAGTCGCCCACGGTCTTGATGTCCTGCAGGACCTGGGAAAACTTCTCAGTAAGGTTGGAGAAGGACTTCCGCAACAGGTCGACGTCGACCTCCTGTGTGGCGGACGGAATCAGGGAGGTGCCAAGGGTACCGCCGAATGCCGTCTCCGCTTCCCTCTCGGGCGGGGCGACAACGATGGGAAGGGTGCTCATTCTGGTCTCCTGCGCGCTTTCATGCCTGTTTTCGGCTAGAATATCACCAAGAGAGACATGATGAAGAATATTTTGACCGTCCGAGGGCAGTAGGTAATCCTTGCCCAACACGCCTCGGCTGCTATTATTCCCGGGACTCGCCACGACTCACCGGGGGGCGACCTTGACGGTCGGCATCAACGTATTCATCGAGATTGTCGAGGAGAAGGGACGCTTCTCCGGCCGCATCCATCGTGGGCGGGCGAATGATGGAGCGTTGCGGGAAATGCCCCGTCTGGCTCCCGATGCCACGCCGGACGGCATGGAGTGGACGCTGGGCGAGATCGTGGAGCGGATCGCCTCCGCCGATACCAAGGTCCTTGTCGCGACCTTGAGCGAACGCAACCAGTACCAGCTTGGCAAGCACCTCTATGCCGCAACGCTGGGTCTGGCTCCCGAGTTGGAGCGGGACTTGCCGTCGGAAGGCGATGTCGATATCCGCGTTACGACGCAGAGCGAACACGTCATGCGGCTCCCCTGGGCGCTGCTGGCCCGGAATGAGGAGTTCACCTGCGCCCTGGGATGGTCGGTGGGACTCTCGGCGCGAGGGAGCCAGTCGGCCGCCCTGCTGCCACTCGCGCCCCGCATGCTGGTGGCGATACCCGAGCCCAAGACCATCTCCGCAACCGGGGGGGATGGGCATGCGCAGGCGCTGAGAGACAAGCTCGGGATCACCGACAATCAGCTATTTCATGTCGTTCGGACCTGGGAGGACTTCATGACGTCAGTGCGGACGCTTATGCCGCACTTCGTCTATTATTACGGACATGGGCGGGGCACCGCGGACGCGTCCGAACTCCTGTTCGAGGATGGCCAGGGGGGCGCTAAGGCGGTGTCGGCAGGCGACATGGCCCACGTGTTGAGTCGCGCGCCCGATAGCCCACCGCGACTGGCCTACGTCAACTGTTGTCAGGGCGATGTCGGCGGCGCGCTCGGGGTTGGGCGGAGACTCAGCACGGCCGTGCCGGCCGTGGTCACCAATCGCAGCGTCGCCTTTGTCCCGGCCTCCCAGGAGCAGGCCCTGCATTTCTGGGACGACGTTTATGTTCGGGGGTTCCCTCCACATGCCGCCCTGTCGCACATGTATGCGGAGCTCCACGATCGGGGACTGAGCTTCAAGGACCTGCGCTGGATGACACCGGTCCTGCACCGGGAATACGGCAGCTGGCTGTACAAGCCAAAGGGAGACTTCCCCCAGTTCAAGGACCCATTCTGGCAGCTGACGTTCGACAGAAGACCGCAGTTCGGAGGCCTTACCTATGATGTAAGACTGATGCTGAGCGACAAGGCGCCGTCTTTTCTGGCATATCTCTGGTACGGGATGCCCGGACAAGGGGTGGAAATCTTCCACGAGCGTCTCAGGAACGAGCTTCCGGAATCCCTTTCGAATTCTCATCTTGTGGAGATCCGCGTCGACTGGCCGGATGTCATGACGGACAACAATCGGGTGTTCCAGGAAATGGTCCTGGGCGCGTTTGGCTGCGGATCCCTGGAATATATACCCGATAAGATCCGCGAACTTGGCAAGTCTGCACGGCCGGGGGACTCGGTACTACTCTACCTCAGGCATCGACCGTTGCAACAGAACGGCTCGGTGGACCCGGCGGCGGTCAATACCTATCTGCAGTGGCTTGACAGGAAGCTTTGCCCCCAGTTGAAGAAGTGCCAGGCCCATGCGGTGGTGGGTATTTCATTCGAACTCGACGAGCGGGAAACATTTCGCAGGAATGTTCTTGATGGCGCATTGCGAAAAGACAAACTTGACGAAACCCTCACCGACGGGTCATTCCTGGTTCTTGAAGAACTTGCGGAGGTCACGAGGGATGACTTGCGCAAGTTCTTGAAGCGGCATGAAGTATTTGTCCCCGCCGAGCAGAGAGAGAGGATCCTTGATGAGATCCTGGAGATGAGCGGGGGCAGTTATGAATGGGCATTGGCTCTGCTCAAGGATCTCGGCGACAGGCCGTGGACGCGCCCCAGTGAACCAAAAAAATAGTAGGAGAACACTTGCGTGCCCGAGGCCGATTATCGTTTTGATCTGATTGATGGCAGCCGTGAAGGCCCCACCGCCGACTCGTCCGTTCTGTTCCGCCGACCGTTCGTGGACCAGGATGCCAGCTTCAAGGCGGATGCCCGCCTGTTCGTGGCCGGTGCCGAGATGGACACCGCCCTCAATGCGGCGGTTGCTCTGGGCGAACCGCTGCTGATCACCGGCGAACCGGGGACCGGCAAGACCCAGGCGGCCTATTACGCCGCCTACAAGCTCGGGATAGAACCAGTCATTCATTTCCAGGTCAAGTCGGAGAGCAAGGCCTCGGACCTGCTCTACCACTTTGACACCATCCGCTATTTCCGTGACGCCCATCTGGCGCGGACACTGGGCAGTGTTGACGGCGATCCCCTGGATGCGTTGGACAAGACACGCTACGTCGAACACCGCCCACTGTGGGAAGCCATGGTCTCGGAAACACCGCGTGTCCTCCTGATCGACGAAATCGACAAGGCGCCACGGGATTTTCCCAACGACCTGCTGCTGGAACTGGACAAGATGGAGTTCACCATCACGGAACTCAATCAAAAGGTACAGGCACCGAGCCGCCAGCGCCCGGTCGTGGTGATCACATCCAACAGCGAGCGCCGACTGCCGGAGCCATTCCTGAGGCGTTGCATCTACCACCACATCGTCTTCGATGAATCCCTGATCGGCAAGGCGGTGGAACGGCGTCGAGGCCAGTATCTGACGCTGAGCGACGAGTTCCTTGCCCTCGCCATCCGCCGCTTCCTGGCGCTACGGGAACGCAACCTGCGCAAGCGGCCGGCCCTTGGCGAACTATTGGTGTGGCTGCGCGCCCTTGCGCTGGCCACGGACACGGAGCCGGGCAGACTGAACGGCGATCTGGCCGACCTACCCTACCTTGGCGTCCTTCTGAAGAACCACCAGGATATCGAGGACCTGTCCAGACGTTGATGCGGCCACGGCTGCTTTCCCCCATCGGAAGACAAACGACCGCAAAAATCCTGGCGTTCTTGACGACGCGCGCGGGGGGGATACCGCCGTTTCGAACCATCCCCACCGCTTAAGCAGCGATTCGTTGGCTGTGCCACAGTGGCTTACCTGAGCGTTCAAGGTTCATCGCATGGACAGCCTGCTGGACGGTATACTCAAGCTCATCTGGACCACTGAAGGTCATATGTGCGAGGAAGTGCGACTTAAGGTCGAGCCACGCCCGTTCATGTCATTGAGTTCCGGGGCGTACTTGGGCAGCCACTCCACCGTCAGCCAGGGGCGGTCCGCCAACGCCGCGCGCGAGGCTTTGTCTGCTCCGCAGTCGCCGCAACCTGGGGCCGTGATACCATGAAAGACCTTCAGCCGATAATGAGTCTGCCTATCGTCTATCATGCGTGGCATGGCCATGGGAATCCTGCTTAGGGTTCCAGCCCTCACCGGCCTCCGCCGATCCGTCCAGAAACGGTCACCTCCCCACAGCCACCTGACCCGCCTCGGTGAAGGCGTCGAGCTTGTGGATCAGGCGCTCGGCATGAACCCAGCACAGGGCATGGACACCGACGTTGAACTGGCCGGCGTCGTCGGAGACGACGACCATGTCGTCAAGGAAGCCGTGCGCCTTGATCGATCCCCCTATCGCGGCGGAGCCGCAATCAAAAAGAGTCGTATTACCGACCTCAAAAATCTTCGCTGCGCGCGAAGATTTTTGAGGTCGGTAATACAGTGCTCCCTCGGTGGCGATGGTCACCGGATCGGGGTTCACCTTCATGCCCGTGATGCAGGTGTTCCAGGTGGGCAGTCCAGGCCGCCGCAGCGATCCTGCCCGGTTTTTTGCCCCTGTTACCGTGATTCCGCACACCACCGTCGCCACGTCGCGCGGTAGAGGCGCTCGATGTGGCGCGTCTTGCCGACGTGGTCGCACAGGGAAGAGCGGGCGACACGATTGCGCAGGGTGATGCGGAGGTCGCTCCGTCTGTCGGCGTCCTCGGCCAGCCGCCCCGCACGGTCAAGATAGTCCCACGGAGTGTCGGCGATCAGGTCGGTGAGGCCAAGACTGGTGAGCATTGCGGCCGTCCAGCGGCTGACCATGTTCTCTCCCGGCATGGTTATCACGGGAACCCCCATGATCAGGGCCTCGAAGGTCGTGGTCGATCCGGAAAATGGAAATGGATCGAGGGCGATGTCGATCTCATTGTAGATGTCGAGATGCTTGTCCAATATGTCAACGGCGGATGAAAAATTGAGTCTGCTGGCATCGATGCCGGAGCGCGCAAATTCCGCGATGACCCTATCACGCAGTGCCGTGCCATCGTACCAGTTCCTGTACTTCAGGAGCAAGGTGCTGTTCGGATTGTCGTTCAGGATATTCGCCCAGAGACTGATCACATTAACTGTGATCTTGGCCGGGTTGTTGAGACAGCCAAACACGATGGGACCGTTTCGGCGCCTGACCGGCGGGATGCCGGGCGGGATCTCGCCGATATAGAACCCGGGCAGGCACAGCGGGCGCTCGGCGAAGCGTTCGCTGGAGTTTCTGGGGGTCAGGACACGATCGGAAATGATGTAGTCCATCACCTCGAGGCCGCTCGTCGCGACGTCGTGATAGCTGATCTGGATCGGTGCCGGCCTCCATGCGCACACCAGGGGACGGTTCTTCTCGAATCGGGCGGCGAGACAGACCAGGATATCGATGCCGTCCTCGCGAATCTGCGCCGCGACCTGCTGGTCGCTCTGGCCGACCGTGACCCGCCAGCGGTCGGCCAGGGACTGGAACGCCGCCGTCACGTCGTCCGGTCGGAACACCTCCGCGTAGCAATAAAGCTCGAATCGGGCCCGATCATGGTTGCGGAGGATCGGCAACAGGTTGCGCGCGACCGAGTGGGCGCGGAAGTCCGCCGACAGATAGCCGATCCGCAGCCGACGCTTCGGATCGCGACCATTGCGATGGGGCTGGATGCTCGGGTAGTGGGGCCGGGCATGGAGTGTTTCAAAGCGACGATGGGCGGCGAAAATCGTCTCCTGGTCCAGGGAGGGATGGTAGAGGAGCATCGACAGGAGGTTCCGGTGCGCATCCGCAAGGTCCGGCCTGCCCTCGACCGCCTGCTCCAGATGCGTGATCGCCTCATCGATCCGGCCCTGAGCGAAGAGGGCATTGCCGAGATTGCTGTGCGCCTCGGCGTACTCCGGATTGATCGCCAGGGCACGACGGTAGGTGGCCTCCGCCTCGTCCAGCCGGCCGAGATCCACAAGGGCCACGGCCAGGTTGCCGTGCGCCTCGGCGTAGTCGGGTTTCAGCGCCACGGCGCGGCGAAGGCTTGCCACGGCCTCCTCGGGCCGGCCGAGATCCTTGAGGATGACGCCCAGGTTGTTGTGCGCCTCGGCATGATCGGGCCTGAGGGCCAGGACGCGGCGATAGCCTGCCTCCGCGTCATCAAGCCGGCCCTGGTCGGCAAGCATGGCGGCCAGGTTGCCCTGCGCCTCGGCGTACTCGGGCCTGAGGGCCACGGCGCGGCGAAGGCTTGCCAGCGCGTCTTCCGATCGGCCAAGACCCTTGAGGGTGACGCCAAGGGTGTTGTGCGCCTCGGCGTAATCGGGCTTGAGGGCCAGGGCACGGCGAAGGCTTGCCTCCGCGTCCACGAGCCGCCCGAGGTCACGAAGAACGACTCCCAGGTTGCCGAGCGCCTCGACATGACCCGGCTTGAGGGCCAGGGCACGGCGATAGCTCGCCTCCGCCTCCTCCAGCCTGCCGAGACCATGGAGGGCATTGCCCAGATTGCTGTGCGCCTCGACGTAATCGGGCCTGAGGACCAGGGCGCGGCGGCAGCTTGCCTCCGCCTCGGCGATGCGCCCCAGGGTCTGGAGGGCAAAGCCCAGATTGCTGTGCGCCTCGGCGTAGTCGGGCTTGAGGACCAGCGTCCGTCCGTACCCCGCCACGGCCTCGTCCAGACGCCCCGCCAGGTGATGGGCCACGGCCGCGGCAAACAGATCGGTCGCCATCTTCCCCGGCCCCGGCCCCACCCCCGGCCCCGCCCCCGCCCCAGATCGTTCCCGGGGAGCGGAATGGGCGGCGCGCGCCAGGTCCTCATCCCGCGGGAGACAGCAGTTCTTGTATTTCTTACCACTCCCGCACGGGCATGGGCTGTTGCGACCGGCTCTGGTCATCAAGAGGCTCCCACCTGGAGGACGGTCCGCCAGCCCGGATACAGGCGGTCGGCGTCACGGGGGAAGGAGGCGAAGGCCCCCGCCAGTTCCCGGTGGTCCCTGGCGTACTCGAGAAGGTTGATCCCCTTGCGCCAGGCGTCGTGGCTCTGGCGCAGGGACAGGGCGCCGGCCACCGGTCCGTCCCTGTGACCGAAGGCGCCGCCGCCGCTGGTCTGGATGAAGTTGGTGTGTCCCAGGTTGTCGAACAGTCCCGGCAGCCGCAGGGCGTTCATGCCCCCGGAGATGATCGGCGTCGTCCCCTTGAGGCCCAGCCACTCCTGGTGGAAGAAGGGGCCGTCGGCGCTGTCGCGCTCCAGCATGTAGGCGATCATCCGGTCCTCGGGTCCACCCTCCATCTTGCCATACCCCATGGTGCCGGTGTGGATGCCCGACGCTCCCTGCAGCCGCGCCATCTTGAGGTGGACGAAGGCGGTGTAGCCGCGTCTGGACTGGGGCGAGGTGACGGCCCCGTGGCCGGCCCGGTGATAGTGGAGGAACTGGCCGGGGAAATAGCGCCGGCACAGCGTCACCGCCGTCGGTCCGGCGATGAAGCCGTCCACCAGGAACGCGACGTGGGGGGCATTCTCGGCGAAGGTCTCGAGGATGTACTCGCCGCGGGCGATCATCTCGAAGGGGTCGTCGGCGGTGATGTTGGCCGAGAACAGCTTGGGCTGGCCGGTCTCGTCCTCGGCGCGGCGCATGGCGTCGGCGACCAGGCGGATGGTCTCGCGCAGCGGCGCGAACACCTGGTTGCCCTGGGGCTCGTCGTTCTTGATGAAGTCGCCCGCCCGCCAGAACTGATAGCAGGCGTCGGCGAACGGCTGGGGGCGGAGGCCCAGCTTCGGCTTGATGATGGTCCCCACCACCATGCCCCCGTCCACCAGCGGGCGGCCGAGAATCCGCCACATGTCCTGGATGTTCATCGCCGGTCCGTCGAAAAGCCGCATGTAGGCGGGCGGAAGGTGGAAGTCGAGCATCCGGGCGTACTCGACGTCGCTCATGCCCTGGTTGTTGCCGACGGTCAGGGTCAGGAACGAGGCCAGCATGGCCCGGCCATCGGTGATGTTGCGGTCGAACAGCTCGATGGGATAGGCGATCTTCATCAGGAACCGGGCCGGGTCGATCTCATAGACCAGGGCATCGACGCGGCGGGTGAAGTCGTCGGTGGTACAGACATCGACGTTGGTCCCGGTCGAGGACTCGGCGGCGAAGTGGGCAGCCGTCGCCAGATAGTCCTCCTCGCCCCGAGGCTTCATTTCGTAGACGCACAGAACGTGACGCCCGCCCGCCAGAAGGGCCTTTTCCTCGAGTTCCAGGTTCGCGTACCGGCTGGACTGATCCATGGTGGGGTTCCCAATGTCGCGGTGGTGTCTCTGGTGCCAGTGTGCGTTGCCCGATGGTCCGGCGGAACACCCCGAGGGGGGATGCGAGACTCTCAAAGGGGTGGGGAATTTCCCACACTACCGGGTTGGGCGCACGCGCGCTCGAGGAATGCCTCCAGCGCCCGCACCGGCTCCATGTTGTCGAACAGCACCCCGTTGGCGGCGAGAATCCGCGCCGTCATCTCCGCCCGCCACGCCGGATCGTGGGCGAGACGAAGCGCCAGGCGCACATAGTCCTCCGCGTCCGTCGCCACGCAGTCCATGATCCCCATGACCTTGTAGAAGCCATGGGTGACCCGGCCGCGCATGAACTCCCCCGGCAGGGTGACGATGGGCGTGCCCACCGAGAACGCCTCCATGCTGGTGTTGCCGCCGCTGAAGTGCAGCGGGTCCAGCATGACGGGGCACAGTGCCATCAGGCGCAGCAGGTCGGCTGCGGGCATGCGCGGCACCAGACGGACCCGGGCCTCGAGGTCGGACATCAGCGGGCGGAGCCGGGTCAGCAGGGCGTCGTTGTTGGCCTGGACCCCATCGGCGATCAGCACCAGCAGGCCTTCGGGATCGCGGCGCAGAATCTCGGCCAGCACGTCGTCGAAGTCGGGATGGACCTTGAACAGGCTCTGTGGACACAGGTAGAGCGGCCGGTCCTCGGGAAGGCCATAGTCGGAGAGGGACTTGTCGGAGGGCGGAATGGACGGCCAGCGGTAGCAGGCGAACGGACCCGGCAGGCGGACGAGCTTTTCCGTGTAGTGGCGCTCCGCGGTCTCCGGCTCCATGGCGTCGTAGCTGACGAACCAGTCCAGGGTCGAGATCCCGGTGGTGTCCGGGTGACCCAGACTGACGCACTGCACCGGCGCCAGGCGGGCGAAGGCCAGGGCATAGGTCAGCATCCCCATGCCGATGTCGGTATAGAACAGCACGTCGAGGGCGAGTTCGGCGACCGTCGCCTGGGCGGCGGCGACGTCGTCCACCAGCGGCAGGTGGGCCACGGCATCGGCGGCGGCGATGATCTCCTGCTGGAAGGGGTCGTCCGGTTTCTGGCGCAGGATCACGGTGACGTGGAAGCGCGTCCGCGACAGGGTCTCGATCAGGCCGCGGTTGATCATGCCGATGGTGTGGCCGTGGAGGAACTCCGAGACGATGCCGATGCGGATCGGTCCCTCTCCCCGCGGCCGTCGGCAGTGGGGCGCCTCGATGCTCAACAGAGGGCAGGCGCGGCGAAGCATCCCGGCGAAGGCTTTATGCAGCGGCAGGTTATCCCTGGCCTGATAGGCCAGATAAAAGTTCGGGGCGTAGAGCTGCCAGCGCGGATTGGCGATGACCAGTCCATTGGCCTCGGCCTCGTTGACGCCGGCCATGAAGGCGGCGCGGGAGGCGTCGATGTCCTCGCGGCTCTTCGGAATGATGGACTGCAGGATGGCGCCGTTGAGCCGCATCGCCGCATCTCCGCCGATGTCGTGGGCGCGGCGAAAGGCCTCCCGCGCCGCGTCGCGTCGGCCGGACTGGTAGTGGAGATTGCCAAGGCCGAAGCAGACGGCGACGCTCGGTGCCTTGACGAGACAGCGCTCGAAGTCCGCCACCGCCTCTTCGCGCCGGCCGAGGCCCGCCCGCAGGACGCCCCGGCGGTGGAGCGCCACGGGATGGTCGGGGGACAAGGCGAGCGCCGCCTCGCACTGCTCCAGGGCCTCCGCCGTGCGGCCGCGGGAATACAGGGCGTCGCACAGGCCGATGCGGGCGGCCAGATCATCGGGTCGGACGCCAACCACGGCCTGGTGAAAGAACACCTCCAGCGCCCGCACCGGCTCCAGGTTGTCGAACAGAGCCCCGTTGGCGGCGAGAATCCGCGCCCTGATCTCCGCCCGCCACGCCGTGTCGTGGGTGAGGCGAAGTGCTATGCGGACATAATCGGCGGCGTCCGTCGCCACGCAGTCCATGACTCCCATGACCTTGTAGAAGCCATGGGTGACCCGGCCGCGCATGAACTCCCCCGGCAGGGTGACGATGGGGGTGCCCACCGAGAACGCCTCCATGCTGGTGTTGCCGCCGCTGAAGTGCAGCGGGTCCAGCATGACGGGACACAGCTCCATCAGCCGGATGAAGTCGCTCACGGTCAGACGGGACACCAGGACCACCCGCGCGTCCAGGTCGGGGACCAGCGGCCGCAGCCGGCGGAGCAGCGCCTCGTTGATCGCCGGCTTGACGTTGGCCACCAGCACCAGGATGCCGCGGGGGTCGCCGAGCAGGATCTCGGCCAGCACGTCGTCGAAGTCGGGATGAAACTTGAACAGGTTCTGCGGACAGAGATAGGCGTTGCGGTCGCCCGGAATGCCGAAGTCGGCCAGGGACCTGGACGACGGGGCGATGGGCGGCCGGTGGTAGCAGGGGAACGGACCAGGCAGGCGGATGAGCTTCTCCGAATAGTGCCGCTCGGCGTCGTCTGGCTCCATGGCGTCGTAGCTGAGGAACCAGTCGATGGTGGGGATGCCGGTGGTGTCGGGATGGCCGAGACTGGCACACTGCACCGGCGCCAGCCGGGCATGGGCGAGGGCGGTCGTCAGCGGCGCCATGCCGATGTCGGCGTAGACCAGCACGTCCAGGTCCTGATCGGCGATGGTGCGCTGGGCGGCGGGAATGTCGTCGTCCACAGGCAGAAAGGCCACCGAATCGGCGGCGGCAACGATCCCCTGCTGGATGACGTCGTCAGATTTTCTGCGCAGGATCACGGTGACGTGGAAACTGTCCCGCGACAGGGTTTCGATCAGGCCGCGGTGGATCGAGCCGATGGTATGCTGGCAAAGGTAGGTCGAGACGATACCGACGCGGATGCGCTGGTCGGACCGTCGCCGACCGGAGGGGGAAGGCGCGGCGCACACGGCCGGGCAGGCGCGGCGAAGCATCCCCGCGAACGCCCGGTGCAGCGGCAGATTGTCGCGGGCGTGATAGGCCAGGTAGAAATTTGTGCCGTAGAGCTGCCAGGCGGGATCGGCGATGACCAGTCCCTCCGCCTCCGCCGTGGCGACACCCTGCTGAAAGTCGGCGCGGGCGGTGGCGATCTCCGCACGGTCGGCGGGAATGATGGGCTGGACGATGGCGCGGTTGAGACTCATCACCGGATCGCCATCGATCCCATGGCCCCGCTGGAAGACCTCCCGCGCCGCGTCGCGCCGGCTGTTCGTGAGGTGGGCCTTGGCCAGGTTGAAGCAGACCCAGGGATCGGCGGCGGCGGCAAGGCTCTTCTCGAAGGCCTCCACCGCCTCGCCGTCGCGGTTGGCCTGCGTCAGGATGAGGGCCTGGTGGTGCAGGAGCTTGGGCGAGTCGGGAAAGACGGCCAGGGCGGTTCGGCACTGGTCCAGCGCTTCCTCCGTCCGGCCGCGGGCGGCCAGATGAGTGATGAAGGCGATGTGGAGCGCCTCGTCCTGCGGCCGGGTGGCGATCACCGCGCGGTGGAAGAAGGCCTCCAGTACCGGCAGCGGCTCCGCGCTGTCGAACAGCACCCCATTGGCGGCGAGAATTCGCACCTTCATCTCCGCCCGCCACGTCGGATCGTGGGCGAGGCGAAGCGCCAGGCGGACATAGTCGGCGGCGTCCGTCGCCACGCAGTCCATGATCCCCATGACCTGGTAGAAGCCATGGGTGACCCGGCCGCGCATGAACTCCCCCGGCAGGGTGACGATGGGGGCGCCCACGGAGAAGGCCTCGAGACTGGTGTGGCCGCCGCTGAAATGGAACGGGTCAAGCACGGCATGGCTGAGGTCCATCAGCCGCAGCAGGTCCTCGACGGCCAGTCTCCCCAGCATCACCACCCGCTCTATCACGTCCGGACCGGCGGCGGCCAGACGCTCGCGCAGCAGGGCGTTGCGCTCCGGGTGGGGATCGCGGATCAGCACCAGCCGGCCGATCGGGTCGCGGCGCAGGAGGTCGATCACCACGGTGTCGAAGTCGGGATGCAGCTTGTGCAGCGTCTGCGGGCAGACATAGACATGGATGTCGCCGCCGAGACCGAAATCGGCGAGGGATCGGGCCGACGGGCCATAGGGGGGCCTGGGGACGCAGGCGAAGGGACCGGGCAGCCGGACCAGCATTTCCGAATAGTGGCCGTCGGCGCCCTCGGGCTCCATGGCGTCGTAGCTGAGGAACCAGTCGATGGTGGCGAGGCCGGTGGTGTCGGGGTGGCCCATGGTCACGCACTGCACGGGCGCCAACCGGGCGAAGGCCAGGTGATAGGTGGACGGCCCCATTCCCAGATCGGGATAGAACAGCACGTCGAAGCGCCGCTCGGCGATCAGGTGGCGCATCCCCTCGAGGCCGATCGTGGAGGGAAGCTCGAGGGACTCGTCGCAGGACGCGAGGATGTCGCGCCGGATCTCGTCGTCCGGGGCCGGGGTGTGGACCACCGTGACGTGGACGCCGGCCCGCGACAGGGCGCGGATCAGGCCACGATTGAGCATGCCGACGGTGTGCCGGCGGAAGAACTCGGAGACGAAGCCGATGCGGAGCGGTCCCGGCTCCCGCGGGGCGTCGGGCAGGCAGTGGGGCGCCGTCCACGACAGGGCCGGACAGGCCTGCCGCAGCCAGGCGCCGAGGCCTTCCAGCAGCGGCCGGTCGTTCACTCCGTGATAGGCCAGGTAGAACCACACGGCGAACAGGTCGCGCGCCGGGTCGGTGACCGTGACGCCGCTCCTGCGCGCCCAGTCGATGGCCTCGGCGAAGTCGGCGCGGGCGGCGGCGATCTCCGCCGTCGAGCGGGGAATGATCGGCAGCACCAGCCCCCGGTTGACCAGCATCACCTGGTCGCCAGACGCCGCGAAGGCCTGCAGGAAGGCGTCGCGCGCCGCGTCGCGGTGGCTCTGGAAGAACTCGACCTTCGCCAGGTTGAACCACACCTCGGCATCGGAGGCGATGGCCAGGATGCGGCGGAAGGCGGCCGCCGCCTCGGCATTGCGGTCCAGCCGGACCAGGAAGACCCCCATGCGCCGCAGTGCCTCGACGTCGTCGGGGTCCTGCTCCAGCATCGCCTCGCACATGGCCATGGCGTCCGCCAGCCGGTTCTCGGACCAATAGGCGTCGCACAGGGCAAGGCGCGTCCGCCGGAGGTTGCGGCGGCTCTTGTCCATGGTGGGGT
Organism: Alphaproteobacteria bacterium; assembly: GCA_039908285.1. Classification (GTDB taxonomy): domain Bacteria; phylum Pseudomonadota; class Alphaproteobacteria; order Rhodospirillales; family Rhodospirillaceae; genus JAMOBE01. The sequence goes on from JAMOBE010000013.1 coordinate 38,868, forward strand.
CGAGAGCCAAGGCGCGGGCGAAGCACTCAACCGCCGCGTCGGGCCGCCCCGCGGCATCGAAGGCCAGGCCGAGATTGGAGTGGTACACCGCCACCGCTCCGTCGATGACGATGGCGCGGCCGATCAGGTCCACCGCGGCCTCGGGGTGACCGGTGGCATGGGCCAGCACGCCGAGCAGATGCAGCGCATCGGCGCACCGAGGGTCGACGGTGAGAATTTGCCGGTAGAGAGCCTCGGCCTCGGCGAGCCGTCCGGCCCGGTGATGGTCAAAGGCGAGGGTCAAGGCGTCCGCGGTGCTCGCCACTGCCGAATTCCGATGATGGGGCCATTCCTCCGATCCCTCTGTCTAGCACGTCCCTGGCCACGGGGCTACCCGTGGATACCGCTTGCGACCGGATTGAGCGGGCCGGTCGGTCGGCTCATGATGAGGGGTGCAAACGAGGGTACTCCCAATGAACTCCGTGACTCGTCCGGTGTGGTCGGTGGTGGTGGTGGTCGTCGTCGCCGTGGCCTGTTTCCTTCACGCCGCCGCGGCCCTGGCCGCCCTTGGCGAGGATGTGGTCGGAAAGGTGGCGAGCGTCCGGGTGGCCGACGAGGACACCGTCGTCGAGCTGGCCCGCCGCCATGACCTCGGGTTCGTCGAGCTGATGGTGGCCAATCCCGGCGTCGATGTCTGGCTGCCGCGCCCAGGTCTCGACCTGGTGCTGCCGCGCGCTCACATGCTGCCGGAGGCGCCGCACCAGGGCATCGTCATCAACCTCGGGGAGCTGAGGCTCTATCTCTTTTCCGAAGACGGCCAACTCGTGCTGACGGCGCCGGTCGGCGTCGGCCGGGAGGCGTGGGAGACGCCGACGGGCACCACGGTGGTGGTGGCGAAGCGCCTGCGTCCCACCTGGTTCCCGCCTCCGTCGGTGCGCGACGCCCACCCCGAGCTTCCAGCCATGGTTCCGCCCGGACCCGACAACCCGCTCGGAGACCACGCCCTCTATCTGGGCTGGCCGCGGTATCTGGTGCACGGCACCAACAAGCCCTATGGCGTCGGTCGGCGCGTCAGCCGCGGCTGCATCCGCCTTTACCCCGAGGACATGGAGCGTCTGTTCGCCGCGGTGCCGGTCGGCACGCCGGTCACGGTGGTCGACCAGCCGGTGAAGGTGGGCTGGTCCGGCGGACGCCTCCACGTGGAGGTTCACCCGACCCAGAGTCAGGTCGATGAGATCGAGCAGACCGGTCGCTTCACCCCCGCCCCCATCCTCGGTCTGGAGGAGAGGGTGGCGGCCGTGGCCGCGGCCGCGGCCGTCGCCGTCGACTGGACGGCCGTGCGCCGCGCCGCCGAGGAACGAAGCGGCATACCGGTCGCCGTCAGCCGCTGAGCGAGATGGTCCCAGGCTTCAAATCTTGTTGCCGCGCGCCTTGTCCTTGTTGAAGCGGCCGACGTTGCCCAGGAACTGTTGCAGGATGGTCACGTCGTTGCCGGCCGATGGGGTCTCGCGGTCGACCGGACTGACCTCGCGGCCGTCTTCCAGACCATAGGTCCTCACGTCGCGAACCTTGCCGTCGCTGCCAAAGCGGATGGCCACCACCTTGCGTTCCAGTTCGGTCGGGCGGAGGAAGGCGACTTTCTCCTCGCGGCTCGAGATGTAGTACCATGTCTCCTCGCCGAACAGGCTGGTGGAGGATGGCGAGCCCAGCAGCGCCCCGATGTCGTCCTTGCCCTGGGTTCCCGGGCGAATCTGGCTGAGGAGTTCGGCGGTCGGCAGGTTGCCCCGATTCTCCATGGTGGGGGAGCAGGCGCCCAGCGTGCCTGCGACGACGACGATGGCGATGGCGGCGATGGCGGCAAGATTGTTTCGCATGGTGCTCCGACCTTCGACCAATGACCAGATCATCAGGATAACCATGTCATAGATGGTGACATGCCCGCCTCTCCTGCAAGGCGGAGACAGGGATTGTACACCAGGAAATGAGATTGACGAAAGCCCTCCGGACGGGGGATGATGCAAGTCTTTCGCGTTGCACTCCTGCCCAACAGCTCAGCCCATGATATTTCACAGACTGTTCGGGCGTCCAGATGACGACGACGTAGCCCATGATCTGTATGGGGAGGTGGTCGCCCAGGCCCGGCGACCCGAGTTCTATGTGAGCCTTGGTGTCCCCGATACGGTGGATGGTCGTTTCGACATGATCGCCGTTCACGCGTTCCTGCTGCTGCGGCGGCTGAAGCGGGAGGGGAGCGAGGCCGCCGCCGCCCTGGCCCAGGGCGTGTTCGATCTGATGTTCGCGGACATGGACCGCAATCTACGCGAGATGGGCGTCAGCGACCTCAGCATCGGCCGGAAGGTCAAGCAGATGACTACGGCGTTTCACGGTCGCATCACGGTCTACGAGGCCGGCCTGGAAGAGACCGGTGGGACGGCGCTGGAGAGCGCGCTGGTGCGCAACCTCTTCCGGGGGCGGGAGCCGGCACCCCCGCACCTTGCGGCCATCGCCGCCTATGTGCGGCGGGAGGCGGCGGCCCTCGACGGACAGGCCTACGCGGCGCTGGCGGCGGGGCGGCTCGTGTTCGGGGAGCCGAGACTCGCCGCTGAAGGTGGGGCCGCAGAAGGAGGGGCCGCGGAGGGAGGGATTGGCGATGACGGATGAGCCTGAGTTCTCCCGCCCGGTGGTGGTGGAGTCGCTGCGGGGCGGGCCGTCGGTCATGGACATCGAGGCGACGGCGGAGGAGCGGGCGGCCCTGGCCCGGCGCTTTGGCCTTCTGACCCTCGATCACCTGTCGGCGACGGTCGAGGTGACGCCGGTGCGAGGGGGCACCCTGGTGGAGGTGACGGGGCGCCTGACGGCCGAGTTGGCCCAGTCCTGCGTTGTCACCCTGGAGCCCGTGCCGAGTCGCATCGACGAGCGCTTTGCCGTCTCCTTCGGCGAGGGTGATGACGATGTGATGGTGGATTTCTCCCTCGACGACGGCGATCCTCCCGAGCCGATCGTGGACGGGACCATCGACATCGGCGAGGCCGTGGCCCAGCACCTGGCCGTGGCCATCGACCCCTTTCCCCGCCGGCCCGGGGCGACGCTGACCCTCGGCGAGGACGGCGATGGAGGCCACGACGGAGACCAGGACGGGGATCGCGAAGGACCGGCCTCGCCCTTCGCGGTGCTGGCCGGACTGCGGCTTGCGGAAAAAAAGGGGGCGGGATGATCGCTGGTTCTTGCTCATCCCCGGGATTTCCGATAAGAGACTTCCCTTCCTGGTACGGTGCAACGTTTTTTGGACGAGAGACAAGACTATGGCTGTCCCAAAAAAGAAGACTTCCAAGTCCCGTCGCAACATGCGGCGCTCGCACCACGCGCTGCGGCGCGTCAGCGCGGTCGAGTGCCCGAGCTGCGGTGAGCTGAAGCGGCCGCACCATGTTTGCGGGGCCTGCGGCAGCTATGGTGGGCGTGAGGTGACGTCTCCCGTGGCGCCATCGTGAAATCACCAGAGATGGCGAGACCTTGAGCCAGCGCGTTGTCCTTTCGCTCGACGCCATGGGTGGCGATCGGGCCCCGGAAGTGGTCATCGAGGGGTTGCGAATCGCCCGACAGCGGTTCCCTCAGGTCCACTTTCTGGTGTTCGGCGATGAGCGTCGTCTGGCTCCCCTGCTGGAGAAGCAGGCCAGCGTGGTGGACTTCTGCACCGTCCGCCACACCGAGCATGCGGTCTCCAACGAGGACAAGCCGTCGCAGGCGTTGCGCACGGGCCGCAATACCAGCATGTGGCGGGCCATCCAGGCGGTGAAGGACGGCGAGGCCGACGGGATCGTCTCCGCCGGCAACACCGGGGCGCTGATGGCCATGGCCAAGGTGATGCTGCGCACCCTGCCGGGAATCAACCGGCCGGCGATCGCCACGGTGCTGCCCACCCGGCGCGGCGAGAGCGTGATGCTCGATCTTGGGGCCAACAGCGACTGCGACGCCCAGAACCTGGTGGATTTCGCCATCATGGGCGAGGTGTTCGCCCGCTCGGTGCTGGGGCTTGAGAATCCGACGGTGGGCCTGCTCAACATCGGCGCCGAGGACGTCAAGGGCAACGATGCCGTCCGCACCGCCAGCGCCATCCTGAAGTCGAGCAAGCTGCCCATCCACTTCTACGGCTTCGTCGAGGGCGACGACATCGGCGCCGGCACGGTGGACGTGGTGGTCACCGATGGCTTCACCGGCAACGTGGCCCTGAAGACCGCCGAGGGCACGGCCAAGCTTTTGTCCGGTTTCCTGAAGGAGGCCTTCAGCAGCTCGCTGGCGGCCCGTCTCGGGTACCTGCTGGCGCGTTCGGCCCTCAACAAGGTGAAGCTGCGCAGCGACCCGCGACGGTACAACGGAGCCATGTTCCTTGGCCTCAACGGCATCTGCGTCAAGAGCCACGGCGGCACCGACGAAATCGGCTTCGCCAATGCCATCGGCGTGGCGGCCAATCTGGTGATTCACGGATTCAACGAGCGCATCAAGCAGGAGTTCAATGACCTGCAGATGAGCGTGGCGCCAACGGTAGCGGTGGTCGGCGGCTGAGATGGTCATCAGATCGCGAATTGTCGGTTGCGGTGCCTACCTGCCTGCCCGGGTCGTGACCAACGCCGAGATGGCGACGCGAGTCGACACCACCGACGACTGGATCGTCGAGCGCACCGGAATCCTGGAACGGCGGGTGGCGGCGGAGGGCGAGCGCACCTCCGACCTGGCCCATGCCGCCGCCGAACGGGCCCTGGGCGCCGCCGGCCTCGATGGTCGCGACCTGGACCTGATCGTGCTGGCGACGGCCACGCCCGACCATACCTTTCCCGCCACCGCCACCCGGGTCCAGGCCCGACTCGGCATGACCGGCGGGGCGGCCTTCGACGTGCAGGCGGTGTGCTCGGGCTTCATCTACGCCCTGTCGGTGGCCGACAGCTTCATCCGCTGCGGCCAGGTCAGGACGGCGCTGGTGATCGGCGCCGAAACCTTCTCCCGCATCCTCGACTGGGAGGACCGCAACACCTGCGTCCTGTTCGGCGATGGCGCCGGTGCCGTGGTGCTGCGGGCGGAGAGCGGCCGCGGCGACAACGGCGACAGCGGCATCCTGTCCACCCACATTCACTCCGACGGCCGGCACTATGACCTTCTGCATGTGGATGGCGGTCCGTCCTCCACCCAAAGCACCGGCTTCCTGCGCATGCAGGGCAAGGAGGTGTTCCGCCACGCGGTGGTCAACCTGAGCCAGGCGGTGAACGAGGCCCTGCGGGCCAATGCCCTGTCCATCGCCGACCTCGACTGGCTGGTGCCACATCAGGCCAACCGCCGCATCCTCGACGGCACAGCGAAAAAGCTCGGCATCTCGGCCAACAAGGTGGTGGTCACGGTAGAGCGCCACGCCAACACCTCGGCGGCCTCGGTGCCGCTGGCCCTCGCCGAGGCGGTGGGCGACGGCCGCATCCGCCCCGGTCACCTGGTCCTGCTGGAGGCCATGGGCGGCGGCTTCACCTGGGGCGCCTGCCTCGCCCGCATGTGATGTGGGGGCCCCCCCACCCTTTCACTCCCTGTCTTCGGCGCGGAAAGTCGTAGCCCATACCATTGGATATGCCCTGGACATGGGCAGCCTGCGACGCCATCTTACCATCGAAGCGCGTTCAACCACAAGGCGAGTGCCATCATGGACGACATCATCGCGAGCGTCATGGACCGCCGGCTGTATGAGTTCTACGGCCGTTGGCGCGAGTGCCGCGCCAGGTCCGGCACCCCCTGCGACACCGGTGGCATCGTCTCGTTCTTCGCCCCCTTTGCCGACAACATGTTGGTGGTGGAGATCGAGAACGTCTACTACACCTACCGTCACTATGGTCGGACCTTCGTCGAGAAGTTCGATGTCGACCTGTCCAATCAGACCATAGAGCATGTGCCCTTCTCGATTCTGCCGCGGGAGCGGCTGCACATCCTGGAGTTCGAGTACAGCTATGTCCATGGCACCGGCCGGCCGGTGTGGCGGCGCTATACCGGTGAGATCCATGGCGAGGAAAAGACCTGGCAGCGGCTGACGCTGCCCGTGGCGCCGAACCTGCTGGTGGTCGGGGTCTTCGAGGTACCGCAGCAGGCGGAGCAGGGGCAGGACGGGGCGGCCCGGCTCCTGACCAAGGTCCTGGACTCGGTGCCGATCCACCTTGACGAGGCTGGGGGAATCGGCGGCCTCGCCATCAGCCTGTCCGAGCTGGCCCAGAGCCGGATTCGCGAGGCCGAACTCCAGTACCTCGCCACCGTGGATCCCCTGACCGGCCTCAGCAACCGGCGTCGGCTGATGGAGGTCGGCGACGAGGAAGTGTCCCGGTCCACGCGCTATGAACAGCCCCTGTCGCTGCTGATGCTGGACATCGACCATTTCAAGCGCATCAACGACTCCCACGGCCACGCCGCCGGCGACGAGGCCCTGCGCCAGTTTGCCGCCGCCTGCCGCGAGGTCCTGCGCCGCAACGACACCATCGGCCGCTGCGGCGGCGAGGAGTTCGCCGTCCTGCTTCCCAACAGCGACATCGACGGTGCGGCCGCCCTGGCCGAGCGTCTGCGGCGACGGGTGGCCGGCATCGAGGTGCCGCATGGGGAGATCTGCTTCGGCTTCACCGTCAGCATCGGCGTCGCCACCCTGGCACCGGGCGACACCGGCCTGGAGACCCTGATGGCCCGCGCCGACCAGGCCCTCTACCAGGCCAAGACTCACGGCCGCAACCGGGTCATGCTGGCCGACGTCCAGGAGACCGTCAGCGACACGGCGGTGGGGGGACTGGCATCCTCCTGAGTGGCTCAGGTCAGGGTGAAGAACACCGTGGCTCCCTGATCGGGGGCGGCCTCCGCCCAGGTTCGACCGCCGTGGCGGGCGATCACCCGCTGCACGCTGGCGAGCCCGATGCCGGTTCCGGGGAAACCCTGCGCCGTGTGCAGGCGATGGAAGGGTTTGAACAGGTTGCCGGCGTGGGCCATGTCGAAGCCGACACCGTTGTCGCGGACGAAGAACACCCGCTCGGTCCCACCGGCGACCACACCAAACTCGATCCGAGCCCGGTCGCGGGACGACGTGAACTTCCAGGCATTGTCGACCAGGTTGTCGATCACCGCCCGAAGCATGTTGGGATCGCCCTCGACCGACACCCCCTCCTGGATGATGCAGTCGACGGCGCGCTCCGGCTGCTGGCGCCGCAGTTCCTCGCAGGACGACCGCACGAGCTGACTGAGGTTCACGGTGGCCCGCGACATCCAGCCCTGCGTCAGGCTGGCGAGGGCGAGCATGCCGTCGATGAGACCGCTCATGTGCCGGGCGCTGGTTTCGATGTGACTCAGATAGCGCCGCCCCTGGTCGTCGAGCCGATCCGCGCAGTCTTCACGAAGCGCCTCAGCGAAGCCGCCGATGCCCCGCAACGGCGCGCGCAGATCGTGGGAGACCGTGTGGGCGAACGCCTGGAGTTCACCGTTGGCGGCTTCGAGTTCCGCCTTGCGCCGCATGAGGTCGTCGTTCAGGACCTGGAGCGCCTCATTCATCCGTTCCATGGCCTCCGCCACGCGCTTGCGCTCGGAATTCTCGATCAGCACCCACCGCCCGATGCGCTTGAGCAGGGCGAACTGATGAGCCTGCACCACATCGACCACCTCGGACGCCCCGCAGCGGTTCATGGCGTAGGTGCACAGGGCCGTCAGCCGATACCGGCCAATGACCGTATTCAAGGCCCGTTCATAGTCCAGAAAGCTCTCCCACTGCGCGCCCTCCGCCCAGAAGCTGTTCCCCGTGACCCGCAACCCGTCGTAGCCCGCGGCCAGCGCCGCGTCGTGCCTCCCACCCCAGCAGTCGAGGAGACGCGTCAGATCGAATACGCCGTCCACGACGTACAACTGATCATAGGGAACGATTTCGATGCGCCCCTCGCGCTGATAGCGCGGGAAATCGGGAACGGCGGCGCGCATGGCCGCCTCCGCATCGGCAACGCCGAGGGGCTCCGACGCGACCCACACGCACCGCTCGTTGCTCTCCAGTCCGGCCTTGAAGAACGGCACGAGGACATCCTCCAGATCGGTCTTCGTCTCATAGAACTGGCAGAAGTGCGTCCCCCAGCCCACGTCGCCGATCACCTGGATGCCGCTGTCACGCAATCTCGCGCCTGAGGCCATCATCGTGCCCACTCCCATACCTCAATTCAACGCCCGAGAGGCCGCTCCGGTTCCAACCATGTCGTCGCACCGGCGATTGAACCGCGACCCGGCCTCGGGTGTTGGAGTCATCGTCCAGGAGTGTCTGGTGCAACGGCGGGAACCGGCCATGAAAGTCCTGTTGCTGGAGGATTCGGCCGCCGACGCGGAGTTGATCGAACGATCGCTGCGCAAGGCGGGCCTGAGCTTTTCAAGCCGGCACGTCGACAACCGGGAGGGATTCGTGCGGGCGCTGGAGGAGTTCGCGCCCGATCTCGTGCTCTCCGATTACGATGTAACCGACGACTTCGATGGTCTGGCCGCGGTTCAGGTCGTGCGCGAGGCGCGGCCCGACCTGCCGGTCATCATCGTCACCGGGGCGGTGGGTGACGAGACGGCGGTGCAGCTCGTCAAGGCCGGGGCCAGTGACTACATCCTGAAGGACCGTCTGGGCCGGCTGCCGATCGCCATCGAGCGGGCCCTGGCCGAGGTGGAAGAGGCTCGCGCGCGGGCGCGGACCGAGGAGGCCAACGCCAAGCTCAAGGACATCGACCGGCTCAAGTCGATGTTCATCGCCTCCATGAGCCATGAGCTGCGGACGCCCCTCAATACCATCATCGGCTTCACCGGCATCATGCTGCAGGGTCTCGCCGGGCCGGTCAATGACGAGCAGCGCAAGCAGCTCACCATGGTCAGGGGCAGCGCCGAACATCTCCTCGCCCTGATCAACGACGTCATCGACGTCAGCAAGATCGAGGCCGGACTGGTCGAAATCTCCGTCGAGGTCTTCGACATGGTCGACCTGGTGGCGGAGGTGACGGAGTCCTTCACCGTGGCGGCGGGCCGCAAGGGACTCGAACTGGTCGAGCACCAGCTGCCGCCGCCACGGCTCGTGCGGACCGACAGGCGCCGGGTGCGCCAGATTCTCGTCAACCTGCTGGGCAATGCCATCAAGTTCACCGACCACGGGAGAATCGCCATCACCCACACGGCAACCGACGCGGGGACGGAGATCGCGGTCGAGGATAGCGGCATCGGCATCGGCCGGGACGACCTGGACCGGATCTTCGACGCGTTCAGCCAGATCCACACCGACGGCCGGGCCTGGGAAGGCACGGGGCTCGGCCTGTATCTGTCACGGAAGATCGCGGCCCTGCTGGGTGGAGCCATCACCGTCCGGAGCGAAATCGGCACGGGCAGCGCCTTCACCCTCTCCCTGCCCGCCGCGACAACGAGGCCACACGATGAAGAGAATCCTGGTCGTCGAGGACAACCCCAATAACATGTACCTCGTGCGGGTCATGCTGACCCACGCCGCCCATGCCGTCATCGAGGCGACGACGGCGGAGGAGGGCATCGCGCTGGCCAGGGTGGAACAGCCCGATCTCATCCTCATGGACATCCAGTTGCCGGGCATCGACGGCCTGGAGGCGACGCGCCGGCTGCGGGCGGAGGAGGCCACCAGGGCCATTCCGGTCGTCGCCCTGACGTCCTACGCCATGAAAGGCGATCGGGAAAAGGCGCTGGCGGCGGGCTGCTCGGGATACATGGAGAAACCGATAAACCCAGATACATTCATGACGAATATCGAGAGTGCCCTTGCGGGAAACTATGTGAAGTGACCTGAGGTCATCCGATGAAAGTTCTTGTTGTCGATGACACTGACAGCAACAGATACATGATCGACGTCATCCTGAGATCGCGCGGACACGAGGTCGTCACCGCGGCCAACGGGGTGGAGGCCCTCGAATTGCTCGACACGACTCCCTGCGACTTCATCCTTTCCGACATCCTGATGCCGAAGATGGATGGCTACCGCTTCTGCCATGCGTGCCGCCTGGATCCCAGGTGCGCGCCGATTCCCTTCGTCTTCATCACCTCGGCCTATACGGACGCCAAGGACGAGGCGTTCGCCCTCAGCCTGGGAGCGGACGCCTTCATCCGCCGGCCAATCGATCCCGAAGGGCTCCTCGCGATCATCGACGACGTGGTCGCAAGGCGCCTTCACGGTGGCGAAACCGTCGTCACCGGCGGCGAGACGGGCTACCTCACCGAATACAACGAGCGGCTGGTGCGCCAGCTCGAGAAGAAGATCGAGGAACTGGAAAAGGAAAACGTCGTCCGCCGGCTGGCCGAGGAAGAAATTCGCCGCAGTCAGGCCACGCTCGAACGGGCCCTGCAACACACCATCGAGGCGGTCGCGGCCACCATCGAGGTCCGCGACCCCTACACGGCCGGGCATCAGCGCCGGGTGGCCGACATCGCCGTCGCCATCGGCCGGCGGATGGGGCTGGGTGAGGACCGGCTGAAAGGCCTGTTCGTCGCCAGCATCGTCCATGATATCGGCAAGATCGGCATTCCCTCGGAAATCCTGACCCGACCGGGCCGACTGACCACGGCGCGCTTCGCCCTCATCCAGGAGCACCCGGACATCGGCTATCGCATCCTCAAGGACATCGAGTTCCCCTGGCCGATCGCCGACATCGTGCGCCAGCACCACGAGCGCCTGGACGGGTCCGGCTACCCCCAGGGCCGGAAGAACGGCGAAGTGCTGCTGGAAGCCCGCATCCTCGCCGTCGCCGACATCCTCGACGCCATCACCACCCACCGCCCCTACCGCGCCGCCCTCGATCTGTCGGTGGCCATCGCGGAGCTGACGAAAAATCGCGGCAGTCACTACGACCCGGTCGTCGTCGATACCTGCCTGCACATGATCGAGACCGGCGAGCTGCCGAACGTCCGAAAGGGGCGGCGCGTCACGGGAAAAACGGATCCGTCCGAGCTTTGAACCAGGGTGGTCTCATACCAGCCAAGGCTTTGCTCGGAATCAACCGCTTCAGATTGCGCCGGATTTTGGTTCGTCCGCCAGGCGCGTCAAGGGGCGCGTACCGGCGGTACGCAACCCTTGACGCAACGCCGCGGACGGACCAAAAGACAAGCAAGATGGAGCGGTTGATTCTGAGCAAAGCCTAAGGCTTTGCCCACTACTGGGGAGGTTCAGCCCGCGGGCAGACGAACTCGTCCTCCTGCACCGGATCGAAGGGCATCCGGGCATCGGCCCGCTCGGGCCGGACACCATGGCGACGACACTCCGACGCCACCAGGGCGACGAGCAGTCTGGTCATGTCCCGATAGGGAGGGGAGGCATCCTCCTCGCGGAGGCTGGGCAGCAGGCAGTGGGGCCACCGTCCCAGGTGATCACGCAGGAATCCGCCCAGCGCCTGGCGGGTCGTGCGCCACTGAACTCCCCAGCCATGGCCGAGGGCGTAGGCTTCCTTGACCAGAAGCATGCTGATGAATTCGCACTCGGCGCTAATGTGATCGGGAAGATCCGGATTGGCTTCCCTGAGTTCAACGCCGAAGGCGGCGTAATAGCCGCCGATGTCGGCCAGTTCGACCGGACGGCCGTTCACCCGCCGCCCGTCGCCGTAGGCGGTTTCATGGAGCGACACGGAGGCCCGCCCCATGAACAGACGCATGTAGTCGTCGGCCAGAGCCCCGGGAGAGGCACCGAGCCAGGACATGCGCGCCACGGTGACGACGCGCCGCAGGGACGCGTCAAGATCACCGACCGCCAGACGGAACAGGGCCGCCCTCTGCACCGCGGCCAACCCGGGCCGTGGCGCCGAGAAGGCCAGGGCCACTATCCGGAACGTCGCCGCAAGAGCCAACAGGCGCTCCGCCTCCCGTGCACGCTGACTCCGATGTGGCAGACGGGCACGATAAGATCCGAGCGCACTGTTGTTCATCACACGGCATCCTGTCACTGGCACTTGCTTTACTTACACTTGCTTGACTGGCACTTGCTTGACTGGCGCTTACTTTGAGAGCTGCAGAGGAACCCAGTCAGCCCAACCTTTGCGCGCGCCCACCTCATGGCCTCCCCCGTCCCAGACGGCGAAAGCCACCAGGGTGTCGCCCCCGGCCACAAGCTTCGGATCCAGGTTCCCCGCCGGTGCCATGGGCCGGCAGATAACGACCCTCCACTTGCCATTGTGCCACACCCCCTTGCCAGAGACAAGCTGGTCCGGCTTGACGGTCAGCGACCCGAAGCCGCCCGCCATGTGATCAAGCACCGGACTACGCGTGGCGTGTGGCATCGGGCTCTCCACCGCCATGGCGCCCATATAAGACCGGGCGTCGGTGGGCAGCAGCACCTTGTCGGGATAAAGGTCGGAATGGGCATTGGGATAGAAGTCCCGCACGCCCGGTACGCCCGCGTCGATATCCCGCTGGAAAGCGGCCCGCCACTGCATGATATCGACCCAGTTGTCGGGAGCCCCCATCATCGGGTTGGGGGGATTGTCCTTGTCGTAGGAGACCGGCAGTTCCACCGCCACCTGGTCACCGAACTGATCGCTCACCAGCCGGTCGCTTTTGGTACTGTCGTCCCACTCCAGAAGAAAGGACACGTAACGCTCGTTGTGCACGGCCCGCACCGTCATCTTCTGGACCTTCGGCGTCGGGGCGCTGGGCGTGGTCACCATCTGGGATAGCACTTCCACGACCACCGGCTTGGCCTTGGCCCAGTAGGCCCCGCCGGGATCGATCATGGCCTCGGTGCCGGCCAGCTTCGGCGCGACGAGAGCGGGAGCGGGAGCGGCCTGGACCTCCGGCCCCGCGGCGGCCAGGAAGGCCGCCATGCCCACCAGACGGGCAAAGGTGTTGAGATGTCGCATGGAAAACGCCTCCCCTGTCAGGTGATATTGGTCCGGTGGGTCTGGTATTTTTCATCGAATGCCGGCCGCAGGTGCACGGGCTCGCGCAACGGCACGCGCACCAGCTCCGCACCGGTCTCGTTGAAGCCTATGGCCATGTCGTTCTCCACCTTGAAGGAGTGAACGATGTCCTTGGCGGCTCCGAACAGCAGCAGGGCGCCCAGCAGCTTGGGATCATCCATCACCTTGCGGTACGCGGCCATGGCGTCCTCGACGGTGTTGCCGAACATCTGCTTCAGGAACGACGGCGCGACGTGCACCGGCGGGATGTAGTAGACGTTGGGCTCCAGGCCGAGTTGCGGATACAGCGGCCGCGCCACCTTGGCGACGTGGACGATATAGTCGATGGGATTGTCCTCACGCGCCTTGTCGGGCGTGTTGATGAAGCCCTGCATGCGGATCTTGCCGATGCAGGTGATGGTGCACTGGGTTTGACGTCCGTCCTCGATGGCCGGATAGCAGCCGATGCACTTCTCGGACACCCGGGTCATCATGTTGAAGAAGGCCTTCTTGTACGGGCAGCCGCGCACGCACTCGCGATAGCCCCGGCAACGGCTCTGATCCAGCAGCACGATGCCGTCCTCGGCCCGCTTGTAGATGGACTGGCGGGGGCACGAACCCAGACAGGCCGGATAGCTGCAATGATTGCAGATACGCGGCAGATAGAACATCCAGTTGTTGTGCGGTCCGGTCAGGTGAACGCCCTGCTCCATCTTGCCGAAGGAGTCGTCCTCACCCAGATTGGGATTGGCGTAGTCGAGATCATCGGGCAGATAGCCCAGAACCCGCTCACCGTCCGGCGCGCCCTCGAAGATGGTCTTGCCCTTGTAGGGGGCATTACCCACCAGTTCCTGGACGCCCAGCTTGTCGAGAACCTTCACGTCCCAGCCCAGTGGATAGTATCCATAGGGCTTGCTCTCGACGTTGTTCCAGAACATCGCTTCCTGACCTCGCCCGGAGGTCCATGTGGTTTTGCACGCAACCGTGCAAGTTTGACAGGCGATGCACTTGTTCAGATCCATCACCATGGCGAACTGACGCTTCGACCTGGTCCCCTCGTAGGGGTACTCCATTTCTCGCCCAAGCTGCCAGTTGTAGACTTTCGGCATTGGCCGTGCTCCTCAATCTTGGATGACCGGGGTCAGGACTTGACGAACTCGCCGCGCAGGTACCGCACCATGGCAGCGTTCTCTGCGGTCGGTCGGAAACCCAGGGCGACGGGACGCCACAGCCCCTTGCCGCCGAGACCGCCGTCCTCCGCCTTGGTGAAGCGGGCCAACGATTCGCGCGGGGCGCTGGTGACGCAGTGAACATCGACATTGAAGCCCTTGGTGATCTCGTTGCTCCACGACTTGCGGGTCACCAGGGACATCGTCTGATGGGTCGGTTTCAGCCACGACCGGGTCAGGCTCTGATGGCCGCCATACCGGAACAGTGACTGGTAGTTGGTCTCGGCGTTCTTGGCCAGGCCGTCGGGACGGCTTTCGTGTGCCTTCACGGTCCCGGGGGTCGCCATGTAGCCGTTGAACCACATGCGGGTGATGCTGCGCGGCGTTCCGGGATAGTAGCGGGCCCGGGCCATCAGACGGGCCACCTTGTACTCGTCCTTGCGGGCGGGATCGTTCCAGCCGCGGAAGGGCAGGTCGTTGGGATCGCCGTCGATCCACACATAGTCGCCGTCGTTGATGCCCATGGACTTCGCGTCCTCGGGATTGATGTCCACGTACATCTCGCCGGTGCCAGGCATGCGCTTGTCGCGGCGGTACATGTCACCGAACGGCCCGAACAGCGTCGCCATGTAGTCGGTATCGACGGGCATGGTATGGGCGCCGTGGCGGTACTTGGGCGTATGGAAAACGTAGGTCCAGCCCTTGGAGTGCAGCGGATGCCTGGTCTGCATCAGTTCTCCGGCGGAGAACACCGTGTTGCGCATCTGCCGGGTGATGTGATCACGGCTGTCGGCCGGAATGCCCCAGTCCGCCGGCGTCTTCGGCCGCATGGCCGGGTGAGCGGCGGAAACGATGGCGCAGGGCTCGTAGAAGGTCGCCTCCGACGGCTCGCGGTGCACGGGCAGATTCTCGCCGGCATCGATGAACTCGGCCTCGGGGCGATAGTACTCGAGCCGTCCGGTCCGGGTGTACCAGGGCTTGGACTCCTGCACCTGCTCGTAGCTGTTGACGCGCGGATAGGTCCGGGTGTTCATCAGGGCCGGAACGCCGGTCTTGGCCTTGGCCTCCAGGTCGGCGACCTTGTAGCCCTTCAGCGGAGTCGAGCCGTCGATGATGCGCTGGAGATAGACGTCCGTGCGGTTTTCCTTGACGAAATGCCACATCTGGGCAAACCGCTCATCCCCCGTCAGCTTGGCCATATGGCCGGCGACGCCGGCATAGGTGTCGATGTCGGGAACGGTCTGGAAGGCTCGCTTGATCGGCGTGCGCGGATAAAGCTGGACGAACGGGTTGGAGTTCGAGGCCGTCATGTCGACGTTCTTGAACTCCATCCACGAGTCAACGCCATAGACGATATCGCTGAACTCGCAGGACGCCGTCCACCACCACTCGTTATAGACCACGACCTCGGCCTTGGGCAGAGTGTTGAAGACCACGTCGTAGAAGCCCTTCTGGTTGCCCAGGCTGGAGTTGGAGTTGACCTGCCAGATGGTCTTGGTGGGGGTGGGCACGTGGGGACCGACGGTGATCTTCTTGTTGCCGGCCTTCATGATCCGCTCGCCGTTGGCCCAGTAGTGCATGGACTCCGGCCGGATCATCGGCTTGACCTTGACCTGACCGGCCGGGTCGAGCTGCAGGTTGAACGGGTCTTCAAGAACGTAGCGCGGCACACCCGAGAACAGGGTGTTCTTGTAGGTACCGGCGTAGGAACCGATGTTGCCGCCGTGACGGCCGAGGCTGCCCACGAGACCCAGCACCAGCAGGATGGCGCGGTCCTTGTTGTCGTTGTTCCAGAACTGGTTCGGCCCCATGCCGCAGGCGATCAGGGTCTTGCCGCCGCTGGCGGCGATGGAACGGGCCAGCGAGGTGGTGGCCGACTCCGGAGCCCAGGTGATCTGGCGCACCTTGTCGGGGGTCATGGAGTCCGCCAGGTACTGCTTGACCAGGCCGAACACCGGACGAACCTCGATCTGCTTGCCGTCCTTGGTGGTCAGGGTGAAGCTGCCCTCCAGGGCCGGCTTGATGTCGCGCTTGGCGAAGTGAGTGCCAAGCTCGTCATGGCTGACCGCCACCGCCTTTTTGTCGGCCGTGTCCCACATGACGAAGTCAGGGAACTCCTTGGCATAGGCGGCGGGAATCTGCTTGCCCTTCTGCATCGTCGTGGGCACGGCCGCCTCGCCCTCGGCCAGGACCTTGGTCCAGTTCTCCGGCGTCTTGTCCTTGTGATCGGGGAACACGTCGCTGGCCTTGAGCCGCTCCAGGGTGTCCATGCGCACCAGGGTGGGCAGGTCGGTGAAGTTGGCGACGAACTCGGCGTCATAGAGCTTCTCGGCCATGATCACCTGGGCCAGGCCCAGGGCGAAAGCCGGATCCGTGCCGGGGCGGATCACCACCACCTCGTCGCACTTGGACGCGGTCGATGAGTATTCGACCGTCACCGCCACCGTCTTCGCGCCTTTCAGGCGGGCCTCGGTCAGCCAGTGGCTGTCGGGCATCTTGGTCGAGATCCAGTTCATGCCCCAGGCCACGATCAGCTTGGAGTTCTCGGTATCGAACAGATCGAAATCGTTGGTCTGATCACCGGTCACCATGGGATGGCCGGGAGGCAGGTCGGTGTGGAACGTGTAGGAGTCCCAGGTACCGGCGCCGCGCGCCTTGTCGGGGGTGACGTTGCGGAGCTTGGCGTCCAGCAGCGACATGCCGTTGGCGAATCGGAACGCGCCGAAGATGCGCGTGGCACCCTGCTTGGCCATGCCGCCACGGAACTTTTCGACCCGCACGCCCGAGCCGTCCACGGCGGCCACCATGTCGGGATCATAGCCCTGGGCCTCCAGGTACTTCTTACCCTGATCGCCCGAGTAGGTGGTGGCGACGTTGACCAGCGACTTGGCATGATAGGCATAGGCCTCGTCGTGGGTCATGCGCACCCACGAATCCCAGCCGCGCCGCATCAGCTCCTTCGGAGCCGCGCCGGTGGCGGGATCGCGAGGGAATCCCCTGTCCACCCACTCCTTGAACCCCTTGCGCACGAACGCCCCGTTGACCCGGCGGTCGCCATAGAAGCGCCGCGCCAGGACCAGCCCCTTCTGGCAGCAGCGGGGGTCCCAGCGATGGGACGAGGTATTGCCATAGAGATCCTCGGCCTTGCCATAGCCATAGGTGGGCTCGATCCGCACCACCACGTTGTTCTTCACAAAAGCATGCAAAAGGCAGTTGTGAGTATCGTTGGGGCAGCAGAGGAATGTGAACTTGTCGTCGGCGCGGAAGATGTCGCGGTACATGTGTTCCCAACCGCGGCTTGGATATTGCGCCAGCGGGTTTTCAACCGCCACCGGCCCCAGATATCCGTACTGGGCGAACGCAGCCTTCTGGGTGGCTACCACCCCGAATCCTGCGGCTCCCATCATCTTCAGAAACCGACGCCGCGATGGCGTGTGTCCTTGGCCGACAGCCATGGTGCGTTCTCCCTGAACCGACTATCCTGATCGGGCGGCTCCCCCGCCCTGCGCGCGCATTCTAAACATTCTTTCAAATATGGATATTTGACTTTCGTCAAAGAACGAAAATTAGGTGATGCTTATGCAGAATTCCGCAGGCGAGTGGATATTTGACTTTTGTCAAAGAACGAAAATCAGGTGATGGCTATGCCGAATTCCGCAGGCGCGTGGATATTTGACTTTCGTCAAAGAACGAAAATCAGGTGATACACATGCCGAATTCCGCAGGCGATAGGAATCAAGCGGCTCCAAGGGGAGAGAGAGCCAGAGATCGGCCGGGTTGGCCGTCACCCCTCGCGGATGATGCGGTTGGCGGGGAAGGTCAGGGTGGCGGTGGTGCCCTGGCCGACGGTGCTGGCGAGGGTCAGGCTGCCGCCGTGCATCGTCATCAGCCGCCGGCTGATGGGCAGCCCGAGGCCGGTGCCGCCGTGGGTGCGGCTGATGGTGGCGTTGGCCTGCTGGAAGGGCTCGAACACGCTCTCAAGCGCCTCGGCCGGGATGCCGATGCCGGAGTCGGCGACGGTGATGACCATCCGACTCTGGTCATCCATGGCCACCGTCACCGTCACCGAACCGCCCGGCGGCGTGAACTTGGCGGCGTTGGACAACAGGTTCAGCACGATCTGGGTGATGCTGGTGCGATCGGCCTTGAGGAGCGGCAGGTCCGTCGGCACGTGGGTGTGCAGGGCGACGTTGGTTTCCTCCATGCGCACCCGCACCATGGTCAGGCAGTTCTCCACCACCCCGATCATGTCGACCGTCTCCTCGCACAACTCGAAGCGGCCGGCCTCGATCTTCGACAGGTCGAGGATGTCGTTGATGAGAGTCAGCAGGTGGTGGCCGCTGTTGAAGATGTCCGTGGCATAGGTCAGGTACTGCTGCTGGCCCACCGGGCCGAAGATCTCCGAGCGGATGAAGTCGGAGAAGCCGATGATGGCGTTGAGCGGCGTGCGCAGTTCGTGGCTCATGTTGGCGAGGAACTGGCTTTTGGCCAGGTTGGCGTTCTCGGCCGTGTGGGTCGCGTCCAGCAGCGCCTCCTGGGCCCGGCGGTCGTCGGTGATGTCCTCGATCACCCAGATGGAGCCATGCCGCGGCCGGCTGGGGTCGATGGCCGCCCCGGCGGCATAGGCCCAGAACAGGCTGCCATCCTTGCGGCGAATCCGCACCTCGGCGCGGTAGGTCTCCCCCCGCTCCAGCGCGGCGTAGGCCTCGGTGCCGATCCTCTCGAACTCCTCGGGCGAAGCGTGGATCACCGCCGTCGACAGCCCGGCCAGCTCGGCGCGGTCGTAGCCCAGCATCTCCTCCAGCGCCCGATTGATCATGTGGATGCGGCGGTCGCGCACGATGGCGATGCCGAAGGTGGCGCTCTCGAAGATGGCGTTCTGCTCGGCCAGGGCCTGGCGCAGGCGCTCCTCGGCCTGCTTGCGTTCGGTGATGTCGGTGGCGATGACGCACAGGCCCTCGGGCATGGCATAGGCGTTGAGGATCGGCACCTTCACCGTCAGATAGGTGCGCTCGCCCAGGATGCCGGGGATGACCTCCTCGATCTCGATGCGCCGGCCTGAGTCGAGGGCGAGACGGTCGCTCGCCTGCATCCGCTCAGCCGCCTGGGGGTGGAACAGGTCGCGGTTGGTGTTGCCGACGATCCGCCCGCTGTCGCGGCCGACGATGCGCTCGAACTGCTGGTTGACCAGCAGATAGCGGCCGGCGGTGTCCTTGAGGTAGATCACCGCCGCCGAGTGGGTCAGGATGGCGTGCAGCCGCTGTTCCGCCTGGCGCAGGGCCGTCTCCCGGCGTCGGCGGTCGGTGATGTCGGCATAGGTGAACACCACCCCGCCGCCCGGCATCGGGTTGTAGCGGACCTCCAGCACCGTGCCGTCGGGCTGGACCCGCTCGAACAGGCGCGGCTCGGTGATGCCGCTGA
This sequence comes from Alphaproteobacteria bacterium, assembly GCA_039908285.1. Taxonomy (GTDB): domain Bacteria; phylum Pseudomonadota; class Alphaproteobacteria; order Rhodospirillales; family Rhodospirillaceae; genus JAMOBE01. Next base: position 58,345 of record JAMOBE010000013.1, read on the forward strand.
AGCGGGCCAGCCGCTCGGCGGCCAGAGACTCCGGATCCCCCGGCCCATACTCTCCCCGCCTGGCGAACAGGCGAAGAATGTCCTGAAGCCGCGTCCCCGCCGCCGCCAGATCCTTCGGCAACCCGAGCAGCCGCACCAGCATGTCGTTGACCAGCACCAGCCTCTGGTCCCCGTCCACCGCCGCCAGCCCGAGTCCCAGATTGTCGAGAATCGTGCCGGCGATCCGCTCTCCCGCCGCCACGGTATCCCGGCGGCGGCATGACAGCACCACGCCCCCCTCGGGCAGCGCCGACTGGACCACCGTCACCGTGCGACCATCCGCCATGACCCGTTCGCAACGCCGCGTCGTGCTTCCGGACACCGGCGTCCCGGCGATGGCGCCGAAGACGTCCGCCAGGGGCGTTCCCCGCGCCACCTGCCCGGGATCGAGATCAAGGAGTCTCCGGAATGGTCCGCTGACATGAACCAGCCGCAGATCCCTGTCGAAGACGCAGAGACCGTCTTCGCCATGCTCAATTGCTGATTGCAACAACATCAGGTCATCGGTGGCGTCGCAAACGCACCCAGCGTCTTTCATGCCATTCTTTGTCCGTTGCTCAACCACGGGGATACAATCCATACATCATCCTCATGGCGGTCAGAAACAGGAAAAAGGAGAATACCCGGCGGAGTAGCCGGGGGTTGATGGTGTGAGCCAGCCGGGCTCCCCACGGCGCGGCCAGCATGGTCATCGGCACCAGCAGGACGAAGCCCAGCAGGTTGACGTAGCCCAGCGACCACGGCGGCCGGTCCGCCACGCCGAGGCCGCTCCAGGCGAAACCGATGGCGCCGGGGATGCCGATGATCAGGCCGATGGCCGAGGCGGTGCCCACCGCCCGGCGCATGGGGTAGGAGAAGGTGGTCAGGATCGGCACGCTGAGGGTGCCGCCGCCGATCCCCATCATGACCGAAATGCCGCCGATGGCGGCGGCGAGCGGCATCCCCACCCCCGGCCCCGGCAGCCGCGCCGCCAGGACGCGGCCTTCCGGGGCAAAGGCCATGTGGGCGGCGACCAGCAGGGCGACCACGGCGAATACTCCCGTCAGGACGGGTCCCTTGACCGCTCCCCCGGCCACCGTCCCCACCAGCACCCCGACCAGGATCGCCGGTCCCCACGTCCGCAGAAGATCACCATCCACCGCCCCCCGCCGCCGGTGGGAGCGGGCCGACACCACGGCGGTGGGGACGATGGTGGCGAGCGACGTCCCGACCGCCACGTGCATGCGCACGGCCTCGTCGATGCCAAGCTCGGTGAACACGTGATAGAGCACCGGCACGATGACGATGCCGCCGCCCACGCCCAGCAGTCCGGCGAGAAGGCCGGCAAGCGCCCCCGTCGCCGCCAGGGCCACGGCCAGGACGGCGAGAAAGGTCACGTCGAAAAGGGCGGCCGGTGGTGGCGAGGTCATGCCGGATACAGTCCCTCGCAGTCGGCGCGCAACTGGGTCTTCTGCACCTTGCCCATGGCGTTGCGGGGCAGTTCGGGGACGAACACCACCCGCTTTGGCACCTTGTAGTCGGCGAGCCGCGCCCTGACGTGGGCGATGACCGACGGCTCGTCGGGGGTGTCGCGATCGGCCAGGCGATGGACCACCGCCGTCACCGCCTCGCCGAAATCGGGATGGGGGAGACCGATCACCGCCGACTCCACCACGCCGTCGATGGCGTCGATGACGGTCTCCACCTCCTTGGGATAGACGTTGTAGCCGCCGGTGATGATCAGGTCCCGCGCCCGGCCCACCAGGCGGACGTAGCCGCCGTCCTCGATCACCGCCAGATCGCCGGTGATGAACCAGCCGTCGGCGGTGACGTCGAGAGCGGTCCGCTCCGGCATCCGCCAATAGCCCGAGAACACGTTGTCGCCCCGCACCTCGAGCATGCCTACGGCGCCGTCGGCAAGGACGGCGCCCGTCTCATCGGTCACCCGCACCGACACCCCCGGCAGCGGTGGACCCACGGTGCCGGCGCGCCGCTCGCCCCGGAGGGGGTTCGAGGTGTTCATACCGGTCTCGGTCATGCCGTAGCGCTCGAGGATGGCATGGCCGGTGCGGCGGCGGAAGGCCTCGAAGGTCTCGGGCAGCAGCGGCGCCGAGCCCGACACGAACAGGCGGACCCCGGCGCAGCGCTCGTGGGTCAGGTCCGGGTCGGCGAGAAGGCGGGTATAATAGGTCGGCACCCCCATGAACACGGTGGCGCGCCCAAGGGACTCGATCACCCTCCTCCGGTCGAAGGCGGGCAGCCAGAGCATGCGGGCTCCGGCCAGCAGCACGCAGTGACAGGCCACGAACAGGCCGTGGGCATGGAAGAGCGGCAGAGCGTGCAGCAGCACATCGTCGGCGGTGAAGCCCCAGCTCCGACGCAGGGCCTCGCCGTTGGCGGTCAGGTTGCGGTGGCTCAGCATCGCCCCCTTGGGGCGGCCGGTGGTCCCCGACGTGTAGAGGATGGCGGCGACGTCGTCGGGCGACACCTCGAGCGGCGGGAACTCCGGCCGGCTGGCGGTGGCGGCCTCGGCCAGGTCACCACCGCCATCGGCATCCATGGTCAGCACCAGGGCGGCGCCGTGGCGGACGGCGATGTCTCTCGTCGTCTCGGCCTCCGGCGCGCACACCACGGCCGCGGGCTCGGCGTTGCCCACCAGGTGGTCCACCTCCTCCCCACGATAGGCGGTGTTCATCGGCAGATAGATGAGCCCGGCCCGCAGGCAGGCCAGATAGAGGAACAGGGACTGGGGCGACTTCTCCACCTGGACCGCCACCCGATCGCCCTTGCGCAGGCCACCGTCCGTCAGGACGCGGGCATAGCGGGCCGATGCCTCATCCATATCCCGCCAGGCGTAGGTGCGCGACCCGGCCTCAAGCAGCGGCGCCGAGGCTACCGTCGGGGCGCGGCTCAAGATCAGGCCGAACAGGTTGGCAGGGTCGGACATCACACGGTCTAAGGTAAAATACATCCCCGGTATGCCGCATAATCGCCACGGGAGCCAGAAAAAACGCTACCGATACCAGGGCAAAGCCTTAGGCTTTGCCCAGAAATAACCGCTCCAGATTGCGCCGGATTTTGGTTCGTCCGCCAGGCGCGTCAAGGGGCGCGTACCGGCGGTACGCAACCCTTGACGCAACGCC
>JAMOBE010000115.1:0-10319 GCA_039908285.1 Alphaproteobacteria bacterium
GACCGCATTTCGCCGGCCTCCTGCGCGCCGTCCATGATCGGCGTGCCCGGGGCCGGTAGCGGTCCCTCCACGGCCACCGGCACCAGACGCCTGCGCACCAGCCCACGGTGCTTCGTGCGGGCGGTCAGCTCCTGCCCCATGTAACAGCCCTTGTCGAAGTCAACCCCGTTCAGTTCCTCGAACCCGCCCTCGAGAAGCAGCGACTTTTCCACCAGCATGTCCCGGCTGCCGTCGGGCAACCCCAGCGCCAGCCGATGACGGTCATAGTCCTCGACGGTCCCGCGCCGCAGGCCGGCTTGTGACAACGCCTCGTCCAGCCGGTCGCGGGGGGCGATGATCCGCACGCCCGCGTCGGCCAGCCTCGGGTCGACACAGGCGATGCCGCCAGCGAAGGGACCGGCCGCGCCGGCCGCGGCGACCAGAGCGAAAGCCCCGGCCGCCCCCGGACCGAAGACGACGGCGACACCCAGATCCCCGGCCTCGGTCAGCGTCACCCTGGCCCGCAGGCGAAAGCGCCCCAGTCTGGTGGCGAGATCGCCGAGCCGGGCCGCCTCGGCATCGAGGAGCAACGCCCCGTCCAGTGTCCCCGCGGCCTCGGCGACGAAGAACTCATGCAGGAACCGCCCCTGGGGCGTCAGCAGCGCGGCGTGCAGCACCCGCCGCTCGGTGACGCGCGTCACGTCGTTCGACGTCAGCCCCTGCAGGAAACTCCGCCGGTCGTCGCCGGCGATGCTCAGGACCCCGCGCTGGGCGAGGACGGTAAAGAACGTGTCGGTCATGGCGTGCTCGGCCCTGGTTCCTGGAGGGGGAAGTTTTGCATGACCGATCCGCTCCGCGCCAATATTTTCTTGCTTTGTTCGAGTTCCCGTTTTACCCTCAGCCAGAGTGAGGCAGCGACGGCGGGCGGCATGGCGACCTTGATCATCACCGAGAAATCCAGCCAGGCGAAGGACGTTCGCGCCGCCCTTGGCGATCGGTTCGGCCACATCCTGCCGGCGGAGGGGCACCTGCTCCGCCTGGCCGAGCCGGAGGAGGTGGACCCGGCGTGGAAGCGGTGGTCGTGCGCCCTGCTGAAACCCGAAGGTCTCTACCCCACCCGCCCCGACAGCCACGGCAACAAGCCGGGCAAGCTCGCCGCCATCGCCGCGGCGCTCAAGTCCTGCGACCGCGTGATCCTGGCCACCGACTGCGACCGCGAGGGACAGCTCATCGGCCAGGAAATCCTCGAGCACCTGGGGTATCGCGGCGCAGTGCTGCGCGCCCTGTTCACCGCCCAGGACCCGAAGACCCTGCGCCAGGCCTTCGCCAGCCTGAAGCCCAACGAGGACATGCGGCCACTGTTCCAGGCGGCGGTGGCGCGCCGGCAGGCGGACCAGATCTTCAACCTGTCCCTCACCCGTACCGCGACCAAGGCGCTGCTGGCCGCCGGCGTGCGCGGGGTGATCGGCATCGGCCGGGTCAAGACGCCGACCCTCGCCATCGTCTGCCTGCGCGAGATGGAAATCCGTGACTTCCGGCCGGAGGACTACTTCGAGGTCACCGCAACAGCCGCCGTTGCCGCCGGCTCCTTTCAGATGCGCCACGCACCGCCGGTCAAGGACCGCATCAGGGATCGGGCGCGGGCCGAGGCGGTGGCCGCCGCCGCCGCCCATCACCGGGGACCGCTCGCCGTCAAGGTCGAGGACCGGCGCCAGGGGCCGCCACGTCTGTTCGACCTGCCGGCCCTGCAGAAGACCTGCGGCCAACGCTGGGGCTGGACGGCGGACCGGACCCTGTCGGTGGCCCAGGACCTGTACGACGGCGAGGGCAAAAAGCTCATCACCTATCCGCGCGCCGAGGCCCGCCACCTGGCCGAGAACCAGGTTGCCGACGTGCCGGCGATCGTCGGCGCCCTGACCGCCCTGCGCGGCTTCGCCCACCTCGACGTCGGCCAGCCGGTGATCCGCCGCGGCATGTCGGGGTCCTTCTGCGATCGCGCCCTGGAGGGCGTCTCCCATCACGCCATCATCCCCAACGTCAACGTCATGGACGACCTGGAGTCACGTCTGGGCCGCCTCTCCGAGGACGAGAAGCGCCTGTTCGCCCTGATCTGCCGCTCGTACCTGGCGGCGGTGATGCCGGACTTCGAGTATCGTCAGACCACCGCGACGCTCTCCGTTGCGGTCACGGGCGGGCCGACGGCCGAGTTCCGTGCCGTCGGCCGCATCCCGGTGCGGCTCGGGTGGAAGGCGGTATACGGCGCCTCCGAACCCGATGCCACCGGCAAGGACGAGCCCGAGGCACAGACCCTGCCGCCGTTGGTGGATGGCGAAACGGCGACGCTTGGCGATGCGCGCATCGACGCCAGACGCACCCAGCCGCCACCCCGCTACGGCGAGGGCACCCTGGTGGATGCCATGCAGAACGCCTGGCGTTTCGTCGCCGACCCGGCCCTGCGCGAGCGGCTGAAGGAAGCCAAGGGCATCGGCACCCCCGCCACCCGCGCCGAAATCATCAAGGGCCTGAAGCGCCAGAACCTGCTGGCCACCGACGGCCGGATGGTGGTGCCGACTGCGGCGGGCCTTCAGCTCTTCGAGCTGTTGCGGGCGGCGGCACCGGCCCTGGTCGACCCGGGCACCACCGCCGTCTGGGAGATGCGCCTCGACGAGGTGGCCACCGGCCGGGCCGACTTCCGCGCCGTCATCGACAGCATCGCCGACGAGGCGGAGCGCCTGATCGGCATCCTCCAGCAACGGAGCGGTCCCGGTCTCGACCTTGGCGGTCTCGACCTCGATGGTTCCAACCCCGGCGTTCCCGCCCGGTCGGCTTCCCGACCCGGCGCCCGCCCGCGGCGACGCAGGACGGTCACCGCCGACTCCGAGGGGCGCACACCATCGCCCCCCACCGGCACGCGCCGTCCACGCCGGCGAAAGGGGTCCTCACACGCCGCCGAGCCGTCGGTTCAGACAAGTCCGGTTACCCCAGAACCCCGGCAGCGCCGGGAACCGACGGAGCGCATGGTCGCCTACGCCCGCAGCCTGGCGCAACGCAAGGGCCTTTCCCTGCCTCCCGGCACCGAGAACGACTTTGATTCATGCCGGCATTTCCTCGACCAGCATGCAAAGTGACTCCCGGGGCAATGGGGTGAATGAAAGTGCTTCCGTTTCCCGCAAAAAAGCCCTCCCCCTCGATGGGCTACCGTATGCACACAAGTCTCCAGCAAACTTAAGCCCTCCCCCTCGATGGGGGAGGGTTTGGGTGGGGGTGGCCGTGAAGCGCGAATATACAGCAGCATGTTCGCACAAAAGCTGAATTCTTGGGCTCATCAAAATGCACCCACGTGCCGCACCGCCACCCCCACCTCCCCCATCGAGGGGAGGGCTTTCGACCGAGGGGATTTCATGAGCTGCGGCTCACTTCTCACCCGATTGCCCTGGATTCCCCAGCCATTCCACTTGAAATGGAGGGGCACGGAGGAGCACTATGGACCTCACGTCAACTGACGGGGGGAATGATCGGCGTTCGACTCCGGCCACCGTTTCGGGCGGGGGAACCAGGGAGAACTTCCATGGCGACACGTCATCGTGACTTCGAAGGATTGCCCACCGATGCGGATCATCGGATGGGCGTGGACGGGAAAGCGGCGCTGCCACAGCGTCCAGGTGGGTTGGATGCCTGGCGGAGGGAGGCCAACCTCGAGGAGGATGGGAACTTTACTCCCGCCCGGGCCGCGACGGCTCGACGCAGGGCCGCGGGTCGGCCGGGAGCGACGCCTCCGGCCGGCAAGTAGCCGCGGGCCCTCCTGGGCTTGGTATCGCTTGGGAGCGGCGGGTCATGTCGTGGGTCAATCTTTTCCAGCGGTCGCCGTTCGGACCGGTGATGGAGCGGCTGCCGCTGGTGGCCCTCGACGTCGGGTCTCGCGGTGGGTTCGAGCGTGACCTGGAGCCCATCGCCTTCGCCGTCGAGGCCTGGGGGTTCGAGCCCGACCCGCAGGCGTTCGCCGCCATTGCCGGCGAGCGGGGGCCGTGGCGTTCGCTGCGGCACTTCCCATATGGCCTCAGCGGCAGCGGCGGGCCGCGCACCCTGACCGTTCCCAGCGATCCCGTCGGGGCCTCGCTTCTGCTCCATGACCAGGCGGTCGGGCGGCGGTTCAACAAGATGCAGTTCGTCACGCCGGCCGGCACGGCGACGGTGGACACTCGCACCCTCGATCAGGCGACCGCCGAGCAGGGCCTGGACCGGGTGGACTACCTGAAGCTGGACGTGGAGGGTGCCGAGCTGGAAATCCTGCGGGGCGGGCCACGCACCCTTGAGAACGTGCTGGTGATCAAGACCGAGGTGGCGTTCCTCCCCGTCCGCCATGGCCAGCCGCTGGCCCACGAGGTGGCCGCGGTCCTGTGCGGCCAGGGCTTCGAACTCATGGATTTCATCCGCCCCAGCCACTGGCGGCGCCATGGCGCGATCATCCACCCCCTGGTGGAGGCCGCCCAGCCCCTGCCCTATTCCCGGGGCCAGCTCATCCACGGCGACTATCTATTGTTCCGCCGGCCCGATACCCTCACCACCGTCGAGGCCCGACTGCGCGCGGCGTTTCTCGGCATGGCCCACGGGTTCTTCGACTACGCCGGGGAACTGCTGGAGCAGCCGGAGGTGCGGGACCACCTTGAGACCCACCATGGCCTGGACGCCATGGCCGCCGCCCGCCGGCTTTCCTGGATGTATGGCAGGCGGGAGTGGGCATCGGCCTTCGGGCGCCAGGTGCGCGGTCTGTCCCGCTTCATCCGCGCCCTGCCCGAGATGGTCGTTACCGCAATCAGGGCTTGAGCCGTCTGCCGAGGCTGGCCATTTCCAGAAGAATACACGGGCCCAACGCCAGGGATGCGCCGCGCCTCCCGTTCTTACCGGGATACAGCCAGAGCCGGGCCAGCTGGTGGAACCTGTACCAGGTGAGGTCGGGTTCCGGCACATCACCGCCTGCCGCCACGTAGGCGGCGAGAAAGGCCTTCGCCAGGTGTCCTCGCCAGCGCAGCAGGCGCAGGCCGCGCGGCTGGTAGGCGTCCATCCTGAGGCAGTTGATGAAGTGGCCGAGATCGGCGACGTTCGGTCCGCAATGGCGAGCGGCGATGTCGATGGCAATGGTCTCGTGGTCGCCATAAAGCACGTTCGCGGGCTTGTAGTCCCCGTGGACCAGAACCTGCGGCACGTCGTGGCCGGCCAGGAGAGGGGCCGAATCGGTCAGGAGTTTGTGGATCCGGCGCCGGATCGGGTGGAGGCGTGCCACCGGATCGGATGGCAGCAGCCTCTTCACCAGGGACTCGCAGCTCAAAGGGCACGGTGGCAGAACCTCGGTTCGGTGAAAGATGCTCAGCCATCGCGCCGCTCGTTCGACATACGCGACGGCCTGATCGTAGGTGGTAGCCTGGTCGAACAGCAACTCCTGCAGGGATCGTCCATCGATCCACTCGAGAACGAGGATGCCGCTTTCGGGAATCACGAGGATAGGCTTGACCGTCCGGTAGCCGTCGGCACCCTGGAAAGCGGAATTGAGGCGCCGGATGGCGTCGTATTGTTCGATAACTCCACTGTCGGCATCGTGGAGCACACGCTTGACAGCAACTTCGCCGCCGAACCGCGCGTGCCGCGAGTGGTAAACCACGGCGTTCCGCGATTCCCGTGGCTTGCCCAGTATCGGCAGGCTTGCGTCCTGGCCGTCGAAGCGGATGTCGAGCTTTTCCGCACTGATCACGACGGTTACTCCCCGACGCCGAGCTGGTTCAGCCGTGGGTGCAGGTGAACACGGCGGCCTCGCTGAGGGGCGCCAGAACCCACCGCCGCGCGTTCTCCCGCAGCCCGGCTCCGGTGATCAGCGCCGAGAGTTCCGAGTCGGACAGCGGGTGGTCCACGGCCCCATGGCCCAGCAGACGCTTGGCCCGGCGGCGCAGACGCTGGTAGGCGGTGATGCGCGAGTGGTTGAACACCACCGGCCCCCGGGTCAGGCTCGCCACATTCGATAGAAAGTCCCGTTGCTGAGCCATGGAGAAATGCATCAAAACCCGGCAGCACAACGCCCCATCGAAACGACAGGCACCGTCGCCCCAGGCACCATCGTCGAGGTCCAGCACGTCGGCAACCCGGGCCTCGAAGCGATCGCCAAAGGGAGCCAGTCGGCGCCGCGCCACCTCCAGCATCGCCGGCGAGATGTCGACGCCCACCACCCGGTAGCCGGATCGAAGCAGGACCTCGGCCACCCGGCCGGTCCCGCAGGGCACGTCGGCAATGACGGCCCCAGGCGGCAGCAGGTCCCTGAAGGCGGCCAGGATGGTTCTGGTCTCAAGGTAATTGAACAAACGCCCGGGAATGCTCGCGAATCTCTCCGCGTCATAGCGTTCGGCGACCGCGCGGTCCTTGTAGTGCTCCGACGGACGCCAGGGCCTCTCCTTATCCTGAACCACGCCGCCTCCCGTCATTTCGCGCCCACCCCATCCCGTCTGGCATTGATATCAGTCCAGGCCGACCTGGCCCAGGCGGGCAACGGCGGTACTCCGATTGCTCCGCGATATCCGTCTCGGACGAGATTTCGCTGCGGCCTTGCCGAAAATTCAGGAATTCTTCACTTTTCTGGCGTATCCTGGTCCCCATCTATGGGTAAAGGATGTGCGTTTCTGTCCGCACGGACGCAGGCGAAGCACGGGGAGTGACGGAAATGAACTATTTCGATCGCTTTGTGTTGTCGGTCTGGCGCTATCTGACGGGGTCTTCGCAGGCGACGCTGACGTGCAGTCGGCGGCCTCGGTATTAGACGCCGTTGAGAATCCTCTCGCCGCTCGGGCCGTCCGGCCGTAGAGTGCCGGCCGGTTCCACACGTCGAGAAGACACGCGGCCGTCATGAAAATCGCAGTCCTGATTCCCTGCTATGATGAGGCGACCACCATCGCCACGGTGGTGCGTGAGTTCCGGGCGGCGCTGCCCGGGGCCGACGTCTACGTCTATGACAACAATTCCCGGGACGACACCGTCGCCAGGGCCGCGGCCGCCGGGGCCGTGGTTCGGCGTGAGACCCTGCAGGGCAAGGGCAATGTGGTGCGGCGGATGTTCGCCGACGTCGAGGCCGACGTCTACGTGATGATCGACGGCGACGCCACCTACGACGCCGCCAGTGCCCCGATCCTGATCGACAGGCTGGTGTCGGAGAGCCTGGACATGGTGGTGGGAGTGCGTCTCACCGATTTCGACAGTGCCGCCTTCCGCCCTGGCCACCACCTCGGCAACATGCTGTTCACGGCGTTCTTCAGCCGGCTGTTCGGCAACCGCTTCACCGACCTGCTGTCTGGCTATCGGGTGTTTTCGCGGCGCTTCGTCCGCTCCTTTCCGGCGCTGTCCACCGGCTTCGAGATCGAGGCCGAACTGGCCGTCCATGCCCTGTCGCTGAAGATGCCGGTGTCCGAGGTGCCGACCCCCTATGGCCAGCGGCCGGAGGGATCGGTCAGCAAGCTCAGCACCTGGCGGGACGGCCTGCGCATCCTGCTGGTCATCCTGAGCCTGTTCAGGGAGGAGCGGCCACTGCTGTTCTTCTCCCTCATCGCCGCGGTGCTGGCCGCCGTGTCGGTGGCGCTCGGCACCCCGGTGATTCTCCACTGGCTGGAGACGGGACTGGTGCCCAAGCTGCCGACGGCCCTGCTGGCGGCCAGCGTCATGATCCTGGCCTTTCTCGGCCTCGTGTCCGGAGTGGTGCTCGACAACGTCACCCGCGGCCGCCGGGAAATGAAGCGGCTGCACTACCTGTCCCATCGCGGACCGGGAGAGTGGGCCTCCGGAGAGAAGGCCGATGACGCGGCGGCGCTTCTCCGGAGGGCGGAGCCCCAGTCGGTCGCCTGACGAGCCCCCGGAGTTCCGTGACGATGCCCCCCCTCCCCCAGGTCCTGTCCGCGCTTCCGCCCAGTCCGTCGCAGGTCGTGGCGGCCCTGGCGCTGTTCGTGGTGGCCCTCGCCTTTTCGGTCGTCGGCGCGGCGGTGGGCGGCCGCGACCGCCTGCCGGAGGCCGATCTGCCGGTAGGCTGGGCCGTGGTGGCGGCCCTGTTCACCGTCGGCGGGGGAGCCCTGCGGCTGCCCTTCACCAGCCTGGCGGTCGTCGGGATCGTCCTCGTCGTGGGCTCGGCGGCGGTCGTCGCCGCTCGCCGCCAGCCCCTGTTCGAACCGGGCATGGCCAAGACCCTGCTGCTCCTGCCGCCGCTGCTGGCGATCACCCTGTCCATGCAGCCCTCCCAGTGGGACGAGTTCACACAGTGGATGCCGAACGCCCGCTACATCGTTCTTTTCAATGCCTTTCCTGGTCATGGGCTGCCGGCCAGCGACAGCGTCTTTCCCTCCTATCCCTACGCCATTCCGCTGGTGACCTGGCTGGTCAGTCGCCTCGTGGGCCACTTCGCCGACGGGATCTCGCCGCTGTTCAACCTGCTGCTGCTGGCCGGCGTGGCGCGGCTGATGGTCCGGCTGTTCCAGGGCGACTCCAACGGCCGGGGCTGGGGAGCGGCGGCGTGGGGGCTGCTGGCGGTGACCATCCTGTCGCCCACCTTCGTCCCCAAGCTGGTCCTCAGCGCCTATGCCGACACGGCAACGGCGGTGGCGGTGGTCTTCGCCGGAGTCATCGGCCTGTCGGTGCTGGAGGCGCAAGGTGAGGGCGACGGCGCAAGAGTCCGCGCCCGCCTGGTCCAGTTCGCGGCGCTGTTCGCCCTGCTGCCCATGACCAAGCAGGGCAATTTCGCCTTCATGGGGCTGCTGCTGGTGGCCTTCGCCGTGGTGGCCCTGCGGTTCGGGAGACCACGGCCGGGGCAGGCCCTGCCGTGGCTGGCGGCGCTGGGTCCGGCGGTGGTGGTGGTGGTGGGCTGGCGCTATCACGTGGCCACGCTGGCCGGTCAGGGGGAGATGGACATGCGGTCCTTCGCCGCCTGGCAGTGGGAGCTGCTGCCGCGAATCCTGCGCAGCATGGCCAGCGTCGCCACCAGCAAGAGCGGCTATTTCGTCCTCGGCTTCGTGCTCTCCGCCATCGGCGTCCGCAGCCTGTTCCGGCCGGCGCCGGCGGCCATGCGGGTGGTGCTGGCCTTCGCCGTGGTGTTTCTCGGCTACAACGCCTTTCTGCTGCTGGTCTACGTGGCGATCCTCCACGGTGACGAGAGCACCAATGCCGCGTCGTACTGGCGGTACAACACCCATGTCGGCCTGCTGCTGCTGGCGGCGGCCATGCCGCTGCTGCGGCGCTTCCGTCCTGGACCCGAGGTCCTGCGGCGACTGGCCGTCGTCGGACCGGTGCTGGCGGTGGTGGTGCCGGCGGCGTTCATCACCCACCTGCGCTTCGACCTTCACCCGGTGAAGGTCTACATCCGCGAGGTTGCCGCCGACATGACGCCACTCCTGCCGCCCGATCCCCGGATCATGGTGGTGGACCCGAGGGGGGCCGGCACCTACCGCCAGGTCCTGGACTACCACCTCGGGTTCGGCCGTCAGGTGGTGAGCGACATCCGCTCATCGAGCCCCCCCGGCTCGTTCCGGCCACAGCTCGAGTCCACGAAGGCGGAGCGTCTATGGGTCCACACCCAGACGGCGGAGATGACCCAGGCCATCGGCCTCGACCTGTCCCCCCAGGCCTCCCACCTGCTGGAGCGGGCGGGCGCGGGATGGCGGCTGGTGCGGTCGTGGCCGTTCCCCGGCTACACCGACCCGACGGCCATGAAGGAATGATGCCGGCGAGCCTACATCAATGGCGTGAACCGATCTCCAGCGTGCTGGGGTAAAGAAAAAAAGATGCAACACGGATCTCGTGGATCCCCTCATTTTCAGATTACCGCGAACAGGTCCGAGACTGCCCGTGACTGCTGCAGCAATTCGAAGAAGCGCTCCAAAAGGGGGCGGAGGCGGGCCTCGGGCATATTTGGGATCAGGTCGTAGAGCATGCACCCCTGACGGGACAGGGAGTGGGTGCGTCTTTTGACGGTATTCCATTCGGCGGCCGTGCGCTTTTCGCCGTCGGCGGCGGTGACATGGATGCTGCCGCGAAAGCGGATGACGTGACCAAACCCCAGGTCATCCAGGAAGCCGAACACTTGTGATCACCGAACCCGCGATCGGCGAGGATCGTGACCTTGACCCCCGTGGGCAGGACTGCGGTCAGCCGGTTCAGGCAGGCGTCCTCGAAATCGTTGCGGGCGTGTTCAAGTTCGTCCGTCAGGACCGACAGCCACACCCGACCTTGCGGAGGATCGGCCTGGGCAGGGACCTGCCTCCCCGGACCGCTGCCTAACCCGCATTTCTCACCGGTCCGACGGATGCTGGCTTGATCCTTGATCC
>JAMOBE010000228.1:0-1521 GCA_039908285.1 Alphaproteobacteria bacterium
GTCGCCATCGTCGTCTCCCTGGCGATCTATCCGTTCACCTTCCTGCACCTCGCCAAAATCAACCTCGTCACCGGCAGTTTCCTCGCCTGCCTGGTGTTGCTCGGGATACCCCTGCTGGCGATGTCGGCGATGAATCCTCTGCTGGTGGCCCTGAAGGGGGCCGTGGCGCGACCGGAGACGGGGGACGCGGGCTCAGGCTGGGTGTTCTTCGTCAGCACCATGGGATCGGTGGCCGGAGTCCTGTTCGCCACCTTCATCGCCATTCCCTACCTGACCAATTTCCGCAGCTTCGCCCTTCTCGGCGCCGCCGTCGGCGTGGCCGCCCTCGCCTCGGCGCTGGCCGGCCGCAGCCTCTCACCGACCGCCAGAGTCCACACCAGCGCCATGGCGCTGGTGGGAACGCTGGCCGGGCTCGCCCTCGGGATCTGGGCCGACGACTACCTGGGCTGGAAGAAAACCCTGGTGAGCTTTGGACTCCGATGGACGATGGTCGAGCACTATCCAACACCCTTCGGCAGCCTGAAGGTCATCGACGTCGCCTCCGGCCAGACGTCGCCGCAACGCTTCCTGCTGAACGATGGGATCCTGCAGAACATCAACGACGCCGAGGAACCATCGCGCTCGCTGGCGGTATTCACCCACGCGCTGGAGGCTCTGGCGATAGCGTCCGTCTCCTCCCCCCGCAGGGCGCTGGTCCTCGGGCTCGGAACCGGGGCCGTTCCCATGGGACTGGCGGCACGCGGCATCGACGTCGACGTGGTCGACATCAACCCGGCCCTGGACGGGCTCATCCGGCGGCATTTCGCCTTCAAGGACCAGCGCGTCACGCTGCACTGGGGCGACGCCCGGACCTTCGCCAATGCCTGCACCACCCCTTATGACATCGTCATCATGGACCTTTTCAACTCGGACGGCATGCCAGAGCACCTGCTGACCGAGGAGGTGTTTCACCATCTCGGGCGCTGCGTCACGGCGAAGGGGAGCCTTATAGTGAATGCATTTTATTCCAACGCCGGGACTGAAGGCTACCGCATGATATTCGCCGCCATCAACAAGACGTTCCCCAGCGTTCGCGTGTTCGGAGACCTGTCTGCCGCCACATCAAATATATTCGTACTTGCCCAGCACCTGGCGCGTCCGCTCGATGAGATCGACATATCTCCCATCCCGCAGAGGGTTTCCTACGATGTCAGGTCAATACTGGCGACGGTACGCACCGTTGGCGTTGACCTTCCGTTGAAGGACGACGCGGCCAGCGATGAGCACAACAGATTCGCCGTCAACATCGCCCCGGCCCTGGTCGCCCTCCGGCGGCACCTGGTTAGTATCATACCGTCGCAGTATCTAATTAATTAAGAGTTCCTACTAATACTGAATACAGCCTGGCTTAGCGAGGGATGTACATGACACACGTCATGAGAATTCATTTCGTAGTTATTTTCGTGACTGGAGCGGCAATTCTAGCCATGCAGCTTCTGTCATCGAGGATGCTTCTACCGTACTTCGGAGCAAGCCTGTATA
>JAMOBE010000116.1:0-10218 GCA_039908285.1 Alphaproteobacteria bacterium
AGGGTGGGCCGAGCATTGCGACCGCGTTCCGGCAGCCGCCGGTGATATCGTCGAGTTCCGCCCGGCCGCCGCCGGGTGATCCACCGGCGGGGATAGGGCGACGGCCCGACACGCGCGGACACCGCACCGCGCTTCCCCGCCGACACGATGCGGAAGAACTGCAGGGATGTTTAAATGCAAAAGTGCTCATGCGGCCGGCCGCTCTACGAAACTGGAAACAACAAGAATTTTCGCCGATACATTTCTATAATTGAAGACAATAATGTCTCTGATATTGTCAATAGATTGAGAAAATACGAAGTTCTAACTCAACCTACATCAGGAAGAACAGCACCGGATAAAGATCTTTTGTCGCGTGAAGCGCTGCGTGATGCGGGCCTCCTTGTCTCAAAGCTGGCGGGTTGGGCGATTGATCACCAAGCCGGTCTTGCGATAAGCGGTGCATCTGAAGACGCATTTATTCAGCCGGACGATTGTAGTGGCAGTGAATACATTGATATTAGAGCGAAGGTATGCGACCATGGACATGAAGTAATAGGGGCCGCTTATTGCTGTGGATATGGGGAACACAGCGAGTGCTATCCGCGCGCTCCTGCTCTTGATCGAAGAGTGCTATGCGCTGTCCTTACTGTTCTTGCTGATAGGCTTGGGTCAGTTGCTTACTCTGCCATGAACGCCCTTCATGCGCTGGACTTCGGTGAGGTACAGCCAATATTGAGGCCTGTAAAATCAAGGAGAAATGGGAATTCTTATTCATTGGATATCGCGCGTCTATATGCAATTTCTCATGTTGAGCATCTGCGCTCTCTTGGCATGAAGAAGAATGCTGCAGTAACACGTGTAGCAGAGGCCTACGGTGCGACCGTAGATGCTGTTCTTGCTTGGGAGAAGAGGCTTCCCTCTACACTCGGTGAAATATTTGTGCGTCACACACTGAAACATGCCAAAGCCAACATTACACTTGATGATTATGCAGACAAGCAGACCTTGTCTACAGGATCCAGTGGGATGTGGTTTACAGAGAAGTCTCTTGCAGGTGATGCACGAAAGTATAAGGATCTCCTGCGGTCACTGGAGAGTGATAGTTAGCGAGGGACAAATGGGGGGGCACTTTGTCCCTGAAACGAGGGACAAATGGGGGGGCACTTTGTCCCTGAAACGAGGGACAAAAAGCCACCTGATTTGTCCCGCGACGTCTTCGTCGTTTCCATGGCTTTCTACCTCCGCACACAGCAACGGAGGTGGCAATGCTGGGCACGCAAAGCACAGATATCGACCGCGATCGCTACGGCTGGTCAATCAACGACTGGGCGAAGTCCACAGGAATCAGTCGAGCGAGCGCTTACAATCTTCTGGCCGAAGGCAAGATCACCAGCGTCAAGTATCACAGCAAGCGCATCGTCACGACGCATCCGCGTGACTTTTTGGCTTCTCTTGCCGGTGAGGCCGCGTGATGACCGCCACAAAGAGAAACCCGGTGCCGCTGGCAGGCGGCAACCGGGTCTCGGATCGTGTCGAAGCCGGGCGGCGCGACGCGGTCGAACATAGCGGGACTTCTGGCCTGGAGCAAGTCTGGATCGAGCCCGCGACCTATGCGGCGGCGGCACGGCTGGCGCTGAGCCTCCCGGACGTCATCACGCCGGCGGAGGCTCGGTTCCTGGCGAACATCGCCGCTCGGCCGGACTGGCACGCGGTGCCGCTGGCCAAGGCGGCTCGTCTTGAGGACATCCTCGACCGGGTGCGGCGCCATGCCGGCGGAGGTGCGTCATGACCCTCCCGGCCCCCATCGCCGACGTGGCCGCCGGTCTTCGCGGCAGGGCGGAGGCTGCGGCCGTGGCGCTGCTGGGAAAGCCCTCGAGCCGAACCAGGCACGAGCTGCGGTTCGGCCGGCATGGATCGCTGTCAGTCGAGATTGCCGGGCCGAAAACCGGGGCGTGGTTCGACCATTCCGCTGGTGAGGGTGGCGATATCCTGGCTCTCGCTCAACGGGAAATGGGTCGCGAAGGAGGCCTCACGTGGGCACGCCAATGGCTGGGGATGGAAGGGGATCGGCCGCCCCCACCCCGACAGCGGACGGAGGCGCCGAAGCCCGAGCCCGACGGCGCCGATATCGCGCGGAAGCTCGCCCGCGCCCGCGCTCTGGTGGAGCGTTCCCGTCCGGTCCGGGGCAGCATTGCGGAACGCTACCTCACGAGCCGTGGCCTGGTGCTGCCCGACGATGCGGGCCTGTTCGATCCCTGCTCCTTGCGGTTCGCCCCGGACGTGTGGCATTGGCCCTCGCAATTCCGCCTGCCGGCGATGGTGGCGCCGATCGTCGGCGTCACGACGAATGAGCTTCAGGGGCTGCACCTGACGTTCCTGGCTCCCGACGGCTCTGGCAAAGCCGACGTAGGGAAACCCCGGCTTTACTTCGGCCCCAAGGCCGGAGGGTGCGTCAAGCTGACCGATGACGCCGACGTAACCTTTGGACTGGCCGTCGGCGAAGGGATCGAGACCAGTCTCACCGCAGTGTGTTCCGGCTATTCGGCCTGGGCATGCCTCGATGCTGGAAACCTCGCCGCGTTCCCTGTCCTGCCTGGCATCGAAAGCTTGCTGATCTTGAGTGATCGCGACGATGCGGGCCTGCGGGCCGCGCACACGGCTGCCACCCGGTGGCGCGCGGCCGGCCGAGAAGTTCGCCAGTGGGTCGCCCCGCCGTCCGCCGCGCGAGGCGCCGACCTCAACGATCGGTTGAGAGAGGCGCGTCATGGATGATCCCTACGCTGACATCCGGTCCGAGTTGGACGGTGCCCCGCCGTGGGAGCCGCCGACGGATGAGGGGTCACCGGGCGGCAACGCCAGTCAGCGTCCCTTTTCCATCCTCACCCGGGGCGATATCTCGCCATGGATCGGCCGCGAGCCCGACCCGGTGCCGTTCGTCATCGCCGACTTCGTGGAACAGGGGGCGGTGGCCCTGCTGGTGGGCGAGGGCGGAGCCGGGAAGTCCTACATCGCCCTGACAGCCGCGATCGCGGTTGCCGGGGGAGGATGGTTCTACGGCCGGGAAGCCATGCCGGGGCGGGCCGTCTGCCTGTTCTGCGAGGACTCAACCGGGGCCATCCATGCCCGGCTCAACAGGCTGTGCCGCGCGTTCCACATTCCCATGGAAGACTTGGTGGGGCGGCTGTTCCCCCTCTCCCTCATCGACGATCCGATAGAGGACCGAACCCTGTGGAGCAACGCCCGCCCGTCGGCGCGGCTGGTGGCGCTCGAACAGGAGCTATCCTCTATCCGCGACCTGCGGTTGCTGGTTCTCGACAACGTGACCCACCTTTTCGACGGCGACGAAATCAGCCGCCGCGACGTGGGTGGGTTCCTGATCGCGCTATCGGGCATGGCCCGGCGGCTCGGGATCGGGATCATCCTGATCCATCACGCGAGCAAAAGTCAGGACGGCTCGAGCCTACGCATGGCCAGCGGATCAACCGCCTGGATCGCCCTGTGCCGCGCGGCGGGGGAGGTGCGCAAAGCCACCGGCGACGAAGGTCCCCGCTTCGCCGTCCGCAAGATCAACAACGGTCGCGAGTGGGACGTGGAGTTGCGGTGGACCGATGACGGCGCCCTGGCGCCAGTCGCCGAAGCGACCGGGACCATGGCCGGCATGGAGCGGCGCGGACACGAACAAACCTTCCTCGACTGCCTGGCGGCGGTGACGGCGCAGGGGCGGACGGTGAGCGAGGGAAAAACCAGCACAAGATACGCGCCCAAGGTGTTCGCCCACATACCGGAGGCGCGAGGCGCCAAGGTCCGCGACCTCGAACGCGCCATGGAAGCCCTGTTTTCAACGGGTGCGATCCGGGTCGGAGAGGTGGGACGCAACGCGAACAGAAAGCCAATTTTGGGTCTGATGGCCACCCTAGATGTTGTAGCCGAGAAAGCGGAGTAACACCAGATGTTGGCGCACACACTCCCCTGCGCAAACTGCGCAAACTACCCCCGTAACCCATTGATTTTGCTTGCGCCAACTTGCGCACACACACTCCCCCCTTACTACGTAAGGGGACGTGCGCCCTTTGAAGCGGGCGCGCGTCCCCCTCTGGGGAGGGTCGTGCGGTGACCGATATGACCCTCGATATCCAGGCCACCATCCGTGGCGCCTGTTCCTTCGAGCCCACGGCGATCGTGGTCTACGGAGCGCTCTCCGTGGAGGGGGCGTTCGGCCCCGGCAAGGTGACGATGGTGGTCCCGGTTCCGCGCGGGAATGCCGTCAACGCTTTCCATGACCCGGTGCCGCAGGGCGTGCTTGACGTCGGTGGTGTCGTGATCCTGGCGTTCCAACGCCGAAAGGACGCCCGGCTGTTCGAGGCGCTGGTGGACCGCGATGCTCGGAAGGCGGGGCTCAAGCGCCCGACCCATTCAGCGCCAGCGAGGGCGCAATGACCGCCGTCCGCACGCCCCGCCCGTACCAGGTCGCGGCAATCCAGGCCGTGCGCGAGGCCATGCGCCATCACCGGCGGGTGCTGCTTCAGTTGCCCACCGGGGCCGGCAAGACCTTCGTCGCCGCGACGGTGGCCAAGGGAGCCCATGCCAAGGGCCGGCGGGTGGTGTTCCTGGTGCACCGAGCGGAACTGGTGGACCAGACGTCCCGGACCTTCGCCGAAGAGGGCATCCCTCATGGCGTGATCGCGGCCGGCCCGGCGGGCGGGCGGTGGATGGGCAACGAGCCGGTGATAGTGGCGAGCGTCCAGACCTTGGCGCGGCGCCTCGATGCGGTCCCGGCCCCCGACCTGCTGTTCGTCGATGAGGCCCACCACGCGGCGGCGGGGACCTGGCAGCGCATCCTCAACGCTTGGCCTGAGGCGTGGGCGGTTGGCCTGACCGCAACCCCGGAGCGGCTCGATGGCCGGGGACTGGTGGGGGCGTTCGAGGCCATGGTGACCGGCCCGAGCGTCGCGGAGTTGATCCGTGATGGATACCTGGCGACGTTCAGGGCCTTCGCCCCCTCGACGGCGGACTTGTCGGGTTGCCGGATCCGCATGGGCGAGTTCGCCGCTGGGGACGTGGAGGCCGCGATGGACCGGCCATCGATCACCGGCGACATCGTGAGCCACTACCAGCGGCTGGCGGAGAGCAAGCGGGCCGTCCTGTTCGCCGCGAGCGTCGCCCATTCGCAGCACCTTGCCGAAGCGTTCCAGTCCGCCGGCATCCCCGCCGCCCATGTGGACGGCGAGACGCCACGGGACCAGCGGCGCCAGACGGTAGCCGACTTCGCGGCCGGCCGGGTCCGGGTGCTCTGCAACGTCGAGCTGTTCGGGGAGGGCTTCGACGTGCCGGGGGTCGAGGCCGTGATCCTGGCCCGGCCGACGCAAAGCCTCGGGCTCTACCTGCAACAGGTTGGGCGCGCCCTTCGCCCCGCCCCCGGCAAGGATCACGCGCTGATCCTCGATCACGTCGGCAACATCGCCCGGCATGGCCTGCCCGACGATCCCCGTGAGTGGAGTCTCGACGCCAAGTCCCGCCGACAGCGCAAGACCGACGAGACCGGCCCGATGGTGAGGCAGTGCCCCGAGTGCTTCGCCATGCACCGGCCGGCCCCGCGCTGTCCCGAGTGCGGACACAGCCACGAGGCCAAGCCGCACCAGATGGCCCACGCCGATGGTGACCTGGTGGAGGTCGATCCCGCCGCTCTCCACCGGGAGAAACGCCGCGAACAGGGGGAGGCCCGCTCCCTCGATGACCTGGTGCGGCTCGCCCGGGCGCGCGGCTTTCGCAACCCCCATGGCTGGGCGCACCACGTGCTCAAGGCCCGGGAAGCCAAGGGAGCGGCGGCATGAGCGAGACCACGATCAGCGTGGCGTGATGCTGGCCGTGGGAGGCCTGCCCGACGTGCGGGTGTTCCGCAATAACTGCGGCGTGGCCCTGCATCCCGATGGCTCCCGCGTGGTCTACGGCCTGTGCCCGGGTAGCTCGGACCTGATCGGCTTTCGGACCGTGACCGTCACACCCGACCTGGTGGGCCGACAACTGGCCCAGTTCGTCGCCATCGAGGTGAAGACCGCGACCGGCCGCGTGAGCCCGGAGCAACGGCGCTTCCTCGATGCGGTGGAGCGGGCCGGCGGACTGGCTGCCGTGGTGCGATCCCCGGAGGCCGCCGCCGCCCTGTTCCAGGGGGGCGCGCCATGAGCCCGGCCGACACCCGCGCCGTGGTCACCGCGCCACCTGGCGAGCCCGTGACCGTCACGGTCTATGCCGGTGCCGAGAGGGTGGCCGTGGTGCCCCTGACCGGTGCCCAGTGCCTGGCTCTGGCCGAGAGACTGATATCCGCCGCCCGATCGCGGCTTGCTGAGGAGAATGCACCATGACCAATACCACCGCCTTTGCCGTGCTGACCAAAGCCTGCCAGGGGCTTGCCCTGCAAGCTGGGGCCGAACAGCCCGGTCCGACCCTCGACGCCCTCACCGCTGCCGAATCGCTCCTGGCCGAGTGGCTGCTGGTGGAGCCAACAACCGATCCGGTCGCGATTGCCTGGAAGCTCCGCCGGCTGGCGGACATGGCCGAAACGGGCACCGTTCCCGCCGCTGCGGGACATGCCGGCCGGGTGGCTGCCGAGTTGGGCGCGGCCCTCACGGGGCTGAGCCATGACCGATAACCCGCCGCGCACGCCTGAGGAACGGGCACTCATTGCCGAATACCCGGATAAAGGCCGTCATGCATCACCACCCAAAGTCAAGGCCGACGATACGTATGGGGTAGATACCGACACCAACGACCAAGTGCTGTGGGTGGCGCAACTCCTCAGAACCATGGGCGTGGATGACGCACATCTGGCCTTGAACTTGTACCTTCAGTCAAAGAGGTCCGCTCAATCGCGGGAACTCGATGTCAATGCGTCCCTGGCCGCCGTGGATGCCATCGGCCCTCGCGATAGCATCGAGGCCATGCTGGCGGTGCAGATGGTCGCCACCCACAACGCCGCGATGACGCTGTTGAGCCGGGTGGCCGTACAGCAACCGACGATACAGGTCGCCGACAGCGTGGTGAACCGGGCGGGCAAGCTGATGCGCGTCTTCACCGAGCAAGTCAACACCCTGACCCGGTATCGCACCTCTGGAAAGCAACAGGTCACGGTGACCCACGTCAACGTCACGGCGGACCGGGCGGCGGTTGCCGTCGGGTGCGGACAGCCGGGGGGAGGCGTGGCCCCCCTCGAAAATGGAGGCCAACCCCATGCACTGGGCCATGCACAAGGCGCCACGATGCTGTGCACGCACGCGGAAGGGCACGCCCTGCCAATCCCCGGCGGTGAGGGGAAAGACCCGCTGCCGCATGCACGGAGCCGCCCAAGGAAGCGGCGCGCCAAGGGGTGAGGCCAACGGCGCCTATCGCCACGGGCTCCATACCGCCGAGTGGCTGGCCTACAATCGGCATATCCGGGACGTGCTGAAGGCCGCCCGCGAACACCTGGCCGAGTTGAAGAAGGCCACCGACAAGGGGTAGGCGGACGATGGCCCCGCCGCGACTCGGGGAGGCGTCTGGGGGGCTCATCCGGTGAAGATCCTCCCCGCCCTACCGGACCGCGCGAGAAACGCACCAGCGAGTCTCCCCGGGGCAGCACGGGGCATCCTGTGAAGCGGGGTGCGGGAGGGGCGAGCTATCGGGAGGGGTATCAACAATGCTTACCCCCTTCCCTCGAAGGTGCCAGGGGGCGGCTTGGGGGCCGAGTGGCAGCCACTGCGACATGCGGCGAGATAGGGTAGGAACCGATGCCTTATCGACCGCGCCATTCCACGGCGGAGGGCGCTGAGGAAAAACAACCCCATGACAGTGCTGGCCCACGGCGCCGTGGTGCGGGGTCTATGGGAATTCCCATGGACGTCCTGGCGGCTGGTCGGACCCACCCTCATTACTGATGAGGGTGGCGGAAACGCTGGACTTTTCGTCATCATCGAGGCGCGATAGGCCCATGTCCGCCGGGGGTGCCTATGGGGCAGGTACCCCTTGTGCCTGGGAACCCCGATAATTTTTTACCGGGGTGGTGTCGGCCCGTGGTGGGCTACTCGGCCGGTGGCGCCTGGAGGGGGTGAGGGAAACGCTCACCCCCCACGCCCCCTCGTCAATGCCATCCGCAAGCGCGCCGATGTAGATCACCAGTCCAGCGAACTCGCGAACTCGGGTGCCCCCGCTACCACCCTACCGGCCATCCCGACCTTGCGGGAATTCCAAGCAAGCGGCCTGGCGCGGACGAACCCGGGCAGGCCGCTGGTGATTACGCCGCCCTGTCTCCGTCGCGCCCGATCGGAACATCGCCCCCCTCGACGTAGTGCCGCAGAACCGCCGCCGCGTTCCGGTTGATCCCGAACCGGCCTGCGAGGAAGTTGGACAACTGCGAGGGCGATAGGTTGACCCGCCTGGCCACTCGCGCCTGTTCGCCCCGTGGCGCGTCGTGAAGCCTGACCCGAAGAGCCACCCGCAAGCGATCCATGGGCGAGAGCGACTCCACCGCCGGGGGCACCAGTTCCTCAAGATCGACGATGGCGGGATCACGACCCGGTCGCGACCGACGGTGCCGCTGCCGTTGACGCTGTCCGGGATCCTCGACGGGCTCGCCGATCGGACCGACGGCCACATCCCCCTCGACCGGTGGCCTGGACGGGGTATCGACGGGCTCGACACCCTCGTGCGGTGCGCATTCGTATTGCCCCTGACATGGTATATTAGATGTGTCCCGCTGGAGGGACTGTGGGGGTGCCTCAAAGGGGGCTGACAGTCCCGCTGGAGGGACTGTGACGGCAGTTTCGGTGTCACTTTTGGCCGATGTGTCCCGCTGGGGGGACTGTGTGTCCCGCTGGGGGGACTGTGTTCTGTTTTTTCCGGCCCCCTCCGACCCCCCCTCCGACCCCCCCTCCGACCCCCCCTCCGACCATCGCATGAAGTCCTTGGAGGGTGGGGTGTCGCCGCACCGTTCGGCCGTGAGTTCCCACGTCCGCGCCTCCCTGGTTTTCGTCGTGAAGGCCGATTGCCGGCGGGGCTTCAGAAAGCCCCGGTCGGTCAACTCGGCGAAGGCGCGGGCGGCAACGGACTTCGGCAGGCCGATCCTCTCAGCCTCCCGGACCGCATAGGAAATCTCGCCATTGTTCGAGCCGTTGTGGCGCGTCCACACGTCGAGGAGCAACGCCTTGGCGTTCGGAGAGAGCCCTTGCCAGGCGGGACAGTGCAGCATGTGGTGATGCAGCAGAACAAACTTATCGGTTGCGTTCCTGCCCGTGGCATTGGCCTTGCGTCGCTTGACCATGGCGCCTCGTCACTCCCCGGCCCCACCCTTCCTCAGCCGCACGCCGGGACCACCGCCGTTCTCGGGGATGAACTCAACACCGGCGGATTCCAGAGCGCGGCGTACCTTTTCGGCGTTTCCGGCCGAACTCCGTTCAAGTCCGAGCTTTTCCATCCGCTGAATTGTCGGCAACGACAACCCGGTTGCTGCGGCAAGGTCCTTCTGTTCCCAGTCCAAAAACAGGCGCGCCGCCTTGATCTGCTTTGCAGAAATCATGTCTCGCACATCGTCCATGATGGTTGACGCTTGACGCGTGAGCCGTCGTGCGTTATGTGTGGAACATAACGCACGATGCATGAGAAGGCAACCGCCATGACCACCCGCCGCCCACCAAAGCATCCATTCCACTGGGATCGGTACAACGCTCTCTATGACCGCTTCACGGCCCTGGCTCGCGACCTGGCCGACGTGGCGACGGACCTGCATGCGGCCGAACACCTGCCCGAGGCCCAACGCCGTCCGGTTGCCCGCGCGGTGAAGGAAGCCCAGCACGGCACCGAACAGGCGTGCCACCTGCTGCAATAGGCGTGGAGCCTGCAAGCGGACCTGGAACGCGGCTCCGACACACCATGACCACCACGCCCGACCGAAGTGGGAAATTCCCACTTCGCCTTGGGCTACCACCACCACGTCGAGCCGGCGGGGGGCCGGTTCGGCGCCACCAGACACCACAGGAGAGGGGAAAACCATGACCGAGACCAACATTGATCCCGTCGTTGCACTGTCGGCCCTGCGGGATGCGGCATTGAGGCGGGTGAATGCGGCCCATGATGACGAGGAAGTGAATGCCCGGTGCGATATTGCAACGGCGATCGAGAAACAGATTGCCGAGACTCCCGCCACCACTGCGGCCGGCCTTGCCGCCAAGCTGAAGGTGTTCGCCGATCACGGCAACATCGGCAAGGATG
>JAMOBE010000117.1:0-10132 GCA_039908285.1 Alphaproteobacteria bacterium
CGCCACGGTGCCGGTCTTCACCAGAGACCACGACGCCAGCACGTACTCGGTAATGGAGGCCTTGATCCACCACATGGCGTAGGTCGCGAGACGAACACCGCGGTCCGGATCGAATTTCCTGACGGCCCGCATCAGGCCGACATTGCCCTCGGAGATCAGGTCGGCGATCGCCAGACCGTAATGCCGGTACCCCATGGCGATCTTCGCCACCAGGCGCAGATGGCTGGTGACCAGCGCGTGGGCAGCCTTGGCGTCCTCGTAGTCATGCCAGCGCCGGGCCAGCATGTATTCTTCCTCGGCGGCGAGAACCGGGAACTTCCGTATCTCGCGCAGATAGCCCGCAATGCCACCATCCACGGTGACGACGGGCGCCGCAAATGCAGTCATGTGACTCTCCTCTCGCTTGATTAAACACAGATGGCCCGCACCCAGTGGCTGCGGACGGTCAGGATCTGATTCAGCGGAGAAGAGCTAATCTGAAGTGTAAGTGTATGGGCGCATCGGTCATATCCTCTCATGAGCAACATGACAAGTTGAACACTCCGGCGACGTCCGCCGACTCGGCCATACCCGCCGTCGTCCCGGATGACATCGCCACCTTCGCGATCTTCGGCCCACCATCAAGGTCGGACCGCCGGGCCTTGCGTCCCCTTTTCAGTCAAGGCGGACACTTGGTTCCTTCGGGTAGTCTACGCAACGCCCTCCCGCCGTCAAGCGGAAACACGCTCTCTGCCCTGTTCAACGAACGAACCAGTCAGGGAGTCGGTGAGGGCGACTCGACGGGGACGTCGACACGGCCCAGAGGCTGAGAAACCGGAATGAACGACGACGCCCTCGGCGCCGCCGTTCGTCCCGGCACTCTTGCAGGATGATCGAATCCCCGGTTCAGACCGGATCAATCGGTCAGTTGCAGATTTGCAGCCGACGTCTTGCCGTCTCGGCCACGGGTCAGCTCGAACTCGATCTTCTGACCTTCCTGGAGCGTGGACAGTCCAGCCCGCTCCACAGCCGAAATATGAACGAACACGTCCTTGGTGCCGTCTTCGGGCTGAATGAAGCCGTAGCCCTTGGTCGTGTTGAACCACTTCACGGTTCCGATAGCCATACTAGGATCTCCTGAGGCAAGCATGCTCGGCGAGCGCCGAGCACTTCATTTGGTATCCCCGACGGGATTCGAACCCGTGTTGCCGGCTTGAAAAGCCGGAGTCCTGGGCCTCTAGACGACGGGGACAGTCGGCAACAGTCGGCCAGCGCACTACGTAACCGCACTGGCCGAAGAAATCAACTCTTTCACGCGCGCTATATCGTCAGCCCGATGCCGGCCATGCCCGACGGCCGCATGCCTCCGGCCTGACGGCGTATAAAAAGTCGGTCCGACATGCGACACGGGATTGCCGTGGAGGGGCTGCACCTGCTATTCCCATGGGGCGGCGCACGGTCCGGGTGCACCCTTTGGCTTCGGTCCTGGGGGGTGGCCAGGGGGTGATCCGACCGGGACATGATGGCGTGTCGAACGGTTTTGTCGAACGGGAGGAACTTTTCTCATGTTGCAGGGCAAGGTACTGGTCGCCCAGGGGGGCGGACCAACGGCGGTGATCAACGAGTCGCTGGCCGGCGTGGTCATCGAGGCGCGCAAGTTCTCAACGGTGCAGCAGATCTATGGCGCCTACCACGGCGTCCGTGGCATCATCAATGAAGACTTCGTCGACCTGACCCAGGAAACCACCCACAACCTTGAACTGGTGGCGAAGACACCGTCCTCGGCGCTCGGCAGCACACGCGACAAGCCGGACCTCAAGTACTGCCAGGAAATCTTCAAGGTGCTGAAGGCCCACGAGATTTCCACCTTCTTCTACATCGGCGGCAACGACTCCTCCGATACGTCGCGCATCGTCAGCGAGGAAGCGGCCAAGGCCAACTACCGGCTGAAGTGCATCCACATCCCAAAGACGATCGACAACGATCTGGTCATCAACGACCACACGCCGGGCTTCCCCTCGGCCGCCCGATTCGTTGCCAGCGCCTTCGCCGGCGCCAACCTGGACAACCGCGCCCTGCCCGGCATCTACGTCGGCGTGGTGATGGGGCGCCATGCCGGCTTCCTCACCGCCGCCGCCGCCCTGGGCCGCAAGTTCAACGACGACGGGCCACACCTGATCTATCTGCCGGAGCGGGTGTTCGACATCGACAGCTTCCTCTCCAACGTCAAGGCGGTCTACGAGCAGCACGGCCGCTGCATCATCGCCGTCTCCGAAGGCATCCACGACCACAAGGGCGAGCCGATCATCACCACCCTGATGAAGCAGGTCGAGAAGGACGCCCACGGCAATGTGCAGCTCTCTGGCACCGGCGCCCTGGCCGACCTCCTGTGCGACCTGATCAAGGACAAGCTGGGCTACAAGCGGGTCCGCGGCGACACCTTCGGCTACCTCCAGCGCTCGTTCCTGGGCTGCGTCTCCGACGTGGACCAGCGCGAGGCCCGTGAGGTCGGCGAAAAGGCCGTGCAGTACGCCCGCTGGCGCGAAACCAATGGCTCGGTCGTCATCCATCGCACCGGCTTCTATTCCGTCGAGTACCATCTGCACGAACTCGATGAAATCGCTGGCAAGACCAAGACCATGCCGGACGAGTTCATCAACGGCGACGGCACCAACATCACGGACAAGTTCATCCTGTACCTGCGGCCGCTGCTGGGCTCCGGGATGCCCGACGCGTTCCACCTCCGGAACTACAAGGTGCCGAAGATCCTCAATCCGTAAGAGGATAAGGATAGGGACAAGAACAAGGACGAGCCCTCCCCCTCGGCGGGGGAGGGCTTTCTTGTACCGGCGAGCGGAAAGTTCGACCCATGTGGCCCTATACCGTGCTGGCGTTGAGAAAAAAGGCGCAACACGGATGAACACGGATAAGAAGGGATAAACACGGATGCCACGGAGTTTGACATAGGCTTGTGTGAGACGCATGTAAATATCTTGCTTTAATTATTATTATTAATGCACTGTCACGAGTAAAAACGGAGCCGCTTCCTGGTATTCTGCATCCGTGATTATCCGTGGATATCCGTGTTCATCCGTGTTGCGCCTTTTTTCTCAAAGCCAGCACACTGATCCAGTGCGTCACACCATCAGGCTCGCCGGGATAAGGCAGCAAGAAAAAGAAGACGTGAGGGCCTGAGGCCCTCACACTCCCCATTTTTCCAGGATGAAACGTCAAGGGGAGGGGAGGGCGGTCATACCGCACGACCGCCCCTCGCAAACCCTTTCTTGATCGAAGAATGGCGACTCGCGACGGGAGTGCCGGGGCGGCCCCCCGTATCGGGCGGGCCGCACGGTACAGCGCGTGATTACTCGAATTCCACCAGCACCTGATGCACCTTCACGCCGTCGCCCTGGGCGACCTTGACCGCCTTCACCTTGCCGGCGTGCGCGGCCGTGACGTTGGTCTCCATCTTCATGGCTTCCAGCACCATGATGGCATCGCCGGCCCCGACCTGCTGGCCGGCCTGGACGTCGATGCGAATGACCATGCCCGCCACCGGGCTGCGGCAGACCTTCTCCTCATCCACCGGCCCGGCCGCTCCCGCTGCGGCGGCAGCCTGGGCCGGAGCGGCAGCACCCGGCAGGGTCATGGTGGTGGGCATATGGGGAGAGGGCGGCAGATAGGCGCGCTCCCGTGGCGCAAAATCCTCCTCCGCCACTTCCACCTCAAGTTCGTAGGTCTTCCCGTCGATCCCAATGTGTAGCTTCAAGGCCGAAACTCCTCTCGACTTATGCCGCCTGGCCGCGTACCCGCCTCAATGCCCACGAGTGAGATGAAGAGGCATGTGCTTCATGGTGCGGCCATGTTGCGCCCACGCACTGTGGTGGTCGTGGTGAGCATGAACCGCTTTGGCTGAGTGGATTCGCACTTTCTTTCCCAGATACTGGGTCACGACCGCCGCCATGATCACAAGGAGTTCCTCGCTGACTTCCTGTGTCTCAGCGTGCGCCGCGGTGGATGATGACGCCTGTTGAGCGCGGACAGCCGCCAGTTCCGACCTCAGTTCGGTCAGCTGCGCCTGCATCTCAAGGCGCAACTCCCTGACCGCCCCCATCACGTCTTCAATCGATAGCGCTGTCATGGGTTTCCCCTGTGTTGCTCTGCCGTGTCTTCACTCAAGGCTCAATCACAGCGGAATCAGGCCGTGCTTCTTCGCCGGACGGGACTCCTGCTTGGCGCGCAGGCTCTCCAGAGCCCCCACCAGATACTTCCTCGTTTCCGAGGGCTCGATGATGTCATCCACCAGGCGCCGGCCCGCGGACACATACGGGTTGGCGAAGGTGCTGCGGTAGCGCTCGATCAGCTCCTTGCGCTTGGATGCGCGCTCCTCGGCGGGCATCTGCTGAAGCTCGTTGCGGAAGACGATCTCCGCGGCGCCCTCGGCCCCCATCACCGCCACCTCGGCCGTCGGCCACGCGACGACGCGATCGGCCCCGAGATCCTTGCCGCACATGGCCAGGTAGGCGCCGCCATAGGCCTTGCGCATGATCACCGTGATCTTCGGCACCGTGGTCGCCGAGTAGGCGAACAGCATCTTGGCGCCATGACGGATGATCCCGCCGTACTCCTGCTCGACGCCGGGAAGGAATCCCGGGACATCGACGAAGGTCACGATCGGAATGTTGAAGGCATTGCAGAAGCGGATGAACCGCGAGGACTTGTCGGAGGAGTCGATATCCAGCGAACCCGCCTTGACGTTCGGCTGATTGGCGACGATGCCGACCGAGCGCCCCTTGATGCGGGCGAAGCCCACCACGATGTTGGCGGCGAAGCCGGGCTGGATCTCCAGGAAGTCCTGGTTGTCGACGATCTTGAGCAGGATCGGCCGTACGTCATAGCCCTGCTTGGTATCGACCGGGATCGCGTGGTTCAGGTCCGGGTCCGACTCGATCGGCTCGTCGAAGGGCAGCTCCGGCGGATCCTCGAGATTGTTGGACGGCAGGAAGCTCAGCAACCGCCGGCACTGGTAGATCGCGTCCTCGTCGTCTTCCGCGATCAGGTGCACGACGCCGGAGTTGTTCATCTGCGCCACCGGACCGCCAAGGTCCTCGGCGGTCACCACCTCGCCGGTCACCTGCTTGATGACCTGGGGGCCGGTGATGAACATCTGCGCCCGCTTCGTCTGGATGATGAAGTCGGTCAGGGCCGGGCTGTACGCGGCGCCACCGGCGCAGGGGCCGCAGATCAGCGAAATCTGCGGGACCGTGCCGGAGAGCATCACGTTGTAATAGAACACCTTGCCGTAGCCGGAAAGGCTGTCGATGCCTTCCTGTACCCGCGCGCCGCCCGAGTCGTTGATGAAGATGAAGGGCGAGCCGGTCTTCAGCGACAGCTCCTGCATCTCGGAGACCTTGGTGCTGTGCACCTCGCCCGCGGCGCCGCCCGCCACCGTGAAGTCCTGGCTGGCCAGGTGCACGCCGCGTCCGTCCACCGTCGCGAAGCCGGTCACCACGCCGTCGGCGGCCAGTTCCTTTTCCGCCATGCCGAAGTAGGTGCTGCGGTGGGTGGCGAACAGGCCGATCTCCTGGAAGCTGCCGTCGTCCACCAGTTTGGCAACGCGCTCCCGCGCCGTCAGCTTGCCATTGGCATGCTGCTTGTCGATGGCGTCCTGTCCGCCACCGAGTTTCAGCTTTGCGTTTCTGGCGCGAAGTTCCGCGATCTTCTCGTCAATCGTCTGCTGTGGTGGACTCGTCGTTGCGGTGGACATCAGTGCTTCCCTTCCTGTTCCGATCCCTGTCTCCGGGCAGCGGCCGCGGCCGCTGTGCCCCGTTACGCCGGGGTCGCAACCGTTACCTTGTGTTCCTTGCCATAGAGCGTGACCACGTAGTTGGTCGGCTTCTTCGCCCCATCGGCCTTGTCTCCAGCCGCTGCCGCCGGAGCGGCAGCCGCCGCCGGTGCCGCCGGCGCCGCGGCCGGTGCGGCCTTGGTCGGGTCGACGCTGAGGTTCTTCGGGCCTTCCGGGCGGGCCTTGAAGAACTTGGGAGCCACCTGCGGGAACATGGCAAAGGTCAGGACGTCCTCGTCGCTGCCATTGAAGTTCTCCAGCTTGGCCGCACCCGCGCGCAGCTGTTCCCACTCGGGCTTCAGGAGATCCGCCGGGCGGCCGGTGATCGGCGGCTTCTTCTGCTGAGCCTCCGCCTTGCGCAGGACCTCGGGATCCTTCTCGCCCAGGGTGGCGCCATAGTAGCCCAGCATCAGGTCGGCGAACTCGCCGGACATGGCCTTGTACTTGCCCATCAGCACGTTGAACACGGCCTGGGTACCGACGATCTGGCTGGACGGCGTGACCAGGGGGGGATACCCGGAGTCCTTGCGGACGTTCGGCACCTCCTCCAGAACCTCCTGCAGACGATCGCCGGCGCCCTGTCCCTTCAACTGGCTCTCCATGTTGGAGATCATGCCGCCGGGGATCTGGCTCTTGAAGATTTCCGTGTCAACGCCGGTGAAGTCGCTCAGGAACTCGCGGTAGCGGGGACGAATCTTGGTGAAGTAGTTGTTGACCTTCAGAACCCTGGCCTTGTCCACCCTGGTTTCGTACCCGGTGCCTTCGAGCATCTCGATCAGTGCCTCGGTCGGATTGTGTCCCGAGCCGAGCGACAGGGCGCTGACGGAGGTATCGACGATGTCGCACCCCGCCTCGATTCCCTTCATCAGCGAGACCAGCGTCACGCCGGTGGTCGCGTGGGCGTGGATGTGGACCAGGGTGTCGGCGCCGCACTTCTGCTTGATGCCCTTGACCAGGTCATAGGCCACCTGCGGCTTCAGCAGCGCCGCCATGTCCTTGATGCAGATGGAGTGGGCGCCCATTTCCTTCAGGTGCTGGGCCATGTCCACGAAGGCGGAAACGGTGTGCACCGGGCTGACCGTGTAGCAGATCGTGCCCTGGGCGTGCTTGCCGACGCGCCCCACCGCCGACATCGCGGCCTTGAGGTTGCGCAGGTCGTTCAGGGCGTCGAACGTGCGGAAGACGTCCATGCCGTTCTCGGCGGCCTTCTCCACGAAGCGATTGACGACGCCGTCCTCGTAGTGACGATAGCCCAGCAGGTTCTGCCCGCGCAGGAGCATCTGGAGCTTGGTCTTCGGCAGAAGCTTCTTGAAATTCCGCAGCCTCTCCCACGGATCCTCGTTCAGGAACCGGATGCAGGCGTCAAATGTCGCGCCACCCCAGCATTCCAGCGACCAGTACCCCGCTTCATCCAGATCCTGGCAAGCGGGGACCATGTCTTCCATCGCCATGCGCGTCGCCAGCAGACTCTGGTGCGCATCTCTCAAGATCACATCGGTAATTTCTACCACGCGTCCCATGGGCGATTCCTCTTTGGATCCAAGACATCGACAGTACGACTTAGGCGCTGACTATCATGGTCCCGATCCCCTTGGCAAGGGCCAATCAAGCGCTCAGGAAAGAAAAAGAGCCCGGTCCGACGCATTGTGGAACTCCACCACAACCACCGTGACGTCATCGCGTCCGCCACGTTTCTGGGCGAGACTGACGAGAACCTCTGCGGCCGCCTCGGGGCTGCGGCCTTCCAGGCAATGGGCGATCTGGTCGTCGTCCATCGTCTTGTTCAGGCCGTCGGAGCACAGCAGCATGACATCGCCAGGCTCCAGGATGCCGCGGACAAGCGCAAGCTCCAGGGGGCTGGCCCCGACGGCCCGGGTGATGAAGTTGCTGTCGGGGTGCGACAGGGCCTCCTCGGCGGACAGGAGGTTGGCGTCCACCATCTCCTGCACCCGGCTGTGATCGTGATTCACCTGCCGGAGTCGCCCGCCGCGCAGGCGATAGAGGCGACTGTCCCCCGCCCACAGGCACATGTAGTGGTGGTCGAAGACCAGCAGCGTCACCACGGTACAGCCGATCACCGTCCGCGGCCCAGCGGCGGCTGCTGCGTCACGCATATCCTCGTCGGCGCGATGGATCGCCGTGCGCACATCGTCCAGAAACTGCCGCGCGCCGGAGGGCGGCCCGACCTCGGACAGGGTGGCGACCACCCGGGCACTGGCCCAGTCGCCCATCTCGTGACCACCCATGCCGTCGGCGACCGCCCACAGGCCGATGGCGCCACGATCGAGCACCGCGTCCTCGTTGCGGGAGTGCCCCCGCCCCATGCGCGTGCGGGCCGCCGAGCGGATCACCAACGACGCCGTCATCATGGCCCCACCACCCCGTCCCTTTCCCCCTCAAGGAGGAGAGGGAGCAGGCCTGGGTGCTTTCACTCTTTACACTCTTTCACCCGACCGCACCGCTCATCCCCCCTTGATCAGATTGCGTAGCACATAGTGCAGGATACCACCGTGGCGGTAATACTCCACCTCGTCAAGGGTATCGATCCGGCACAGCAGGGTGACGGCCTCGGTCGAGCCATCGGCGCGGCGGAGGGTGGCGGTCACGTCCTGGAGGGGCTTCAGGGCGGCCAGGCCGCGGAAGTCGAACACCTCGCTGCCGTCGAGTCGGAGCGTCTTGCGGTCCTGCCCGTCCTTCAGCTGCAACGGCAGGACGCCCATGCCGATCAGGTTGGAGCGGTGGATGCGCTCGAAGCTTTCGGCGATGGCCACCCTGACGCCCTGGAGCGCCGGTCCCTTGGCCGCCCAGTCGCGGGACGAGCCGGTGCCGTACTCCTTGCCGGCCACCACCACCAGCGGCGTGCCCTCGGCCTGATAGGCCATGGCGGCGTCGTAGATGGGCATCTGCCGGCCGGAGGGAACATGGCGGGTGACTCCCCCCTCCACCCCCGGCACCATCTCGTTGCGGATGCGGATGTTGGCGAAGGTCCCCCGCATCATCACTTCGTGATTGCCGCGGCGGGCGCCGTAGGAGTTGAAGTCCGCGAAGCCCACCCCGTGGTCCATCAGATAGGTCCCGGCCGGGCTGGTCTTCTTGATGGAGCCGGCCGGCGAGATGTGGTCGGTGGTCACCGAGTCGGCCAGGATCGCCAGGACGCGGGCGCCGACGATGTCGGTGATCGGCCCCGGCTCCCTGGCCATGGCCTGGAAGTAGGGCGGGTGCTTGACGTAGGTGGAGGCCTTGTCCCAGGCATAGGTCATGCCCGTCGCCGTCTTCACCTTGCGCCAGGCCTCCGGTCCCTCGAACACGTTGGCGTAGCGGGCACGGAACATCTCGGGCGTCAGGGCGGCCTCCATGGCCTGGGCCACCTCGGCGTTGGTGGGCCAGACGTCCCGCAGGTAGACCGGCTTGCCGTCGCTCCCCGTTCCCAGCGGCTCGGTGGTCAGGTCCACGGCCATGCTGCCCGCCAGGGCATAGGCCACCACCAGCGGCGGCGAGGCCAGGTAGTTGGCCTTGGTGTTGGGGCTGACCCGGCCCTCGAAGTTGCGGTTGCCCGACAGCACCGAGGCAACCACCAGCTCGCCCTCGTCGATGGCCTTGACCAGCGGGTCGGCGATGGGACCCGAGTTGCCGATGCAGGTGGTGCAGCCATAGCCGACGATGTTGAAGCCGAGGCGATCCAGGGGCTCCTGCAGCCCGGCGGCGGCCAGATAGTCGGTCACCACCTGGCTGCCGGGGGCCAGCGAGGTCTTGACCCACGGCCGGGTGGACAGACCCTTCGCCACCGCCTTCTTCGCCAGCAGGCCGGCGGCGATCAGCACCGACGGGTTCGAGGTGTTGGTGCACGAGGTGATGGCGGCGATCATCACTGCGCCCGAGCCGATCTCATAGCCGGCGCCCTCCACCGTGACCTTGCGGGTCAGGGTGCCGGGGGGCGAAAAGGTGGGCAGGGCCTCGGCGAAGGCCTTGGCGGCACTGGACAGGGCCACCCGGTCCTGGGGCCGCCGCGGGCCGGCCAGGCTGGGCTCCACCGTCGCCAGGTCGAGGGCCAGGGTGTCGGTGTAGACCGGATCGGGGCTGCCCTCGTCCCGCCACATGCCCTGGGCCCTGGCGTAGGCCTCCACCAGCCGCACCCGGTGCGGGTCGCGGCCGGTGAAGGCCAGATAGCGGATGGTCTCGGCGTCCACGGGGAAGAAGCCGCAGGTGGCCCCGTACTCGGGCGCCATGTTGGCGATGGTGGCCCGATCGGCCAGGCGCAGCTCCGCCAGGCCCGGGCCGAAGAACTCGACGAACTTGCCGACCACGCCC
>JAMOBE010000118.1:0-10081 GCA_039908285.1 Alphaproteobacteria bacterium
TGGGAGCTTCGCGCCCCCCTCACCCAAACCCTCTCCCCCCTGAAGGGGGGGGAGAGGGCTTATTGGAAGTGCCTTGAAGTGACCGCCGCCGCTGCCGGGAGGGGACGGCAGCGGCGGACGGCGACGGCGGACCGGAAACAGGCGGTTTATCGACTCGGGGAAGTCACCGGAGCGCCCGATCCGCCGATCCTGCCAGGCTAGGACATCCAGATGTCGAAGCCGGCGGGAAGCTTGTGGGCGTGAGAGTGGAACAGCGAAGACAGGTCACTGGATGATATATGGTCCTGAACCGTCGTCGTGACATCGGCCGTTGACTGAGTCACGGTCGTGGTGACGTCGGTGGTGATGCTCTGGTTCAGGCTGTGCAGATCCGGCGTGCTGGGTGCCGGGGTGGTGGTGCTGCTGTAGAGGAACCCATTATCCACCACCGGAGCCGGAGCCGGAGTTGGTGCCGGTTCTGGCGCTGGCGCCGGAGTCGGTTCGGGGACCGGAGCCGGTTCAGGTGCCGGTTCAGGTGCGGGGACCGGAGCCGGAGCCGGTTCAGGTGCCGGTTCAGGTGCCGGTTCAGGTGCGGGGACCGGAGCCGGGGCCGGTTCAGGTGCCGGTTCAGGTGCGGGGGCCGGAGCCGGAGCCGGATCGGCCACGGGCGTCGGGACTGGGTCGGCCACGGGCGCCGGAGCCGGAGCCGGCTCAGCCGCGAGCACCGGTGCCGGCTCAGCCGCGAGCACCGGGGTCGGTTCAACCACGGGCGTCGGGACTGGATCGGCCACGGGCGCCGGAGCCACGTTGGGCGCCGGAGCCGGTGTCGGGGCCGGCTCAGCCGCGAGCACTGGTGTCGGTTCGGGCTCCGGAGCCGGAGCCGGAGCCGGAGCCGGTTCAGCCGCGAGCACCAGAACTGGTTCGGCCACGGGCGTTGGCTCGGCGGCCAAAGTCTGTGTCTGAACCGTCTCAACCGGGGCCGCCGCCTTCAGTGTCGTCGTCGTTGGCGCCAGCGCACCGGCGACGATGGTGGTGCCTTTCAGCTTCATGCCGACCTCGACGTTGAGGGTGGCGCCACCGCCGGTGTAGCGGGCGTAGCGGATACCGCTCAGCATCACGTCCGAGGAGCGGGTCAGGGAACTGGAGGTGACGACGTTGTCGCTGGTCTCCCCTTCGATGAACATGGTGTCGGTGTCGGAGATACGGACGATGTCGGCCGTGGTCAGGGTGACGGTGTCGGCGATGCCGTTGTTGAGGACGATGTGCTCGATGCCGGTGATGCGGGTCGCGTTCAGGTTCATGGACCCGGGCCGCGAGATTTGCGCCGCCAGGGTGTCGAAGCCCGTGCCGCCGCTCAGAGTATCCACGGCGTCGAAGTACAGGATATCGTCTCCCGCTCCGCCGTTCAGCGTGTCGGTGCCGAGATTGCCGCGCAGCACGTCGTTGCCGGCATCGCCGAAAAGCTGGTCATTGCCGTCACCGCCGTAGATATAGTCGTTGCCATCGCCGCCGCGGATGATGTCGTTGCCGGCGTTGCCGAACAGCAGGTCCATGGCCTTGCCGCCGGTGATGACGTCGTTGCCGGTGCCGCCATAGAGCAGGTTGTCGCCGGGGCCGGCGGTCATGGTGGTCCCGGTGGTGGCGGTGGAGATCTTGATGTGGTCACGGCTCAGGATTTCACCGTCGGGCAGACGGGGGGCGATGCTGAACTTGGGGTCCAGGGCGTACTGGCCGTTCATGGTCGCGTTGACGTTCAGAACGTGGGCGACGAAGCCGAAGGCCTCGATGGCGTCGGGCGACTTGGTGTTGGTGACCAGGTTGGCGAGTGCGGCGTAGGCATTGGGAGCATAGCCGCCATAGCCCAGCGTATCGGGAAGGAAGTCGGTGCGGGCTCCCTTGCCGGCATAGTTGGCGTCGAAGTACTGCTTCCAGGTGTTGAAATAGGCCCCCGGAGCGCTGGTGGTGCCGGCACGGACGATCGGCTTGTAATCCACGCCATAGTACGGGTCGAAACCAAGGTCCTTGCTGATGAACCGGCCAACCTCGTAGTTGGCTTTCCAGTCCATCACGGTGACGGCCGTGGTGAAGCCGCGCTGGCCGAGGTACCCCAGCACCTGCGTGAAGTAGTCATCCTGCCATGGCACGGTATTGAGCACGTCCACGCCGTCGTGATTGCGAATAAACCCCTCGAGCTGGCCGGTCGCGTCCATCTCGCCGCCGGTGACATAGCTCTGCACCAGGTGATTGAGGTTGCCATCCAGCTTGGCGGTGAAATAGGCCTTCAGCGGGTCCTTGTCAGGGGTAATATAAGCGGCGTCGCCCAGCGTCCGCAGCACCCAGGCCTGGCCGCGCACCTGCTGCTCGTCGACGAAGCCGTTGGCGCCGTCGCGATAGTCCTTGTCCGGGCTCATGCCGGCCAGGGTGTAGCTCGCCTGCGCCTGGAGTTCGTCCAGGTAATAGCGGTCGCCGGTGACCAGGAACGGCACATAGCTCAGCGAGGGCTGATGGGCCTGATCCGGGGTCCAGCCGGTGGTGACCTTGGTCTCGTAGGGCTGCTTCAGCGCGTCCACGCCATAGGCGGTGCGGACGCCGCGGGCGTCGATCCACAGCTTCGGGTGCTCGTCGATGGTCACCGGCCGGCCGGTGGTCTCGCTGCGGAAGTGCCAGGGAATGCTGCCGGCGGCGTCGGCGTTGGCCAGCATCACCGCCAGGGCGCGTGGGTCCTGGGTGACCAGATACTGCGCCGCCCAGCTCGGCAGGGGGCCGATGTCGGAGCGGTTGCCGACGTCGGGCATGTACTTGGTGACGAACGCCGAGCCCATGGGGCCGGTGTTGACCTGCCCGGCCTGCATCGCCGCGTACTGCTTGGCGTAGAGGTCATCCTTGTGGGCCAGCCCCATGTCGAACAGGGGGATGGCGCCGCTCTTCTCCAGATACGCGACATCGCGGACGACGTGGGCGTCAGGGGCGACGCCGTCGGTCCAGATCTGCTCGTGCCAGTCGGCGTGGTGGAAGTGGGTCAGATTGGCCTTGGCGAAGGCGACCTGGCCGCCCTCCTTGATCTGGACGTCATAGACGATGTTGGACATGGGCGTGCGGTAGGCCCAGTCATAGTGCATCTGCACGTCGGTGCGGATGGTGCCATCGGCGTCGAGCCGGATGTCGAAGGTGGCGGTAAGCTGGTTGTTGAGCTGGACGTTGACCCGCGCCTCGGTGGCCAGCGGTCCCTTCATCCAGTAGTCGGCGGTGCCGCCGGCCAGCGCCTGGCGCAGGGCGGCGGCGGCATCGGCCACCAGGTGGGTGGTGGAGCCGTCGGCGTTGTGGACATCGACGGTGACGGTCAGGTCATAGCCCTTGGTCAGGGCATTGGCCAGGGACAGGGCCGGCGCCGCCGGCGGGGTCCCCTTGGCCAGCATCACGTCCAGCTTGCCGCCGGCCGGGATGGACGGCGAGTCCAGTGTCAGGATGGCGAAGCGCACCGACCCGTCCGGATTGGTGGTCTTGACGTCCATCTGCAGCGGAACGAGCTGCCCGCCGACGCGAGCCACCAGCCCACTCCCCGCGGGCAGTTCACCCGGCGCGAACGCCTGCCCGAACGAAACCTCCCGGCTCGGCTCGGTCGTGGTGGTCGGATTGTCGAGCCGCAGCCCGACGATGTCGCCGGCCAGCGATGGCTTGATCACCGCATAGGCCGACTGTGGAATGACTGCCATCTGGTAACTCCCTCTTTCCCGCTTTTCTGGTGTACTCAGGACACCGCCTTGCGATGACAAGACACCCACATGGCCATGTCCAACGGCTGGGGATACTAGCCATCGCGGGATGAAAGTCTTGCGGAAAAAGGGTGCGTCACTTTATTGACACGGGATGGTACATAGGCGTGTCATCGTGAGGTAACCGGACACCTCCCCCCTGCTCTTGCGCAAAATGGCGGGCGCTAGCCCGCTAAGTCGCACGCGGCCGGGGGGGGATGAGAACGATTAAGCACTTTTCCTTTTTTGTTCTTGACGACCACAGATGCATGGGCATATTTTCCCACCACCACACATTGTTCCAAATCGGAAAATCACCACGGAGGTAGACATGTTCAAACTGAGACGCCCGATGGATCGCAATAGCAACGTGAACCTTGACGACGTCTGGGATCTCAAACATGCCATGAGGGAACTCGGTTATTATCAACCGCCCGATTTCGGCATGCACCAGTATCCCGACGATGGACTGTTCGAGGGAATCAAACGGTTCCAAGCCGACAACGACCTGGAGGTGGATGGCATCATGAAACCGGGTGGCGAAACGGAAACCACCCTCTCACAATTGGTAGAAACGAGTGGAAGGACAAGGAATAAGAACGGAGACGTTCCGATAAGCAAAAATAAAGATGCGCCGAAACCAGACGGATGCTTGACGTGCTCCTGGCCTCCAGGCACTCAGGACAATAAAAGAAGTGGGTATCCACGTGGATACGAGGTCATTGCTCCAAACGGCACCATCAGGCAATGCAAGAAAACGTGGTGGGGTGGATGTGAACTCAAGGACACAAACAGACACACAACTCCAGAGTAGTATGACAATCAATACCTCGATCGCATGACCGGATGGTCATGCGATCGTCATGACACTCCGAGGGTACCATGAAACAATTCTTGATAACGCTCTGTCTGGTTTATGTCTCACTCATTGGTTGTGCGCGCTCCGATGATTTCGTCAAGGGCATGGACGCCCTCAGGAACATGCGAATCAAGGAGGCCATGGAGATATTCAGGCCACTTGCCGAAAGGGGAGATCCGCTGGCCCAATATCAACTTGGGTTCATCTACTGGGCGTTCATGGAGGACGAGCCGATCGACACTGCCATCGCGCTGTATCGCAAGGCGGCCGAGAGCGGACAGGCGCGCGCGATGCAGGGACTGGCGTTTCTTCTTCTGCGACCGGATGTCGACGACCCAGAGGCGGCGATTCCATGGATTCGCGCGGCAGCCGATCGATTGGACTACAACGCCAGGATCATGCTGGAGGCCATGGAGCATTTCGATGGAGAAGTGCCGAGGAGCCGGGATGAGGCCGAGGGCTGGCTGGAATCGGTGGCTTCCGAGGGGGACCAACAGGCGGCATGGCGTTTGTGCAGGATCGCCACGGGGCCATATCTGGGGGTCCGGGACCTGTTTTCCTGGTGCCTGGACTTGGCCGAGGAGGGGCATGCGGAGGCGCAGGTGCGGGTCGCTATGGTCGTTCATGCGCGCGGGGATGATCCGACGGCCGTGTTCCAGGATGAGTGGCGCGAGCACTTCGAACTGGACAGTGGTCCCGCCGCCGCCCTGCCGTGGTATCGCAAGGCGGCCAAGGCCGGTCATCCCCTGGCTCAGGCCCGGATGGCCCTGTTGCTGGCCCGGTCCGGCGATGACCACCTGGATGAGGCCGTTCAATGGGCGAAGGCCTCCGCCGAGCAGAACAACGACGAGGGCATGGCCTATCTTGGTCTCTTCCTCCTCAGGGGCCGTGGCGTGCCCAGGGA
Organism: Alphaproteobacteria bacterium; assembly: GCA_039908285.1. GTDB lineage: Bacteria > Pseudomonadota > Alphaproteobacteria > Rhodospirillales > Rhodospirillaceae > JAMOBE01. The sequence continues at coordinate 5,495 of JAMOBE010000118.1, forward strand.
CGAAACCAGGGGCGCCGAGCTGGTCCTGAAGGCGGCCGACCTTGACAACACGTTGGCCGCGTGCACGGCCGCCTATCTGTACCTGCACGGGATCGGAGTGCCACGGGACGCCCTGGAAGCGGGAAAGTGGATCTATCTGGTTAATTCCAGGGGACGACCAGACGGGGACGTTCTGGCAAACGTCAAGGACATACAGCCCTTCGAGGACTGCCATGAGACCGCCGCGAACGTCCGTGAATTCCAGACGTGGGAGCTTCGTCTCGCCGCCCAGCGACTCGCCCTCGAGACCAGGGAGCGACAGCTTCGGGCCGGACAATGGCCTCATCCCGCCCGGCGATGATCCGCCGGAAAATCTTTCAAAACCCCTCACCCCAGCCGCCGGGCCGGGTCCTCGATGAGGTCGCGGAAGACGGCGTGGGCGGCGGTGGCGTGGGTTTCCATCCGGTGCTTCAGGTCGTCGAAGTCGGCGGCGCCGGTGGCCTTGACCAGCTTGCCCTTGAGGCCGGGGGGGGCGGTGCGTTCGTCGAAGGTGCCCTCCAGGCCCTGACGCAGCACCCCCTGGAGGGCGCTCCAGAACTCGTGCGCCGACAACAGGACGGCCGCCGCCTGGTCGGCCAGCAGACCGGCGGCTCGCAGCCGTTCAAGGGCCTTCGCCGTGCCGGTGGCCAGGACTTCGGGGTGATCGGCGGCGTGGCGCAGTTGCAGGTACTGGGCGATGAACTCGATGTCCACCAGGCCGCCGCGGGCGTGCTTCATCTCCCACGGGGAGGTCGGGCGCTTTTCGCGAAACATGCGCTCGCGCATGTCGGCGACGTCCCGCAGCAGCTTGTCCGGATCCCGCGGCCGCACCAGGGTGTCGCGCATGGCGGTTTCCAGGCGGCCGGCGAAGTTGGGCGGACCATAGACCACCCGGGCGCGGGTCAGCGCCATGTGCTCCCAGGTCCAGGCGTCCTCGAGGTGATAGCGCTCGAAGGACTGGACGCTGGTGGCGAGCGGCCCCTTGCTGCCCGACGGGCGCAGCCGCATGTCCACATCGTACAGGCGTCCGGCGTTGGTCAGGGCGGTGATGGCGTTGATGAAGCGCTGGGCGATGCGGGTGAAGAACGCCGTCGCCGGCAGCGGTCGCGGTCCGGTGGAGGCCTCGGCCTCCGACGGCGCGTCGTAGACCAGGATCAGGTCCAGGTCGCTGCTGGCGGTCATCTCGCGGCTGCCCATCTTGCCGAGGGCGATGATGGCCATGCCGCTGCCGGGGATATAGCCGTGCTGGCGGGCGAACTCCATCTCGACGCGGGGGTAGAGGCGCGACAGCACGGCGTCGGCGATGACGCTCAGGGCCTGGGCGGCGGCATAGGGGTGGACGACGCTGCGCAGAATCTGCACGCCCACCTGGAAGCGGCGGTCGTTGGCCCAGCGGCGGCAGGCGTCCAGCACATCCTCGTAGTCGCGGGCCTCGGCCAGGCGGGCGTCCAGCTCCACCATCAGGGTCTCGGCGTCGGGGAGGGGGGCCAGGAACCCCTGACTCAGCATGTTGTCCACCAGCGACGGCCGGCGGGTCAGGCCTTCGGCCAGGCGGGGGGCATCGCCCAGGATCTCGGCCACCGTGTCGAGAAGGGCCGGATTGGAATGGAGCAGCGAGAAGATCTGCACCCCCCCCGGCAGCCGCTTCAGGAACTCGTCGAACTTCATGAAGGCGAGATCGGGATTGGCGGTATCGGCGAGCGCCACCAGAAGGGTCGGCATCAGCTCGGTCAGAAGCTCGCGGGCGCGGGCGGTGCGCACGGCGCGATAGCGGCCGTGATGCCAGCCGCGGATGGCCGCCGACACCGACTCGGCATTGGTGAAGCCCATGCCGTGCAGGGTGTCGAGGGTGGCGGGATCGTCCTCGGCGCCGGTGAACACCAGGTTGCCGCCGGTGGTCAGGGCCGGGGCCTCCTCGAACAGGGCGGCGTAGTGGCGCTCGACGGTCTCGAGATACCCCATGAGCTCGGCGGAAAACGCCGCCGTGTCGGCGCAGCCCATGAAGGCCGCCACCTCGGCCAGCCGGGCCGGCTCGGCGGGGAGAAGCTGGGTCTGCTGGTCGTCCACCATCTGCAGCCTATGTTCAAGACGGCGCAGGTAATGGTAGGCGGCGATCATCTCCTCGGCGACCTCGGTTCCCACATGCCCGCCGCCGGCCAGGGCGCGCAGGGCGTCACAGGTGCGCGAACTCCGCATGGCCGGCTCCCGCCCGCCCCAGATGAGCTGCTGGGTCTGGGCGAAGAACTCGATCTCGCGGATGCCGCCGCGACCGAGTTTGATGTTGTGGCCTCCCACGGCGATGGTGCCGCCGCCCTTGTGGGCGTGGATCTGGCGCTTGATGGAGTGGATGTCCTGGATGGCGTTGAAGTCGAGGGACCGCCGCCACACATAGGGCCGCAGGTCGCGCAGAAACGCCGTGCCGGCCTCCATGTCGCCGGCGATGCAGCGGGCCTTGATCATCGCCGCCCGCTCCCAGTTCTGGCCGAAGCTCTCGTAGTAGACCAGTGCGGCGTCGATGGCGATGGCGACCGGCGTGGAGCCCGGGTCTGGCCGCAGCCGCAGGTCGGTGCGGAACACATAGCCGTCGGCGGTGCGCTCGCTCAAAATCCGCACCAGGTTGCGGGTGACGCGCACCATGCATTCCCGCAGCGACCGGCGGCCGGTGTAGGTCAGCCGCTCGGAGTCGTAGAGGACGATCAGGTCGATGTCCGACGAATAGTTGAGTTCCGACGCTCCCAGCTTGCCCATGCCGAGGACCAGGTAGCCCGAGCGCAGGTCGGGCGTCTCGGGGTGGGGCAGCACGAGTTCTCCCGTCGCCGCCTCCTGGCGCAGCAGGTGGGCGACGGCAAGGCCGGTGGCGGTGTCGGCGAATCGGCTCAAGGCCCCCGTCACCCGGTCCAGGGGCCAGGCGCCGCCGATGTCGGCCAGGGCCACCAGCAGCGCGACGCGCCGCTTGGCGACCCGCAAGGCCTTCATCAGGCGGGTGGTGTCGGTCTCGGCGCGCAGGGCGTCGCTGGTTGCGGCGAGAAGACGGGCGAAGGCCTCGTCGGGACCGGCCTCCAGCGTCTCGGCCACCACGGCCGGCTCCCGCAGCAGGCACGACGACAGGAACGGGCTGTTGCCGAACACGGCCTCCAGCAGCGGTCCCACCGCCGGATGGGTCGGCGCCGCGGCGATGAAGGAAGCGAGTCCCGCGTCCGTGGTCTCCCGCGCCAGGGCCGCCCAGCGCTCGAGCCCACGGCGACAGCGGTCCGCATCGGCCGGACGCGGCAGGATGGCTGTATTCCAGGAAAAGCTGAACTCATGCATATGCAAAACGCCGATTTTCCAGCACACTGCGCGAACCCTTGAACGTGGTCAAGCCGCAGATGAAGTTGAGGCCGGGGTGGTTCACGGCGCCGTCAGACATTTCTTCCAGATCCTGAGTGCCTTCGGTCTCCTGGTGATCATCATCGGGCCGCTCGCCGCATGGCGAGTCTCCTCCGGTCCCGTGGCGGTTGATTTTCTCATCCCCTACATCGTGGAGGCGCTGACCCCGGCCAGCGGAGCCTACCGGGTGGGTCTGGACGGGGCCGAACTGCACTGGGCGGGCTGGAAGCGGAGCCTCGACATCAACGCGGTCGGGGTGACGGTCACCAACCCGGACGGCCGGGCGGTGGTGACCATGCCGACCGTGTCCCTGTCCCTGTCCCTGCGCGCCCTGCGCCAGGGCATCGTCGCCCCGAGTCTCATCGAGATCCGCGGCAGCCGGCTGCGTCTGCGGCGGACCCGGGCCGGCCACGTCGACCTGGAAATCGCGGGAGGTACGCCGGCGGACGGTGCGGAGCCCCTGCCCGCCGCCCTGCTGGAGGAGATGCTGGCCCCGCCGGATCCGGGCCGGGCCAGTGGCTACCTGCGCCAGGTGCGACTGGTGGATGCCACGGTCCTGCTGGAAGACGAAGCGAAAGGCGGCGCGTGGCGGCTCGAGGACCTGGACATCGAGCTTGGCCGCGACGCCGACGGCATCGGTGCCGCCGGTGGAGTCTCCCTGGTCACCCCCGACGGGACCGCCCGCCTGGACATCGGCGGCCGCTTTCCCGCCCGGGAGCGGGAGCCAAGCTTCACGGCGACGTTCTCCGACATCCGGCCGACGATGTTCTCCCATCTGGCCCCGGACCTGGAGCCCCTTGCGGGGGTGGAACTGCCGCTGTCAGGCTCGGTGTCGGTGAAGTTCGATCGCGTCCTCGATATCGAGCGCATCGGCTTCGCCATCGACGGCCGCCGGGGTCGCGTCACTCTCCCCGCCCTCGGCGCGGACTACGATATCCATGGCCTGTCGCTGCGGGGGAAGGCCGTCGCCGCCGAGAAACGGATGGCCCTGGAGGCGCTTGAGATCGACCTCGGCGGACCGAAGGTCAGCGTGACCGCCAGTCTGGAACAGCGGGACCCGCCGCCAGTGGTGGAGGCGCCGCCACCCCCCGCCCCGGCCGTCGTCCCCGACACCCCCCCGAAAGGCAAAAGCAAGGCGAAGGGCAAAGGCAAGAAAAGCCGGGCCGCCGCCAAGGCCCCCCCACCCCCCATCATCCCCCT
>JAMOBE010000119.1:0-10057 GCA_039908285.1 Alphaproteobacteria bacterium
AGTGCTCGCGCGTCGCACCGTCCGAGGCCCCTGACTTCCTAAATATCTGGACTGACTGACGGTCAGTCAATATGGAGATGGTCAGCATGGTCATAGCTTCCCGATAAAAAATCCGCCGGACCATCGGCCCGGCGGAACTCTATGAGCGACAATTCTCAGAGAAAGTCAACGCCTGCGTGTCACCTTTTCCGGATGTCCCGCAGGAAACCGTCCACGGCCGAACTCAGTTTCGATGACTGCTGGGACAACTCGCCTGCTGCTTGCAGGACCTCGTTGGCCGCATGCCCGGTTTCGCCCGCCGCCTGGGTGACGCTGGCGATGTTGGTGGTGACCTGGCTGGTGCCGTGGGACGCCTGCTGGACACTGCGGGCGATTTCCTTGGTGGCCGAGCCCTGCTCCTCGACGGCGGCGGCGATGGTCGAGGCGATTTCGTTGATCTTGCCGATGGTGCCGCCGATGCCCTTGATGGCGGTGACGGCATCCTTGGTCGCGGTCTGCACCGAGCCGATCTGGGCCGAGATCTCGTCGGTGGCCTTGGCGGTCTGATTGGCGAGGCTCTTCACCTCGTTGGCGACCACGGCGAAGCCCTTGCCGGCATCGCCGGCCCGCGCCGCTTCGATGGTGGCGTTGAGGGCGAGGAGGTTGGTCTGGCTGGCGATGTCATTGATCAGCTTGACCACCTGGCCGATCTTGCTGGCCGCCTCGGCCAGGCCGTTGACCAGGGCATTGGTGCGTTCGGCCTCGCGGACGGCGTCGCTGGAGATTCGCGACGACTCGGACACCTGGCGGCTGATCTCGGAGATGGAGGCCGACAGTTCCTCGGCGGCGGCGGCGACGGTCTGCACGTTGCCGGCGGCTTCCTCGGCGGCGGCGGCCACGACGGTGGACTGGCGGCTGGTCTGTTCGGCGGTGTTGGCCATGCTCTGGGAGGTGGCCTGCAGCTCGGTCGCCGCCGAGGACACCACCTGGACCATGCCATGGACGTTGGTCTCGAAGGCGTTGGCCTGTTCGTTCAGCACCTTGGCGGCGGTCTCCCTGGCGGTCTCGATGTAGACGGCAATCGCCAGGTCCATGTCGAGGTACACCGCCTTGTTGACGGCACGCAGGATGGCCGCGGCCTTCTCGGGCTTCTTGCGGAAGGCGGTCTGCACGATGTCGACGATCATGTTCTGGATGAAGCAATAACCGCCGATGTACCACCGCGGCTCCAGCCCGACCCGCTCGTGGGTCTTGCCGATGGCGGTCACCTGCGCCATGTAGGCTTCGCCGAATTCGCCGCTGAACACGTTGTCGATCCAGTGGCGTTTTTGCTGCTCACGGGCTCGCCGCAGGCCATCGGGGGACGAGAACAGGCGGGACGTCTCCGAGTGGCCCCGGATGTGGTTATAGAACGCATCCAGCACGGAGTCGATGTGGGGACTGAGGACGGTCCTGAACTCCCGCAGCAGCGAGCGGGTCTCGTCGTCGATCTTGAGGAATCGGATGCGCCCCGCGCGGTCTAGGTCCTGAGCCATGGTCGTCGCTCTCCTGATTGGCATTTTGAGCTGGTATAATTCCCTGGCCAGCACATCGGGTATACGTATAAACGCTATCCGACCCCGAGGCAACGGGGGAGCCGGACGAATCGCCTGGGTCATGCGGCCGATTGGACACAATATCGGTCGCTCTGGCTTTGCCCTGTTTACGGCGGGGCGCGTATGCTGTAGACCAAGCGCGCCGGCAGCCGGAGCGGGCGTGGTGGAACTGGTAGACACGCCAGATTTAGGTTCTGGTGGCCGTGAGGCCGTGGGGGTTCAAGTCCCTTCGCCCGCACCAGGCATTCCCGAGCAGCCGTTTCCGGGCGGCATGACGCGCGTGATGGAAAAAACTGACAGAGACGGTCCATGCAATTGATCGAAATCAACACCGAAGGCCTGAAGCGCGAGTACAAGGTCACCCTTCCCGCCGCCGATATGGCCGCCAGAGTCGATGCCCGCCTTGGCGAACTCGCAAGGACGGTACGGCTGCCGGGCTTCCGTCCCGGCAAGGTGACGCCCAAGGTCGTCAGGCAGCGCTTCGGCAAATCGGTGACGAACGAGGTTCGTGACGCCGTCATCGGCGAGACCGTCGGCAAGGTGATCACCGAGCGCGGGCTGCGGCCGGCGCTCGAGCCGAAGGTCGACGGCGTGTCCTTCGAGGCGGGCGGCGATCTTGAATTCACCCTGGCGCTGGAGGTTCTTCCCGACGTCGGGCCGATCGACTTCTCCGAGCTGGTCATCGAGCGCGTCAAGGCCGAGGTGGAGGACGCCGAGATCGACCGCGGACTCGAGCGTCTCGCCAAACAGCGCACCCGCACCGAGGCGGTCGCCGAGCCGCGCGACGCCCGGCCGGGCGATACGGTGGTGATCGACTTCGCCGGTTCGATCGCCGGCGCGCCCATCGTCGGCGGCAGCGGTCAGGACTATCGCCTGGAACTGGGCTCCAACACCTTCGTCCCCGGGTTCGAGGACGCGCTGCTCGGGTCCAGGCCGGGTGACAACCGGATCTTCCCGGTGACCTTCCCCGATAACTACCACTCCGACCTCGCCGGCAAGCAGGCCGAGTTCTCGGTCACGGTCAGGGAACTGCACGAGCCGGTCCCGGTGGCCATCGACGACGATCTGGCCAAGTTCGTGGGGGCGGAGAGTCTCGAGGACCTGCGCAAGAGCGTCCGTGGGGCGCTTGAGCAGCGCTACGCCGAAGTCTCGCGCCAGCGGGCCAAGCGGGCCGTGCTCGACCGGCTTGCCGAGCTGCACACCTTCGAGGTGCCGGCCGGCATGGTCGACCGGGAGTTCGAGGGCATCTGGGAGCAGTTCGAGGTGAACCGGGCCCAGGGCCGCGTCGACCCGACGGACCGGGGGCGGAGCGACGATGACCTGAAGACCGAATACCGCGCGCTTTCATTGCGGCGGGTCCGTCTCGGAATTCTCCTTGCGGAAGTGGGGCGGCAGAACAACATCACCGTCATGCAGGAGGATCTGAACCGCGCCCTGGCGCAGGAGGCGCGCAGGTACCCGGGCCAGGAAAAGCTGGTTCTCGACTACTACCGGAAGTCGGATGAGGCGATGGCGTCGCTGCGTGCGCCGATCCTCGAGGAGAAGGCCATCGACTTCCTTCTGGAGATGGCGAAGATCACCGACAGGACGGTCTCGGCCGAGGAACTGATGAAGGACGACGAAGCGGAAAACACCGGGGAGAAAAGCACCGGGGCGGAGAGCGAGGCGTCCGCCTGATCCCCGGCGGTGCCGGGCTGCCGCAACCGAGAGCATGGAGCGAGGTTCCCATGAGAGACCGTGATCCCGTCGATGTCTACATGAACACCCTGGTGCCGATGGTCGTCGAACAGACCAATCGGGGCGAGCGCGCCTATGACATCTACTCCCGGCTGCTGAAGGAGCGCATCGTCTTCCTGACCGGCGGTGTCCACGACAGCGTGTCCAGTCTCCTGTGCGCCCAGCTTCTGTTCCTCGAGTCCGAGAATCCCACCAAGGACATCGCCTTCTACATCAACTCGCCGGGCGGCGTGGTGACGTCCGGTCTCGCGATCTACGACACCATGCAGTACATCCGCTCGCCGGTGTCCACCGTGTGCATCGGCCAGGCGGCGTCCATGGGGTCGCTGCTGCTGGCGGCGGGGGCCGCCGGCAAGCGCTTCTCGCTGCCGAACTCGCGCATCATGGTGCACCAGCCCTCCGGTGGCGCCCAGGGCCAGGCCACCGATATCGAGATCCAGGCGAGGGAGATCCTTGCCCTGCGGGCCCGGCTCAACAATATCTATGTGCGGCACACCGGTCAGTCCCTCGACGTCGTCGAAAAGGCCGTCGAACGCGACAAGTTCATGACCCCCGAGGACGCCAGGGAGTTCGGGCTGATCGACGAGGTCGTCGTCAGCCGGCCGAGGGACGACGATGACGACAAGGGCAAGGGCAGGGACAGGGACAAGGACAAGGACAAGGGCAAGGCCAGGGAGTGACCATCCTCAAGACGCGCCGTTCCCGGACGGGGGGCCGGTCCACGGGGGTGGAGCGTCCGGCGTCGATGCGGGCAGAGACAGACCGCCGTCCGGATCCAGGTCCGGACGGCGGTCGTGTTTTCCGGGCCGCGCGAGTGCGGGGCGGTCCGGGACGTGGGGGTGCTTTTTGCCATTGTCTGCCGGGTGGGGGACCGGCTAACATAGATCCCGGCTGCCGGCGTCCCGTGCCCGGGGCACTTCGAGGGATGGTGATACTATGACGAAGTCCACAGGCGGCGACTCGAAGAACACGCTCTACTGCTCCTTCTGCGGCAAGAGCCAGCACGAGGTCCGCAAGCTCATCGCCGGTCCGACCGTCTTCATCTGCGATGAATGCGTCGAACTGTGCATGGACATCATCCGCGAGGAGCACAAGACGCACATGGTGCGCTCCCGCGAGGGCGTGCCGACGCCGCGGGACATCTGCAGCGTCCTCGACGACTACGTCATCGGCCAGGGTCACGCCAAGAAGGTGCTGTCCGTCGCCGTCCACAATCATTACAAGCGCCTGGGCCACGGCACCAAGGGCAACGACATCGAGATCGCCAAGTCCAACATCCTGCTGGTGGGGCCGACCGGCTGCGGCAAGACCCTTCTGGCGCAGACTCTGGCCCGTATTCTCGACGTGCCCTTCACCATGGCCGACGCCACCACCCTGACCGAGGCCGGCTATGTCGGCGAGGACGTGGAGAACATCATCCTGAAGTTGCTGCAGTCCGCCGATTACAATGTGGAGCGGGCGCAGCGCGGCATCGTCTACATCGACGAGATCGACAAGATCAGCCGCAAGTCCGACAATCCCTCCATCACCCGCGACGTCTCGGGCGAGGGGGTGCAGCAGGCCCTGCTCAAGATCATGGAGGGCACCGTCGCCTCGGTTCCTCCCCAGGGCGGCCGCAAGCATCCCCAGCAGGAGTTCCTCCAGGTCGATACCACCAACATCCTGTTCATCTGCGGCGGCGCCTTTTCGGGGCTCGAGAAGATCATCGCCCAGCGGGGCCGGGGCACCTCCATCGGCTTCGGGGCCGACGTGCGCGCTCCCGACGAACGCCGCACCGGCGAGATCCTGCGCGAGGTGGAGCCCGAGGACCTGCTGAAGTACGGCCTGATCCCCGAGTTCGTCGGCCGCCTGCCGGTGGTCGCCACCCTCGAGGACCTGGACGAGGACGCGCTGGTGGAGATTCTCACCACCCCGAAGAATGCCCTGGTCAAGCAGTATCAGCGGCTGTTCGAGATGGAGAACGTGCAGCTCAGCTTCCACGACGACGCGCTGCGGGCCATCGCCCACAAGGCCATCGATCGCAAGACCGGTGCCCGCGGCCTGCGGTCGATCCTGGAGAGCATCCTGCTCGACACCATGTTCGACCTGCCGAACATGGACGACACCGAGGAATGCGTGGTCAACCGGGACACCGTCGAGAACAGGGCCAAGCCGCTCTTCATCTACTCCGACCGCCGCGAGGACATGGGGTCGAGCGCCTGACCGCCGGCATCCCATCGGAAGGGGATGCCTGCCTTGACCGGACTTGTCGCGGTGCCCAGATATGTGTTGTAAGGTATTACAACCATCGGCTTGGTCCTGCCGGGCCGGTCCCGAACATGAGAGGTAGAAAGTGACAAGTGCGCCGGGCCATACCTACCCTGTGCTGCCACTGCGGGACATCGTCGTCTTCCCGCATATGATCGTGCCCCTGTTCGTCGGCCGCGACAAATCGGTGCGAGCGCTCGAGGATGTGATGAAGGACGACAAGCAGATTCTGCTCGTCGCCCAGCGCAACGCCGCCCAGGACGATCCGACCACGGATGACGTCTACCAGATCGGCACCGTGTCCACCGTGCTCCAGCTTCTGAAGCTGCCGGACGGCACCGTCAAGGTCCTGGTGGAGGGCGGGCAGCGCGCCCGCATCACCGGCTTCTCCGACAACGAGGACTTCTTCGAGGCGTTCGCCGACACCATCGACGAGCGGGTCGGCGACCTGCAGGAGCTGGAGGCGCTGTCCCGCTCCGTGGTGACGCAGTTCGAGCAGTACATCAAGCTCAACAAGAAGATTCCTCCGGAGGTGCTGGTCTCGGTCAATCAGATCGAGGACCCGGGCAAGCTGGCCGATACCGTGGCCTCCCACCTGGCCCTCAAGATCGCCGACAAGCAGGAGCTTCTCGAACTCGAGACCATCAGCGAGCGGCTGGAGCGGGTCTATTCCTACATGGAATCCGAAATCGGCGTGCTGCAGGTCGAAAAGAAGATCCGCAACCGCGTCAAGCGGCAGATGGAGAAGACCCAGCGCGAGTACTACCTGAACGAACAGCTCAAGGCGATCCAGAAGGAGCTGGGCGAGGGCGACGATGGCCGCGACGAGACCGCCGAGATGGAGGAGCGGATCCACAAGACCCGCCTGTCCAAGGAGGCGCGCGAGAAGGCCATCGCCGAGCTGAAGAAGCTCAAGAACATGAGCCCCATGTCGGCCGAGGCCACGGTGGTGCGCAACTACCTGGACTGGCTGCTGTCGATCCCCTGGAAGAAGCGGACCAACGTCAAGCGCGACATCAAGGAGGCCCGCAAGATCCTGGACGAGGACCATTTCGGGCTGGAGAAGGTCAAGGAACGCATCCTCGAGTACCTGGCGGTGCAGCAGCGCGTCTCCAAGGTCAAGGGGCCGATCCTGTGCCTGGTGGGGCCGCCGGGCGTCGGCAAAACCTCCCTCGGCAAGTCGATCGCCCGGGCGACGGGGCGCAACTTCGTGCGCGTGTCGCTGGGCGGCATGCGGGACGAGGCGGAAATCCGCGGCCATCGCCGCACCTACATCGGCTCCATGCCCGGCAAGGTGATCCAGGGCATGAAGAAGGCCAAGTCGTCCAACCCCCTGTTCCTGCTGGACGAGGTGGACAAGCTGGGGGCCGACTGGCGCGGGGACCCCTCCTCGGCGCTGCTCGAGGTCCTGGACCCGGAGCAGAACTCGGCCTTCAACGATCACTACCTGGAGGTGGACTACGACCTTTCGGACGTGATGTTCGTCACCACGGCCAACACCCTGCGCATGCCGCAGCCGCTTTTGGACCGGATGGAGACCATCCGCCTCGCGGGCTACACCGAGGACGAAAAGGTCGAGATCGCCAAGCGCCACCTGATCCCGAAGCAGATGAAGGACAACGGCCTGAAGAAGGGGGAGTGGAGCATCACCGATGACGCCCTGCGCGACATCTGCCGCTACTACACCCGCGAGGCCGGCGTGCGCAACATGGAGCGCGAGATCGCCAACCTGACGCGCAAGGCCACCAAGGAGATCCTGATGAAGGGTCTCACCCGCGTCGCCGTGACGCGGCGGAACCTGGACAAGTACGCCGGCGTGCGCAAGTTCCGCTATGGCGAGGCGGAACTCGAGAACCTGGTGGGCGTGACCACGGGGCTGGCCTGGACCGAGGTGGGCGGGGAGCTTCTGTCCATCGAGGCGGTGATCATGCCCGGCAAGGGGGCGGCCACCCTGACCGGTCAGCTCGGCGACGTGATGAAGGAGTCGATCCAGGCCGCCCGGTCCTATGTCCGCTCCCGCTCGATCCGCTTCGGCATCAAGCCGAACCTGTTCGAGAAGCGCGACATCCACGTCCACGTGCCGGAGGGGGCGACCCCGAAGGACGGGCCGTCGGCGGGTGTGGCCATGTGCACCTCCATCGTCTCGGCCCTGACCGGCATCACGGTGCGCAAGGACATCGCCATGACCGGCGAGATCACCCTGCGCGGTCGGGTGCTGCCCATCGGCGGCCTGAAGGAGAAGCTCCTGGCCGCCCTGCGCGGCGGCATCAAGACGGTGCTGATCCCGAAGGACAACGAGAAGGACCTGGCCGAGATCCCGGACAACGTCAAGCGCGGGCTCGACATCATCCCGGTGTCGACGGTGGACGAGGTCCTGGAGCGGGCGCTGACCCAGAGGCTGATCCCCATCGAGTGGGAGGAACCCGAGGACGACGTGATTCGCCCGGTGCCGACGGTGGTCGACGAGCCCGAGGACCTGGTGGTCACCCACTGAGTCCCCCCAAAGCTACCGTATGCACACAAGTCGGGTAAACTGGGCTGTAGGATGTTCGCTGTAGAAACCATCCGTTTCCCGCAAAAAAAGCCCTCCCCCTCGATGGGGGAGGGTTGGGTGGGGGTGATGGTGCAGCACGTAGGTGTATCTGAGGTCACCAAAGAATTCAGTTTTTGTGCGAACATGCTTCCGTCTGTGCGCGCTTCACTGCCACCCCCACCCAAACCCTCCCCCATCGAGGGAGAGGGCTTAACATTGAGGGGGAGGTTGCCTCACCGATTGCCCCGATTGCTCGGTACATCTTCTTGCCACTCCGCCTCCGATATGCTATTAGATATAGTGCGCCGTAGCGACGGGTGGCATGGAGCCGGGGGCTTTTCACCATTCCCGTCTCCGGGAATTGAGGGTATAAGTCGATGTTTATCGGATCCACGGGGTCCGGGCCGGTTCAAGCCGGGTTGGGAACGTCACCGGATGGCTGGGTACAATCTCGAACGCCTCAATTTTCTCATCGTCGATGACAACAAGCACATGCGGGCGCTGGTGAAGACCATCCTGCATGCGCTCGGATCAAAGAACGTCACCGAGGCGGCTGACGGTGCCGACGCGTTCAAGGAGCTGCGGGTATTTCCCGCCGACATCATCATCTGCGACTGGAACATGTCGCCGCTCGATGGGATGGACTTCGTGCGGCTGGTCCGCACCGGCAAGGACAGCCCGAATCCCTTCGTTCCCATCATCATGCTGACCGGACACACCGAGATGTCGCGGGTCCTGGAGGCCCGTGATGCGGGGGTCCACGAGTTCCTGGCCAAGCCAATCTCGGCCAAGGGCCTCTATTCGCGCCTGCGCTCGATCATCGAGAACCCGCGGGCGTTCATCCGCACCTCCCTCTACTTCGGTCCCGACCGCCGACGCCGGCAGGTGGACTGGAAGGGCAAGGAGCGTCGCAAGATGCAGACCACCAAGCTCAATCAGCCGGAGATCAAGCACGATAACCCCGACGCCAGCCTGAGCCAGGCCGAGGTTGAGGCGCTGCTGAACGGCTGACGAACGTCCCCGATCACTCGCAGCGACGGGACCGTTGTTCACGTCTTGAGTCGGGCAACGCCGGGTCGTATAACCAACGCCATGGACAGTGACCGGCCGTCCACGTCGCGACTGCGACTCCCAGAGATCACGTCGCGAGTGCGACTCCCAGAGATGGAGTGATGTTTCATGAGGATTTCGAATTTCGTGGCGGCCATTCTTCTCTCAGGCGTCGTCGCCTCGACGGCTTTGGCCGAACAGCTTGACCTGGAAGCGATAACCGCGCAGCCAGGGACGGAGGTGATCAAGCAGGACAACGGCCTTTGGACGATCAGTCGTGGCGGAGTCGTGATCTCGCAGTATCGGATGGGAGACAAGATCGAGGCGCTGGGAGTCGATAACAGTGGTCACGGCGCGGTGATGTGCATGTGGGGTCTGTACGTCGACCTCAAGACCACCCTGGACTATTGCCTTCCGGACAAGTTCGGAGACCTGAAGGAGGAACTGTCCGTCGCCATCGGTCAGATCAACGATTTCATCGTTCAGAACAGCCTGACCAAGGTGTCCCCGGCTGACATCGAGGGGAGGATTGCGAAACAGGAAGACAATATCCGCAAGCGGATTCGGGGCATTCCACGCGATGAGCTTGAGATGAAGTGCGTGCCAAAGGGGATGATCGGAATTATCGAGAATCTACAGTCCACGCCTCGGGAAAAATTCAAGGCATCCATCGCGAATCTACTGTCCGTTCCTCGTCCGCCCGTGATGAATCCCTGCCTCTGATGTCTCACTCCCTCTCCCCCTTCTTCCAGGAAGAGGGGGGCGGGGCGGGGCGGCTCCACCCATCGCCATGACCGCAGCAGTTCTAAATGACGGCAATGGTGGCGTTTTTTGGTCTTTGACGGTTTTCGGGAGGGTAAGGCCGGGCCGGCTGCGGCTCAGGGGGGTCGCGCCTTGGGATCGGTGATGGCGTTGA
>JAMOBE010000014.1:0-59517 GCA_039908285.1 Alphaproteobacteria bacterium
GCCTCTCCCCCCCCCTCACCCAACCCTCTCCCCCCGGAAGAGGGGGGAGAGGGCTTATGATGCCGTTGGTGGCGGTACATTCCAGCCTCTCAGACGACGGCGCGATCGGTCTCGCCGGGGGGCGGCACCGCGTGGCCTTCGTCGTGGTAGAGCTTGAGCTTGTTGCGCAACGTCCGGATGGAAATCCCGAGAATGGTCGCGGCATGGGTCCGGTTGCCCAGGGTATGTCGCAGGGTGTCGATGATCAGGTCGCGCTCCACGTCGGCCACGGTGCGTCCCACCATCGCCGACATGGCGCCGTGCACCACCGCCGTCGCATGGCCGATGGCCGACGGCGCGGCGGCGGGGGGCGGGGCCGCGACCATCGGCCCGTCGTCGCCGCTGAGGAGGATCGCCTCTGGTCCGATCTCGGCGCCCGAGGCCAGCAGCACGGCCCGGTGCAGGGTGTTCTCCAGCTCGCGCACGTTGCCGCGCCAGGCATGGCGGTGGATCGTTTCCCGGGCCGCCGTCGACAGCGTGCGATGCGGCAGCTCGTTGGTTTCGGCGAAGACGCGGGCGAAGTGATCGGCGAGCACGTCCACGTCCTGCGGCCGCTCCCGCAGCGGCGGCAGGCGGAGGTTGACCACGTTGAGGCGGAAGTACAGGTCCTCGCGGAAGGTGCGTTGCTTTACCTCCTCCTCCAGGTTGCGGTTGGAGGTGGCGATGAGGCGGACGTCCACCTTCACCGGCTGGGTGCCGCCGACGCGGTCGATTTCCTTTTCCTGGATGACGCGCAGCAGCTTGGCCTGCAGCCGGGGGTCCATCTCGCTGACCTCGTCCAGCAGCAGGGTGCCGCCGTGGGCCTCCTCGAACTTGCCGACGCGCCGGCTGACGGCGCCGGTGAAGGCCCCCTTCTCATGGCCGAACAGCTCCGACTCCAGCAGGTTCTCGGGGATGGCGGCACAGTTGACGGCGACGAACCGCTTGTCGGCGCGCCGGCTCTTGCGGTGGACATAGCGGGCCACCACCTCCTTGCCGGTGCCGGACTCGCCGGTGATGAGGATGCTGGCGTCGCTGCCGGCCACCTGGTCGGCCATCTTGATCACCCGGCCCATGGCCGGGTCGCGGAAGATCAGGGCGTGGCTTTCCGCCGTGACCGCCGACAGCACGGCGGCGATCAGGGTCGGGTCGGGCGGCAGGGGGATGTACTCCCTGGCTCCGGCCCGGATCGCCCGCACCGCCGACTGGGCGTCGGTGGCGATGCCGCAGGCCACCACCGGGATGACGATGCGCTCGCTCACCAGGCTGTCCACCAGGGCCTTGATGTCGAGCTTCACGTCCACCATCACCAGGTCGGCGCCCTGGCCGGAGCGCAGCACCTCGAGGGCGGCGGCCACGTCGCCGACGTGGGTGACCTTGGCGCCCCGGTCGATGGCGATGCGGCTCGCGGCTCCGATCTGTCCGCCCAACGATCCGATGATCAGCAGTCGCATGGCCGTTTCGCCCCCAACACCCGGATGTCTAGTCGAAGTACCGTACCCGCTGGGCCGGCGCGAGGACGCTGTTGATCAGCGCCTCGAGCCGTCGCGGGTTTTCCTGCCGGGCGATGGAGATCACCCCCAGCATGTAGACGTGGAGCACCATGCTCTCCTCGGCCGAGTTGCGTTCGAGCTTGGCGGCCAGCGGCGCGAAGACCATGTGGGCCAGGATGGCGCCGTAGAAGGTGGTGATCAGCGCCACCGCCATGCTGGGACCGATCGCCGCCGGATCGCTGAGGTGGCCCAGCATCTGCACGAGGCCGATCATGGTGCCGATCAGCCCCATCGCCGGCGACACCTCCGCCGCCTTGCGCAGGATGGCGGGCGTGGTGGCGTGGCGGCCGGCCAGGGCCTGGATCTCGGCCTGCATCACCGTCTGCACCTCGTCATGGACCGACCCGTCCACCACCATGGCCAGCCCCTTGTGCAGGAAGGGCACGGTGCGCAGCGTGTCGAGCATCGCCCCCTGCAGCCCGAGAATGCCGCTGCGGCGGGCATACTCGGCCACCTGGATCACCCGCAGGGCGGCATGGGAGGGATTGTGCGGCGAGCGCACCACCGCCCGGCTGACGGCCCGCGCCGCGGTCCTCATCTCGTCCAGGGAGAAGCAGGTGGTGGTGACGGCGAGGGTGCCGCCGACGACGATCAGCAGCGAGGGCGCGTCCAGGAACGAGGTCAGCGGACCGCCCATCAGCACGCCCCCGGCCAGCAGCACGAGCCCGCCGGCGAGGCCGGCCACCGTCGCCAGGTCGAGATCGAGCCTCCGTCGTCCGGGGCTCGCCGATTGCGTCACGTATCCCTCGGCCATGACCGTTCCGTCAGCTCCGATCGCTCTTGATGATTTCCGTCATGGTTATGCCCAGCCGGTCCTCGACCACCACCACCTCGCCACGGGCCACGAGGCGGTTGTTGACGTAGATGTCGATGGCCTCGCCCACCTTGCGGTCCAGTTCCACCACCGCGCCGCGACCAAGCTTCAGAAGCTGGTTGACCTGCATGGTGGACTTGCCCAGCACCGCCGCCACCTGTACCGGAATGTCGTAGACGGCCTCGAGGTCGGCGCCGGACCGGGGCTTGTCCGGTACGTCGGGGTTCCCCGTCCAGCCGGAGTCGTCCGAGCGCGCGATGGCGCCCGCCGGATCGCCCTGCAATTCTTCCAGATCCAGATCGTCGTCGCCCGCCATGACGTTCTCCTCAAGTCGGCCCCGTTCCCGTTTACTCCGGCCCGGTGCCGGCATCCTCCGTCATCGTCGTTTCGTCCGTCAGTCCATGGTCGCCCATGTAGCGGACGACGATCGCCATGATGTCGTCCCAAAGGCGCGTGGTGTCCCGGTCGACCCCGCCGTCGGTCCACTCGACGCGGCAGTCGGCGGGGCCATACTCGTCGGAGGGCATCATGATCAGCCGCCCCTCGAAGCCGTTGGCGGCCGCGAGCTGCTGGAGCCTTGCCGAAAGGGGCTCGACGTAGGCGCCGTGCGCCCGCACGATCAGGCGCGGCTGGTCCAGCACGTGGGGCAGGCACTGGTTGACCAGGGCGACGATCTCGTCGAACCCGTAGGCACTGATATGGGCCGGCAGAATCTTGCGCAGGATGGCGACGGCAAGGTTGACGGCCGCCGCGGCGTTGTCCTCGGTGATGCGGTCCAGGTCGGCGGTCAGGCCCGCCATCTGCGAACCGATGGCGTCGAGGGCCAGGGCGACCTGGTGCTCGATGTCCTCGGCCGCCTCTTGAAGGCCGGCGGCCCGGCCGGCGGCGAAGGCATCGTCGCGGGCGGTGGCCAGTTCCTCCTCGCTGAACGTCGGCGGCGGCGGCGGCTCGGGCTCGGCCTCGACCTCTTCCTCGGCGACGACGGGCTCCTCGTGGCGATGAAATTTCACCGCCGGGTCCTCGAAGTCGAGATCGAACATGAACTTGCGTATTTCCGCCATGGTCTGGCCGTCTTTCCGTCCGTTCGTGGTGGTGGTGATGATGATCAGTAGATGAGTTCGTCTTCCTCGCGACCCTCGGAGATCACGATCTGGTTGGAGTTGGCGAGTTCCTTGGCCAGGGCGACGATGGCGCTCTGAGCCTCGTCCACCTCGCGCAGGCGGACCGGTCCCAGGGCATCCATGTCCTCCTTCAGCATCTTGCCGGCGCGCTCGGACATGTTCTTGAAGAACAGGTCCTTGACGGTGTCGGAGGCGCCCTTCAGTGCCAGTCCGAGCTTGTCCTTCTCGACGTGGCGCAGCAGGGTCTGCACGCCCTGGCTGTCGATGCGGACCAGGTCCTCGAAGGTGAACATGAGGGCCTTGATGCGTTCGGCGGATTCGCGATTGCGCTCCTCCAGGGCCGACATGAACCGGCTTTCGGTGTTGCGGTCAAGGTTATTGAAGATGTCGGCCATCATTTCGTGGGCGTCGCGGCGCTGGGTGCGGGCGAGGTTGCTCATGAACTCGGTGCGGAGTGTCTTCTCGACGCCGTCCAGCACGTCCTTCTGCACCGACTCCATGCGCAGCATGCGCATGATGACCTCCATGGCGAAGTTCTCGGGCAGGAGGGCCAGCACGCGGGCGCCGTGGTCGGGCTTGATCTTCGACAGCACGACGGCGACGGTCTGCGGGTACTCGTTCTTCAGGTAGTTGGCCAGCACCTGCTCGTTGACGTTGCCGAGCTTGTCCCACATGGTGCGACCGGCGGGACCACGGATTTCCTCCATGATCAGGTCGACACGGTCCCTGGGCAGGCTCTTTTGCAGCAGGCGCTCGGTGCTTTCGTAGGAGCCCACCAGCGAACCGGTGGAGGAGATCTGGTCGGCGAACTCGACGAACAGGCGTTCCACCAGCGTCGAACTGATGGTGCCAAGGCTCGCCATCACCGTCGACAGCTCCTTGATCTCCTCGTCATCCATGAGCGAGAACAGCTTCGTGGAATACTCGTCGCCAAGCGAGAGCATCAGAATGCCCGCCTTTTCAGGTCCCGTAAGACTGCGATAGTCTTCCTTGATCCGCCCCATGGCCTAGTTCCTCACGTGCCTTCCTGATAAAGCCAGTTGCGGACGATACTGAGGGCCTCTTCCGGGTGCTTGTCGACGATTTCGCCGATCTTCTTCAGAGAGGATGCGCGCACACGTCCCTCCACCTTGTCGATGTCGATGAGTTCGTCGCCCTCGAATTCGGGCGGCGGCTCGCTGCCGGGGGCCAGCGCCTTGAGGCCGGGTCCGGCGAGCGCCGCCGCCTGCTGCTGCTCCAGCAGCCGGCGCTGGGCCTCGGCCTGGGCCGGCAGGGCCTCGAAGGCGCGGTTGACCAGCGGGCGCACCACCAGCAGGATCACCAGCACGGCGACGATGGCGACGCCGATACCCTCGGCCATGCGCATCAGCTCGGGCTTGGTGAAGCCAAGGAAAACGATTTCCGCCTCGGGTCCCAGTTCCTGCTCGACGGCGGCAAAGCGCATGTTGACCACTTCGATCTGGTCGCCGCGGTTCTCGTCGGCCCCCACCGCCGAGCGCACCAGGGCGGCCAGCTTCTCCATCTCCTCGTCGCTGCGCTTCTTGTAGGTGCTGGGGTCATTCTTGGTCGTGTACTCGCCGTCCACCAGCACCGCCACGGACAGCCGCCGGACGGAGCCGATTTCGCTGACACGCTTGGTGGTCTTGCGGGAGATCTCGTAGTTGACCGTCTCCTCGGAGCGGCTGTTGTTGGATGTCGAGCGCGCGCCGCTGCCGCTCAGTCCCGCGTCGGGCAGGTTGCTGGTCACCGAGACCGACTCGGTATCCTTGTCCTGGGTCTGGGCCTTGTCCGTGACCGTAGTGGTGGAGCGCACCACCTGGCCCTCGGGGTCGTATGACTCCTGGTCCGTCACCACCCGGTCGAAATCAAGCTGGGCGGAGACCTCGGCCCGCACCTTGCCCGGCCCGAGGGACCGGGACAAAAGCTCCTCGATGGACTGGACCATCCGCGTCTCGTAGTCGCGGCGGGTGTCGTCGGCGGTGGAGGCGATGAAGTCCTGCTGGTTGGCGAAGGCTCGTGCCAGCAGGGTGCCCTTGTCGTCGATGATGGACACCTGGGTCGGTTCCAGCTTCGGCACCGCCGCCGCCACCAGGTTCTGGATCGCCGTCACCTGCGGCTTGCCAAGCTTGCCCGACCGCATGCGCAGCACCACCGATGCCGACGGCTTCTGCTCCTCGCGGCTGAACATCTCGCGCCGTGGCAGCACCAGGTGTACCCGGGCGGTCTTGATGCCGTCGATGGCCTGGATGGTGCGGGACAACTCGCCTTCCAGCGCCCGCACCATGTTCAGGTTCTGCATGAAGTTGGTGGCGCCGAGGGCGTTCTGCTTGTCGAACAGCTCATAGCCGATGGTGGCCCCGCCGGACATGGCGGTTTCCGCAAGCTGCACCCGCAGCTTGAGTTTCACGTCCGATGAGACGTAGATGTCGGAGCCGTTGTTGCGAAGCTCGTAGGGGATCTTCTGGGCGTCCAGCTCGGCGATGATGCGCTTCGAGTCGGCGACCTCCAGATTGCCATAGAGCAGTTCGGCCTGCGGGGCCGTCACCCGGGTCATCAGGTAGATGAAGAATCCGAGGACGGCGACGGCCGCGGCGCCCATCGCCGCGAGACGGGCCGGTCCGAGGCTGCGGAGTGTCTGGAGAAAGGCGTTCACGATCGCTCGCTGATCCGGGTGTCGGGCCCCCGGCAGCCGGAGTCCCATGTTTGAACGATCGTCCCGGCATGGTGAAAAAGACGTTAACGGTAGGCAATTGTTGCCGACTCTCAACCCTGTCGGAGGACCACGTCAGACCGGCCGGAGGACTTCGTCCAGGGCAATCGGGTGAAGGAGTGAAAGCCGCCGTCTTTACCCCCTCTCCCCCTCGAGGGGGAGAGGGCTTTGGATGGTCGTCAGGCGTCCTGCCTCTCCACCGCGGGGTCCGTGGTGAACACCGGTTCCTCGCGCTGCCGCCGGCCGGAGGGATCCGTATAGAGGTCGTTGAGCCGCTGGATGTGGGCCGCCGCCTCGTTGCGCAGGGTGCGGATTTTCCGCCGGGTGCCGGCGCCCCAGCCGGTGGGCTCCTTGCGGAACAGGCTGCGCAGGAAGTAGGTGTTCTTGAGGAAGGCCCGGCGCAGGCCAAGATCGAACATGCCGATCCGCTCCGGCAGGGTCTCGGCCAGACGGCGAGCCACCGAGTCACGGATGGTGAAGTGACCGGCGACCAGGACGGCGATCAGCAGAACCGCAGCGATGCCCGACTCGAGCCGGTGCTCGTTGAACCAGGCCTCGATCACCTCGGCCGAGGTGAAGTCCGACGACACCAGACCCGCCGCGCACAACCCACCCAGCACGGTCAATGCCAGACCGTCGAACAACAGCGTCCGCTTGCGCCAACGCTCCATGGCCGTGGCGAGTCGCGGCACCAGGTCCTGCTCGATCTCGTTGGCGACCATTTCCAGCACGTTGATGATGCGATAGCTGCGCTGGACCTCCACCTCGGACATGCGGGCGTGGATCTCGGCCAGGTCGGTGTCCCGCTTGCTCTCGAACCGCTTGCGCAACGCCGGATCGGCGATGGACACGGCCACCTTGGGGCTGTAGATGCAATAGAAACGCCCCGAGATCAGACCGGCCTGGGCGATCGCCCGCTGCCATGCCCCGACGACCTGCTCCGGGTTGTCCTCCTGGGCGGTGGTGTCGATCTGGTTCAGGATGTAGAGGAACTTGCTGGCATCGGCGCGGCGGACCGTGTTGGCCACCAGGTGGCGCAGGGTATCCTGCATCGCCCCGGGTTCGGGGTGGCGGGCGTCGAAGAACACCAGCACCAGGTCCGACAGGTCGACGATGTGACTGGTGAGCCGCAGGATGGACCGGCGCTGGTCGTCGGCGTCGAAGCCGGGGGAGTCGATGACGATCTTGCCCCGCAACGCCGACTTGCCGGTGGTCTTGAGCTGCAGATAGGCGTCGATGCGTCGCCCCTCGCCGGGGGCGACGGCCTCCACCTCCTCGCTCATGCGATAGAAGGGAAAGCGCGGGTCGGCGTCCAGCGCCGTGCCGGGCAGCACCCGCGAGCCGTCCGAGCCATAGCAGATGACGGTGAACCTGTCGTCCACCGCCTGATTGCCGGTGACCTGGAGACTCTCGCCGACATAGTGGTTGATGAACGTGGACTTGCCCGACGAGAAGGTCCCAAGCACGCTGATGAGTGGCCACCAGGGAATGCGGGTGGCGAGGGACTCGTCACGCGTGAGCAGCCCGAGCCGATAGAGGACACGATCAAACCGGAGGTAGGACGGGATCACCTCCAGCAGCACCGGATTTTCCGTCTTCAGGTGCGACTGGAGGCTGGCCAGCCGGTCGGCAAGAACCTTGGTGGGCCCAAACAATGTCATCGCATCGTCTCGCTGTTCATTCCTGTTGCCGTCACATCGTCCTGACGCTTGCCGGCTGGCGAGTTTGGCGGATGCCCTGCCTGGGCATCCGCCCGACGTCGCTCAGTAGGTGCGCTGCGGCTGGCGGCGTGAGTCGACGATCTGCCGACGCAGCGCCTCGGCCTTGCCCTCGTCCATGCGGGAGAGGACCGCGACCACCGAACCGGCACGCCCGCGGTTGCCGCCCTTCAGCGCCCGCACTCCGGCCTCGTAGTACTGGTCGATGGCTTCGTCGATCCGGCCCTGCACGAGATAGAGGTTGCCGAGTTCACCCGGAAGATCGGGCTCGTCGGCATTCTCGCTCGCCAGTTTCTGATAGGCCTGTTCCGCCCCCTGGAGGTCCTGCACCCAGAACAGACGACGCGCCTCGGCCCAGGCCTCGCGCGTAGCGGGAGCCACCGTCGGCACCTGCCTGCGAGCCGGGGCGGAACGCTCGGCCTGCTGGGCCCCAACCTGCTGGGCCGAGGCCTGCTGCTCCCACCGATGGGGCATCGCCGGGTACGCTGGTGGGAACGGCGGCGGAGCGGACTCGGCCATCGCCTGCTGTTCTCCCCCCTGGCCCTGGCCCCCCTGACCCTGGCCACCCTGACCCTGGAGAGTCTCGCCGGCGGCGGCCGGCGCCGGCATCTGCGGGAAGGCGGGATAACCCGGCGGCGGGAGCGGCGGCTGGCCATAGAAGCCACCGGGCGGGAACGGCTGCGGCTCCGCCATGGCCTGGGGTGCCGGATCCTGGCCACGGGACGGTGCCGGCATCTGCACGTCGGCCACCGGTGTCGGCGGAGCGTAGTCTTCGGGCGGATAGCTGGGCAGGGCGGGAGCCGTCCGCGCCGGAGCCTCGGCAGCCGCCACCGGGGCTGGGGCCGGGGCCGGGGGGGCCATCGGCGCCGGCCGGGGCTCGACTCTGGCCGGAGAGTCCTGACGGGCGAGCACCGGCGCCGGCTTGGCCGGGGCGGGCTTCGAGTCGCGGATCAGGCCGGCCTCGTGGGCCTTGGCCATGACCTTGGCGCTGAGGTTGGCGGCCTCGCGCACGACATCCTGACGATAGAGGACGCCGAGAACGGCCCCGACCAGGATCGAGACGAACAGAAGTGTTCGAAAAAAGAACGCAAGTACATGCATTGTTACTCTCCTTGAACAGTCATCAGCCTCGGTCGGAGCCGTAGACCGCCTGGGCCAATGCATTCAGTTCCTGTGTCGCCTTTCCGGATGGCTCGAGTTCGAAGACAGCCAGTCCTTCGCTGAAGGAATGGCGGAACACGATCCGTTGGGCCAGCCTCACCGACACCACCTCAAGTCCCTTGAGCTGGCGCAGGGCGGCCTCGGTCTCGTCGTTCTCACGGGCGGTATGATGCGTGTCCGCCCGATTGACGAAAGCGACCAGTCTGGGCTTTTTCTTGGTCGCGTTGCTGATGATCTCGAGGAAGCGCTGAGTCGACCACACGTCGGCCTGGCTTGGCGACACCGGAATGATGATGCGATCGGCCCGCGACAGGGCGTTGCGCATGGCCTCCATGTTGGAGGTGCCGATATCGACCAGAATCTCGCCGGCGACGCGCTTTGGCAGTTCCGTCAGCACCTTCAGCGGCGGCTCGAAGCCCTCCTCGGCCCGCAGTTCGGCGACATCGACGAGAGTCGCCTGCGGATCGAGGTCACAGACCTCCACCTTGGCGCCGTGTTCGATCAGCCACAGCGCAAGGTTGAACACGACCGTGCTTTTGCCGGTGCCGCCCTTGAGATTGCCAATGACGGTGATCATCGACGCCCCGCCGGAGTGCTGCCGGACGCGCCGAGAGCCGGGCCCGGTTGGGTGCCAGCCTGGCCGGGATCAACCTTGCGGTAATCCGCCGGCACGGCGAACCATCCCGGGTCTACGGGGACGAGTTTGATATTTCGCAATTCCCGGGTGGCGCCGCTCGGATAGTCCTCGCGGACATCGACGTCGAGTTCGGGATCGTGCAGACGCGCCGCCCGACGGCTCTTGCCGTCGGTGCCGACGAAGGTCGTCTCCCAGTGTTCGACGGCCCGCCCCTGGAACGACACCTTGCCCTTGAGGGTGGTCTGTGCCGTCGAGCCGTCGGCATGGCGCTCGCGGAGCGGCAGCCGTCGCTGACGGTCCCACCAGACCTGGAATGAGCCGCCCGCTCCCGCCTGCGCCCCAGTCTGGGCGGGCTGAGTGGGCTGGGCGGCCGGTGTAATCCGCCACGTCTCGGTGGCGACGCCGTCGATGGTCTCCGTGCCAAGCCGTTCGCAACGGCCGGCCTCCGGGGGCGGACAGGGCGACTCCGGTCGGGTGGCGAAGTCGGGCGCCGCCGGTCCCTTGATCTCGGCGTATGCCTTGTCCTGGGGGAACAGGATGCGCATCAGGCCCTGGCCAGGCATGATGATCTGGACCACCGGGCGCCCCTGGCGCTGGAACTCCATGCGCATTCCCTGATCGGAAAAATAGATCCGCCCCGTCTCTGGTGGTTGCCCCTGCTGTGTCTGCACGGCTTCGGCCGTGAAGGATGGGCCCGCACTCGCCTCGAAGGCGGTCAGAAGAACCAGACCGGCGGCGATAGCGTTCAGCGTCCCCATCGTCAGGTCTCCGTCATTGTCGTGTCGCGACCGGAAAGAGCGGCGCCGCCACCGGAGTGCGCGACGCCGCCCGCACCGTACTCAGTTGCCGGCGGCCGGAGCCTGGTTGGCCGGAGCCTGCCCGCGGTAGCCGGGGCCATAACCGGGGTAGCCATAGCCGCCCCACGGGCCGCCGTAGTAGCCCGGATAACCACCGCCGTAGCCCGGATAGCCATAGCCACCCCACGGGCCGCCGTAGTAGCCCGGATAATAGCCACCGCCATAGGGATAGCCGTAGCCATTGCCATAGCCATTGCCGCGGCCGCTGCCGCTGCCGCGACCGCTGAAGCTCATGCTGAAATCCCCGTCACCGAACGTATCCCCGTTCCCGTTCCCGTTCCAGGGTCCGCCGCCGCCCCAGGGACCCCAACCGCCCCAGGCATGCGCCGGCTTCGTCGGCGCCGATGCCACCGCCATCAGAGCGGCAAGTGCCGAAACCACAAAGAGACGCTTCATTGCTGTTTCCTTCCACGCACTGATCCCTCCCCACTCTCTCCATGATCCGGAAGCCAGGGGGAGGGATTGCCCCCGGCGTCCTTCGGACCGCACGCCCATAACGGGGTGGGTCACTACCAGAGACCCGGCCAGAGTCCACTGTCATAGCCGGGATAACCTGTCGTCACGCCGGGTCCGTAACCGCTCCAGGATCCCCAACCGCCACCCGGAAGCGTCGGGAGGGCAACGACGGGTGCCCGTCCATACGGGGACCCGCCAAAACCATAACCATCGTAGCCGTAGCCATAGCCACCGTAGCCACCATAGTTACCGTAGCCACCATAACCACGGTATCCATCATACCCGCCGCCGTTGCCGTATCCTCCCTGACCCTGGGGGATAAGGTCGAGCCCATATCCATACCCCGGGACCGTCTCCCAGGACATGACGGACCGCCGCGGCGGCGGCGGGGTGGAGTACCGCGGGTCGCGGCGCGTGCCGGTCCACGTCGGCACCCCCAGTGCCTCCACCTCACTCTCCGGCGGAAAGTCCAGCGCCGGATCATGACCCAGACGCAGACGCCCACCGTCGCGTCCCCGCTCCCACACCGACGTCCGTGGTGTCGGCCGGTGCAGGGAACCGTGGTAGCCATCGCCACGCCAAGGGTTGTCCCCGGCGGCGGCCGTGTTGGCGACAGTGCCGATCAACACGGTGAACGCCATCGCGGAGACGACCCCTCTCATGGCGATCCGTTCCTCACGGGCGCCGGTCCTCCTTAAGGTCCGACCGCCGGTCCATAGACCGGAGGATACCCGCCATAGCCCCACGGGCCATAACCGGGACCACCCCGCGGGCCATAGTCGGGACCGCCCCACGGGCCGTACCCAGGCCCGCCCCACGGGCCGTACCCAGGCCCGCCCCACGGGCCATAGTCGGGACCGCCCCACGGGCCATAGTCGGGACCGCCCCACGGGCCGTATCCAGGACCACCCCAGGGTTCGCCGTAGCCATTGTCGCCCCAGGACGGACGGCCCCAGTTCCCGGGACGACCCGCCAGACGCTCGCCACCCCACCGGTCTGACCGCGGTCCCGACCCTGGTCCCATCTCGCGGACCACCGGGCTGGCGGCAGATCTTCCCGAGGCACCACGCCCAGCCTGATCGGGCGGTCCCCAGTGGCGATCGACACGACCACGGTGCCCTTGCCGGTGCGACGCAAACGGCGGCTGCGCCGGCCGCTGGGTCAGCGTGGTGGAGTAGTATTCGCCGGGGGGCGGCGGCGGCACCTCACCCACGAGGGCGGGGGCGGCGCCAGCGCCGGCGTTGTCGGCATCGGGCATCCCGGCGACAGCGGCGCCAGGCAGCAGCAGAACGGACAGTGCAAACAACAAGCGTTTCATGACACGTCCTCAGGAGTTTTCATTGGATGAAGCCGGTGTCGTCTTCAGGCGAATGCCACGGCGAAGACGCCGTGATGGTGCGGCCTCGGCCCCCGCGGCCGATTTCGCCCCCGCCTTGGGGGCGGCCTTGGGGGGGGCGGCCTTGGCCGAAGTTCGTGCCGCCGGTTTCGTGGCGGCAGCCCTGGGCGTCGCCTTGGGAGTCGTCTTGGCGACTGGCGTGTCGGCCGCTGCGGGCGCCGCATCGGCCTTGGCCGCGTTGGCGGCGGTTCTGCCCACGGGCTTGACCCGGGCCGGTGCGGCAGCCTTGGCGACCGGAGACGCCGTTTCCGCCAACACAGGCTCGGGAACGGGTTCGGGCTCTGGGGCCGGTTCGGGTTCGGACGTCGTCACCTCGACCGTGGCGACGGCCGCGACCGGTGCCGGTGCCGGTGCCGGCTCGGGCTCGGGCTCGGGGGCAGGCTTCACCACCTCGACTGCGACGGGGGCCGCGACCGGTGCCGGTGCCGGCTCGGGTTCAGGCTCGGGCTCAGGTTCAGACTTCGTCACCTCGACCACGGCGGCAGCCGCGACCGGTGCCGGCTCAGGCTCAGGAGTCGGTTCAGGCGCGGGGGCAGGCTTCACCGCCTCGACCACGGCGGGGGCCGCGACCGGAGCCGACTCGGGGGCCGGTTCAGGCTTCGCCTTGCCATTGGCACCACCGGCTCCATTGGCACCATTGGACCCGTTGCCGTTGCCGTTGCCCTTGGCCTTGGGCTTGGCCGGGGCCTTCGGCGCTTTCTCGGCGGCGGCGGGAACGGGGGCAGGTGCGGGCTTGGCGACCGGGGCCGGCGGCGGAGTCCGGCGGGCCAGCACGCCCCTGACCGCGAGGCCGATGAAGTAGCCGAGAGCCCGCACGATGCTGATCACCATCCCGACGACGCCGATGATCCGGGCGAATATGCCGGGTCCGTCATCCTTGGCCACCGGCGACTTGGCTGCCCCTCCCGGGGCGGGACCGGAGATGATGCCGGCCGCCTCGGGATGGTCGCCGTGGTGGGGGATGAAGCTCTTCGCCGCGCTGACGCAGCCCAGGGGGATGACGACCAGGGTGAGGAGCGTCGACACCATGCCACCGAACATCAGCGAGATCGCCATGCCCTGGAAGATCGGGTCGGTGAGGATGACGCTCGACCCCAGCAGCAGGGCGAAGGCGGTGATGAGGATCGGCCGGGTCCGGGTGCGGCAGGCCTGGATCACCGCTTCCCGCACCGTCTCGCCCGCATCCACCGCCTGCTTGGAGAAGTCCACCAGCAGGATGGAATTGCGGACGATGATGCCGGCGAGGGCGATGAAGCCAATCATCGACGTCGCGGTGAACTCGGCGCCGATCAGCCAGTGACCGGGGATGATACCCACCAGGGTCAGGGGAATCGGCGCCATGATGATAGCCGGCAGGATGAAATTGCCGAATTCCCACACCACCAGCATGTAGATCAGCACCATGGCGGCGGCGAAGGCGATGCCCATGTCGCGGAAGGTCTCATAGGTCACCGTCCACTCGCCGGTCCACTCGACGGCGGTGTGGTAGCCGTCCCGCGGCGGGCCGATGTAGTGGGTGTCGACCCGGACGCCGTCGGGGGCGGTGTAGGAGTCGAGCTTGTCCTCGACGCCCATGATGCCGTAGATGGGCGCGCCGAGACGGCCGGAGACGTCGCCCACCACGAATTCGATGGGACGCAGGTCCTTGTGGAAGATCACCGGGTCCTGGGTGCCGCGCTCGAACCGCCCGAGTTCGGCCAGCGGGATCAGCTTGCCGCCGGAGGACGGCACGGGGATCTCGCCCAGCCGGGCGAACTGGCTGCGCAGCGCCATCGGCACCTGCAGCACGATGTAGCGGGGCTCCAGCACCCGGCCCACCTTGATGTCGCCGAGCTTCTGTCCGCCCATGGCCATGTCGAGCTGGCGATTGATGTCCTCGACCGACACGCCGTGACGCACCGCCTTCTCGCGGTCCACCTCGAAGCGCCAGATTTCGTAGGACGTCTGCATCAGGTTGTCCACGTCCACCACCCCGGGGGTGCTGGCGAAGATGCCGGTCAGATCCTCGGCAGCCTTGCGTCGGGTCTCGGCGTCGGGGCCATAGACCTCGGCCACCAGGGTCTGCAGCACCGGCGGGCCGGGCGGCATCTCCACCACGGCGATGCGGGCGCCGTACTTTTTGGCGATGGGAGTCAGCACCTCGCGGGCGGCGGTGGCGATTTCGTGACTGGTGCGCTCGCGCTCGCCCTTGTCGAGAAGCTGCACCTGGACGTCGCCGTACCAGGCCTCCTGACGCAGGTAATAGTGCCGCACCAACCCATTGAAGTTGAACGGCGAGGCCGTGCCGGCATAAAGCTGCACCGACACCGCCTCGGGGATCTTCATCAGTTCGTCGGCAATCTGCTGGGTGACGTTGGTCGTCACCGGCAGGGCCGTGCCCTGGGGCATGTTGACGACGACGTTGAACTCCGACTTGTTGTCGAAGGGCAGCATCTTCACCGCCACGTCGGTGGTGTAGAACAGGGCGCAGCAGCCGAGGAAGATGACGATATTGCCCAGAAGGAACGTGTATCCCTTGAGCCGACTGTCGAGCAGCGGGTTCAGGATGCCGCGGAACAGGCGATCGAGCCACTGGACCTGGCGGTGCTCCTTCTCCTGGGTGCGCAGAAGGGTGGCCAGCGACGGCCGGATGCGCATGGCGAGCCAGGGCGTGAAGATGAAGGCCGCGAACAGCGAAAACAGCATCGCCGACGAGCCCAGGGCGGGAATCGGCTCCATGTAGGGGCCCATCATGCCGCTGACGAAGCCCATGGGCAGCAGGGCGGCGATCACCGTGAAGGTGGCGAGGATGGTCGGGTTGCCGACCTCGCGCACCGCGTCCACCGAGGTCTCGGTATCGGCCTCGCCCTTTTCCAGCCAGCGTCGGTAGATGTTCTCCACCACGACGATGGCGTCGTCCACCAGGATGCCGATGGAGAAGATCAGCGCGAACAGCGACACCCGGTCGATGGTATAGCCCAGCACCCACGCCGAGAACACGGTGATCAGGATCACGACGGGGATGACGATCAGCACCACCAGCGCGGCGCGGAAGCCCAGCAGCATCCAGATCAGGATGGTCACCGCCCCGGTGGCGATGAACAGCTTGAAAACCAGCTCGTTGACCTTGTCGTTGGCCGTCGCGCCATAGTTGCGGGTCACCGCCACCTGGACATTGTCGGGAATCAGCCGGCCCTTCAGGTACTCCACCTTTTCCAGGATGGCGTTGGCGACCGTCACCCCGTTGGAGCCCGGCTTCTTGGCGATGGCGATGGTCACCGCCGGGGCGCCGTTGGCCGCCTGCGGGCCATCCTTCGGCGCCGCCAGGCCAGTGTAGTACATCACCACGTCGCCGGCGTCGGACGGCGCCTCGGTCACCCGGGCGATGTCGCGCACATAGACGGGGCTGCCGTTGCGCACGCCGACCACCAGCCGCTCCACGTCCGAGGCCTTGGTCAGGAAGGCGCCGGTGTGAATCTTGTAGGTGCCGTCCCCGGCCTCGACGCGGCCGGTGGCCCGCTCGCTGTTGGCGTTCTTGACGGTCTCGGCGATCTGGTCGAGGACGATGCCAAAGCCCTTCAGGCGCTCCGGGTGCACCTCGATGCGCAGTTCCTCGGAGCGGCCGCCCACCAGGAAGCTCTGGCTGGTGTTGGCCACCTCCTTCAGGCGCTGGATGACGTCGAGCCCGATCAGGCGAAGCTGCTCGTCGCCGACGTCGTGGGACCACAGGGTCAGGGTCACCACCGCCACGTCGTCCACGCCCTTGGGCTTGACCATGGGCGGCGTGACGCCGGGCGGCACCTTGTCCATGTTGGAATTGAGCTTGTCGTAGAGCTTGACCAGCGAGGTTTCCATCACCTCGCCGACGTCGAACTCGACGGTGACCATGCCCTGCCCACGCTGGGACACCGAATAGACATGCTTGACCCCGGGGATCTCGCTCATCATCCGCTCCAGCGGATCGACGGCGAGGCTCGCCACCTGGTCGGCCGAGGCGCCCGGGTAGCCGAAGAACACGTCCACCATGGGCACGGAAATCTGCGGGTCCTCCTGACGCGGCGTGATCAGGAGCCCGAGAATACCCATGGCGAGGGCGGCCAGCAGCAACAGCGGCGACAGCGGCGAATGGATGAACGTCCGCGCCATGCCCCCGGCAAGACCGAGGCCGTGGTGGTGCGGCCGTGCTGACTTATCCCCTTGGTTGGCATTATCGGCCATGGACAGCGATCTTTCTCAAACGATTTCCCCCGAGCGCCGGGATCACCCCCGGCACCGCGCTCCGTTCTACCGCGTGCCGGACACCAGTCCCGCCGGCGGGTTGACGATCACCTGCTCGCCCACGCTGACACCCGAAAGAACCCCGACCCGGCCATCGCCGAGCGGCGAGCCGACGCGCACCACCCGCAACGACGGACGCCCGTTGGCCATCACGAACACGTTGGGCAGGCTGCCCCGCCACATCACCGCCTCCTCCGGCACCGCCGCCATGCTGCGGGTCGCCTCGCTCTGGTCGGGAATCTGGACTTCGGCGTACATGCCGGGTCCGCCCGGCACCCCCTTCGGCAGGTCGAACTTGACCGTCACCGTATGACGGGTCTGATCGGCCATCGGGTAGATCTGGGCCACCCGCGCCTGCACCTGCACGCCCCCGGCATCGAGCCGGGCCGGCACCAGCATGCCCTTGTCCAGCCCCGCCACCAGCCGCACCGGCACGTCGGCCTTGATGCGCAGGTAGGTGGTATGG
Organism: Alphaproteobacteria bacterium; assembly: GCA_039908285.1. Lineage (GTDB taxonomy): Bacteria > Pseudomonadota > Alphaproteobacteria > Rhodospirillales > Rhodospirillaceae > JAMOBE01. Next base: position 17,165 of record JAMOBE010000014.1, read on the forward strand.
GCGAACTGCAACAGCGGCTGCCCCGGCTGGATCGTGTCGCCCACCTCCACCATCTTCTGGACGATCATGCCGTCGAACGGCGCCACCTGCTGGGCGTCGCGCAGCTTGGCGTCCAGCGCCTCGAGCTGGGCTGTCGCCTGCAGCAGGCGATTCTGCGCCTGATTGACGCCGCTGCCCTGGGCGTACAGCTCGGCCTGGCGTTCAAGGCCGGTGTCGCTGCGGCCCATGACGTTCGACACGTTCCGAGTGAAGAACTGATCGAACATCCCAGGCATGCCCATGCCGGGCATACTGTTGGGGCTGTTGCTGCGCGGCGACCACAATTCCCGCGAGTACTGGACCTGGGCATTGCGAGCCGCCGATTCGGCGTTGGCGATGTCGGCGAGAGCGGCCCGCCGCTGGGCCTGAATCTGCGAATCGTCAATCTGCACCAGCACGGTGCCGGACGGGAAGCTGTCGCCCTCGGCACCGGCGATGTAGGTCACCTGGCCGGGAATCTGGGCGTTGAGGTTGACTTCCTTGTACGGAATCACCGTCCCGCCCACGGTCGACGTATGCCCCAATTGCGCCGCGGTGACGGCCGCCGTCTGATACTCGGCGGCAGTGACCGGAAACGGTCCGATGCTGACGGCGACCAGCGCCGCAGCGAACAGCCAGGGTGACACCCTCATCGTTATACCCGCCCCATTACCTCGAAGCTCTTGATGAACGGCCCGGCCATCCGGGGGTCCTTGATCATCGCACCATAGTCGCCGACCTTGAACCGCAGCTTGCGTGCCGTGTACGCCATGCCGAGTCCCATCAGCCCCGGCGGCTTGTGGGCCCACTTCTCCCAGTCGGCCTTGGAGGCCCGCATGTCCCAGCTCAGCGCCTGATCGGTATAGGCGGCACCGGTCACCACGTGTCCGTTCTCGATCACCAGGACGCCCCGGGGGTTCTCCTCGTCCTGAAAGCCATAGGCGATGGTCGAGTTGAAACCGATCTTGCCCAGTTCCCCCGACAGCGACGGCTCGGCGTTCCAGGCCTCGGCGAACTTGGCCATCCACTCGTTTGAAAAAAGCTCCGCCATAAAATTTCCCCCGTTTGATATAGCCCGCGGGCCTTGTTGTCGTTCCCTGTCATCACGGTCCCCACCACGGTCGCAAGACTCGGGCCAACTCCCGGACTGGCGACAGGGGGGGCTTGCGTAACGATACCGTCACCTTCGGCGATGCGTCCCCGCCGACGGGACCATGCCCTTCGGCGGAAGCGATCGTATCGTCCGGTGGACGATCCGTCACGGCAAACTCTTGAGCAAAGCCCAGTATCATGGACTTCACCGCGTTGCAAGCCGTTGCGCGTCACCCCTGCCGTCGCAACGCCGCGACGGCGTTGCGCAACGCTCCGTTTGGTGCAACACTGCGGGATCGCCCGACCACCACGTTCGGGCGGGATCGGGGGGGGACGACGTGGGCTGGGGGACGACGTGGGCGAGCTGACCGATGTGCTGCCGCTGCTGGAAGCCATCGTCTCCTTCATGGATGACGGCGTCGTCGTCGCGCGGCCGAATGGCGAGCTTCTGTACCAGAACCCGGCGGCGGGCCGCCTGCTCGGCTTTGCGCCGAACGAGCCGGTGCGCCGCCTGCGGGACACCGGCACCCTGAACCTGGAGCAGGCCATCCTCGAGGCATCGGGGGACGACGACCCGGGCGACCGCCGCGACGGCCCGTTCGTTCGCTTCGAGCGCCGGGTGCGGGTGGGGGGCGGCTACCGCAGCCTCGAGTTCAACGCCTCGATCGTCGCCGTACCGGGGACCGAGGCCGGCCTGCGCCTGGTCATCATCCGCGACCGCACCGAGAAGCGGCGCATGGAGGCCATGGTCACCCGCGCCCAGACCGAACTCATCAGCACCGACCCCCAGATGCTGGAAATCCTGAACCGCGTCCACCATATCGCTCCTACCGACGCCTTCGTGCTGCTTCAGGGCGAATCGGGAACTGGCAAGACGCAGATCGCGCGCATGAGCCACAGGATGAGCAATCGGGCGAAGGGTCCCTTCGTCGAGGTCAACTGCGCGGCCATCCCCGAAAGCCTGATCGAATCCGAGCTGTTCGGCCACGTCAAGGGCGCCTATACCGGCGCCACCCAGGACCGGCCCGGCCGGTTCCAGGCGGCCAACCGGGGGACCCTGTTCCTCGACGAGATCAGCGAGTTCCCGCTGCACCTCCAGGCCAAGCTGCTGCGCGCCGTCCAGGATCAGGAGTTCGAGATGGTGGGCTCCGACCGGTCGGTGAAGGTCGACGTGCGGGTCATCAGCGCCTCGAATCGCAGCCTGCGCGAGATGGTGGACCGCGGCGAGTTCCGCTCGGACCTGTACTATCGCCTGGCGGTGATCCCCGTCAGCATCCCGCCGCTCCGCGACCGTCCCGGGGACATCCCCCTGCTGTTGCTGCACTACTGCAAGCAGATGGCGGAGGTCCGCTATCCGGAGGACATCGAGTGCTCGCCCGAGGCCATGAAGATGATGATGGAGTACCCGTGGCCCGGCAACGTGCGCGAGCTGGAAAACGCCGTCGAGCATGGCATCCTCTGCGCCGTCGGCACCAGGGTGGTCCCGGAAAGCCTGCCCCAGAACATCCGGGAGTACGCCCGCCAGTCGGGTCGCGGCGACCGCCCATCGGCGCCGGAGACCGCGGCGCCGGAGACCGCGGCGCCGGAGACCGCGGCGCCAGTGACGTCCGGGACGGACTGGGACGACGCCTCTCTGCGCAGGATGATCGAGGAGGCACTCTCCGCGGCCGGCGGCAACAAGGCCGCCGCCGCCCGGGCGCTCGGCATCGACCGCACCACCCTGTGGCGGCGCATGCGCCGGCTTGGACTCGCGTCATGACGGGGCTCTGGTCGGCGCTTTCTGGCCCGAAATTTGCACTCCACCCCCGGGGACCGAAGAAATTGGCCCATGGAGTGGGGAAGATTGCGATTAGGGCGTTGCTATCCTGGAGGCGTTGGCGCATGCTTCCCGCATATCCCTTCCGCTACAGGATGAAGGAAAGCTCGTTGTGATGAGAAACTTCGTCGTCAAGAATCCAGTCGGAGTGTTCGTACTCACAGGCATCCTGTGCGTGATGGGATTTTTTACCTTGGTCATGTATGGCATGGCCCGTAACCTCGATACCATGACATCCGTCATGGTGCAGATGGGCGGCGATCTTCAGAGCATGGCGCAGGTTCAGAACGTGATGGCCAGGGATATCGGGTCGATGTCCAGGGATATGGGCACGATGCGCGTTTCCATCGACCACATGGACGCCGGCATGACCCAGATGACCGAGGACGTCACCCTGATGGCCGGCAACGTGACCCAGATGACCGGCCTCGTGGGGCGCATGTCCTTTGACATCGGCCGGGGGGCTCACTCGTTCTCGTCGCCGATGAACTATATGGGCAACATGTTCGGCGTTCCGTAAGGCGGAACGAGACTCAGCCGACGCTCCAGAATCTGGACTGACGGGTAAACGCCTTCCACTCCCCGCGCGCGTCCGAGAGATGAGCCTCGGCGGCAGCGACGTGCCATCCGGCGATCAGGCCGGCCGGCCAGGCCTGCCGTGCGTCGGCGGCGGCGGCTTCGGCCGCCAGCACCGCGCGGCCGACCTGGATGTCGTTGAGCCGTCCGAGCCGCTCGAGAAGACGGCGGAGCGCCACGAGGAAGCGCCGCGCCGCCTTGTCCCTGTCGGGATACAGGCTGACGAAGAACTCCGCCGCATAGCGCAGCTTCTTCAGGGCGATCCGCAGACGGTGGCGCCCTTCGTCGTCAAGGCGGCGGAAGTGCCGCCCCGCCTTCAGCACCCGCCGATAGCGCCGCTCCAGGGCGGCGGCGGCGAACGGCGCGATGGGCCCCTCCGAGTCGGGAAGGCCGCGGTCGGCGGCCCACGCCCCCATGGTCAGCAGCGCCGTGGTGAACCGCGGTCCCCCCAGCGCCTCCTGCAGGCGATCATGGTGCTCACGTCGGCGTCGCGCGTGTTCCGCGTGCAGCGCCTCCATCCCCGCTCCGCCCGGCAGATGGGCCAGGGCCGGCTCCAGCACCTCGGTGAGGAAGACGTCGGCGTCGCGGGCGGGGCCAAGGTGGGAGCCCAGCCAGGCGGCGGCCTCCCGTACGGAGTCGCCCCCGGCAGCCTCCACCCCGGGACCGCCCCCGAACACCGCGCGGACGGAGGCGAGCCGCCGCAGGGCGACCCGCATCTGGTGCACGCCCTCGGGGTCGGCCGTCGCCAGGACGCAGGGCTCGTTGCCGAGAAGCTGGCGCACGCAGCCGGCGGCGATGGCGGCGAAGGCCTGCCCCACCGTCATGTCGGGAGTGAGGCTCACCGGCTCGGCGCGGACCGGCCGGGGGGCGGCGCCCATGACCAGGGCGAAGCCCCGGTCCGACTTGCTGGCCGTGGCGAGGCGCATGGGAATGCGCCGCTGCAGATCAAGCGCGATGGCGTAGAGCCGCTCCGGCTCGCCCCGCACCAGTTCCAGTTCCGCCTCGCGGATGGGCACGGCTCCGGACGCCGCTTCCACCCGCCCGCTGTCCAGCATCAGCTTCACCTCCCAGCCGGGTCCGCCCAGGGTCCAGGTGGTCCGCTGGATCGCGGTGACGAACTGGGGCCGCAGCGACTCAGCCACTCCCGGCCGCTCGAGCAGCGGCGCCACGGCGGTGCGCAGCATGGGAGCGATCTCGGGCGCGTCGCCGGCGATCTCGTCCTCCCACTCGTCGCGGGCGAACAGGCCGGCGGTGCCGGTGGCGCGAGCCTTGACCGTCTGCACCCGCCGCCCGCCGATATGGCGCACCCGCAGCGTCACCCCCCCGTCATACAGCGCCAGGTCGGGGGTGTCGAAATACACCGAGTGCAGCAGCCGCCGCACCGGCCGGCCGATGCCGCTCCTGCGGATCAGCGGGTGACGCCGCAGCCGCCCCAGGTCATCGGGAGCCAGTTCCAGCTTGAGTTCGATTTCCATCCCGCCCATGATACTGCGGTTCTTGTCTGGAATTCATCCTTCCTGCGTGTTAAGCACTCGTTTGCAGGCTGAAGGTGGAGCCGTTGGGGAGTAAGCGAGCGTTGCGTGGCCTTGCCCGTGCAGTGAGCGTGGCGATGATGGCCACCGTGGCCGTGGCCGGCTGCGGCGGCGTCTCCGATCCGGGGTTCTCCCGCGACCTCATGTTCTGGGGCGACGCGCCCTATGCCGACCTGGCGCTCGGGGCCATCAGCCGCGGCGACATCGCCGTCGCCGAGAAGTACGCCGAGAAGGCGCTGCGCTACAATCACCGGGATCCCTACGCCCTCTACGCCATCGGCCTGGTGTACGAGAACACCGGCCGCCGCGAGAAGGCGCGTCAGGCCTATCGGGAAATGCTGCAATTGAAGCCCGACGGCCCGGCCACCGTCGCCGGTCCGGGGCAGCTCACCAATCTGCAGCTCACCGACCTGGTCACCGCCCGCCTGCGCACCCTCGACGAGACGGCGGCGCGGGGCGGCACGTCGGTCGCGGCGACGAGCCCGCTGCCGCCGGCGTTTTCCTCCGCGAGCCCCACGGCGCCGGAGCGGGGCGTGGCGGTCGCCCGCTCGCCACAGACCGACTCCGTCGGCGACACCACCGCCATCCGCCGGTTCGAGATCATGCGCCAGCTCGTCAACCAGGGCCTGGTGTCGGAGGACGAGTACAAGGCCCGCCGCGCCCAGAACATCGGCGCCCTGCTGCCCCTGTCCTCGTCACCGCCGGCAGCCGGGCTCGACCGCCGGATCCCGACCCAGGAGGAGGTCAGCGCGCGGCTACAGGCCCTGCGCGCCGCCCTTGAGCAGCGCTCCATCACCGCCGGGGAGCAAACCGCCGAGCGCTCGATGATCCTCGAGGGCCTGCTGCCGGCCCAGCCCTCGGCCACCGCCCCGCCCACGCCGCCGCCGCCCGGCATCATCGAGGCCGCGGCCATGGCCGGCCGGCTGGAGCGCCTGCGCTCCGCCAACCTCGTCACGCCAGAGGAAGTGGCCAAGGAAATGGAGGCCCTCGACCGCATCCTGCGCGGCCCGGCCCCCCTCGCCGGCCCACCGTCCGGCGGCGATCCCCGCCTGCTGCTGCCCCCCCCCGCCGCCGCCGGCGGCAAGGCGGCGCTGCACCTCGCCTCGTACAAGTCCCGCGCCCTGGCCGACGAGGGATGGCAGCAGATCAAGAGCAAATTCCCCGACCTCCTGGGCGACCTCAAGCCGAAGATCGTCACCGTCGACCTCGGCCCCCGCAAGGGCAAGTCCTACCGCCTCAAAGCCGGCCCCCTGAGCCAATCCGCCGCCGAAGACCTCTGCCGCAAACTCGGCGCCAAACACCAGTACTGCAAGGCCGAGGGGTATTAAGGGGGGGGGGCAAGCGAGATGGCGCGGTTATTCTGGATCAAGCCCTCACGTCAGAGCAGTTCGCCCTGACTGCCGGTCGACTCTCGTGCGGCGGTCCGGAATGTTGTCGCGTCGTCGATCAGGGGAACCCGTGGGCGAATGCCCTGGAACAGCGCCGCCAGGGTGATGAGCTGAATCCGGGGAACCTGGCCGGTCGGCGTGTCGACGAAGCCAGCGGCAGCGGCCTCTTTTTCCATCGGCCGGGTAGGAAGCGACAGGGAGATCAGGATGCCGATGGCCGCCTTCTCCCGCTCCACCACGGCAATCAGGTCCCGCACCGCGCCGACGCCCACGGTGTCGCCCCCCTTGACCGATACCAGCACCTTCTCCGTCCTGCCCTTGCCGCTACGGAAGAACAGGATGCCGTCGATGCCGCCATCGGCGCCCTTCTTCCGGCCGCGATAGGGTCTGGCACCCACCAGGGATACCGCCCACCACTGGAACTGATACTTGTCCCGCCGCGCCAGGTCCATGGCGCTTTCCAGGTCCTTCGGCGTCCCCAGCACATCGAACGCCATGCCGGGAAAGGCGTCCTTGAGGCGCCGCTCGATCAGGGAGATGGCGAGGTGGGTGATGTCGATGCCGATCCACCGCCGTCCCAGCTTTTCGGCGGCATGGACGGTGGTGCCGCAGCCGCAGAACGGGTCCAGCACCACATCGCCGGGATTGCTGGACGCGCGCAGGATCCGCTCCAGCAGCGCCACGGGCTTTTGTGTCGGATAGCCGAGCCGCTCCTCGGATAGATTGTGCATCGGCCGGATGTCGGTCCACACGTCCTGGAGTGGCACGCCTGGCAGGTCCTCCGGATAATGCCTGAGGCGGGGCATGCCGCCTTCCTTCCTGGGCCAGTGGACGCGACCTTCGGCGTCAAGCTTGTCAAGTTCCGATGGCGGACGGATCCAGTGTCGGCCCTTGGCCGTGATGTTGATGCCGCGCCAGGGTTGGCCGGTTTCGCCTTTTCTGGTGCCGGCCCCGGTCAGATCGGTGCGCTTCCACTTCCTGCCGTCCGGATCTTCCTGGTCAAAAAATGTATCCAGATACTTCTGGTCATAGGGTTGGAATAGGCGGTTCCAGGTGAACGTCTTACCCTTTGCGTAGAACAGGATGACGTCGTGGACCGGTCCGTATCTATCGGCGCTTGAGTGGGCGCTGGTTCTTTTCCAGATGATTTCGCTGAGGAAGCGCCCCGGCCCGAAGATGGCGTCGAGAAGGATCTTGAGGTAATGGCTGGCGGTGGGATCGCAGTGCAGGTACAGACTGGCCGTCGGCTTCATTACGCGGTGCAGTTCAAGCAGCCTGACCGCCATCATGGCGAGATAGGCCATCATGTCGCTCTGCCCGAGGAACGAACGCAGGGCCTGGAGGAGTTCGGCCGCCGCCGTGACGGGTGAGGCCAGGACCGCGGCGAAGGCGCGCTCTGATTCCTCGCCCCAGTGCCAGGTGTCCTCGAACGCCTCGATCTGGGCGGCCGCCCCCTTGCCCGAGGTGCCCTTGAACAGGAGGTTGTAGGTAGCCTGGCTGTTGAAGGGCGGGTCGAGATAGACGAGGTCGACACTCTCGGCGGCGACGCTGTCCCGCAGGACCGTCAGGTTATCGCCGAAGTGAAGGGCATTCCCCATGAACATCCCCCGATTGACCTGCCCCCGGAGGCAGGACGTTGCGATGGAGCCGAGTCTCCATGCGGCGTCCCGTTCTCCTGCTCAGGATACAACTTTCCGCCACCAGCCGCTACGTCGGGGTGCCGGCTCGCCGGGCGGTTCGGTGGGGGGTGGTTCCACAGGCTCCACGAACTCCACAAGCTTCCCCCCCGATATCACGGTACGGGCGCACCTGCAACCCTGCCCTACAATCGTGTCACCAGCAGCCATACCGCCGCGGCGGAGGCGGAGAGGGTGGGGAGTGCCCACAGGGGGTTGGTGAAGTGGAGGGGGGGGCGGGGGGCGGCGGGGGGCCAGGGTTTGCGGCCGGTGACCATGGGAATGATGAGGTTCTCGCGCTTGACCACTAGATAGAACAGCGCCGCCAGGATGTGGGTGCCGACCAGGCCCAGCAGGAGCTTGAACGATACCTTGTGGACGGTGGTCAGGGTGTCGCCGTGCGCCTTGGACACCAGATGGGCGAGGGGGCCGCTGGTCGTGATGTCGTCGTTGGCGAACAGGCCCGAACCGGTCTGGACCAGCAGCACCAGCAGCAGGACGGCGATCATCCAGCCGCCGACGGGATTGTGGCCGGCCCAGCGGCTGGCGGGACGGCGGCCGGTCAGTTCGGCCAGGTAGTCCAGGGCAGCCCTCGGCCCCTGGAGGAAATGGGAGAAGCGGGCGGTGGTGCTGCCGATCACCCCCCACACCAGGCGGAACAGCACCAGGGACAGAATCGCCAGGCCCGACAGCATGTGCACCGTCAGGAAACCGGCGACTCCGGCTCCCCAGCTCGTGCAGACCAGGATAACCAGGGACCAGTGGAACAGACGGGTCGGCAGATCCCAGACCGGGACCGGGATCAGGTCCTCCCCAGGTTCGTCACCGCCTCGATGGGCGTCGGAGTCTCTCGGCATGGTCCACGGTCCATGAGCGTAACATTGCGCCAGCGGCGCATGAACGTAACATTGCGCCAACGGCGCATGAACGTAACATTGCGCCAACGGCGCATGAACGTATGATTGCGCCAGAGGCGCATGAACGTAAGATTGCGCCAGAGGCGACAGCGTACTACGGTACGAGGCTGAAAACATCCAAAAGGATATGGAGAGTCCCGAGGTGGAAAATCGTCCGACGTCTGCTCCGTCAGGGAGCGCCCCGCCAGGGGGCGCCCCACCAGAGGTCAGAGTCATTTCCATCCGGGAGTACCTGTGGCCGCCCATCCATCCCGAGGGCTGGCGCTTCGTCCCGGTGTTCGCCCTGGCGACCATCCTCCTCGGTTGGCTGTGGCTGCCGCTGGCCGTGCCGGGGGCGATCCTGACGGTGTGGTGCGCCTATTTCTTCCGCAACCCCGACCGGGTGTCGCCGGTGCGCTCCGGGCTGATCCTGAGCCCGGCCGACGGGGTGGTGCAGATGATCGTCAAGGTGCCGCCGCCGCCCGAACTGGACATGGGCGAGGAGCCCATGCTCCGGGTCAGCATCTTCATGAGCGTGTTCAACGTCCACGTGAACCGCGTCCCGGCCGACGGCCGGGTCGTCAAAAGCGTCTATCACCCGGGGGCCTTCCTCAACGCCTCCCTGGACAAGGCGAGCGCCGCCAACGAGCGCCACTCGGTGCGCATGACCCTGTCCGACGGGCGCGACCTGGCCTTCGTCCAGATCGCCGGCCTAGTGGCGCGGCGCATCCGCTGCGACCTGGTGGAGGGCCAGGCGGTGCGGGCGGGGGAGCGGTTCGGGCTGATCCGCTTCGGTAGCCGGCTCGACGTCTATCTGCCGGCGGACGTGGCGCCGCTGGTGATCGTGGGCCAGACCGCCATCGCCGCCGAGACGGTGCTCGCCGATCTCGTCGCCGTCGAGCCGCCGCGCCGGGGGGAGATCCGCTAGATGTTCCGTCCAACCAGCCCGGTCAGCCTCAAGGGTTTGCCGTTCAACCGCATGGTTCCCAACATCCTGACCCTCCTCGCCCTGTGCGCCGGGGTGACGTCCATGCGCTATGGCCTGCGCGGCGAGTGGGAGAGGGCGGTGGTGGCCATCCTGATCGCCGCCATCCTCGACGGGCTGGACGGCCGGGTCGCCCGGCTCCTGCGCGGCACGTCCAAGTTCGGGGCCGAACTCGACTCGCTGTCGGACTTCGTCAGCTTCGGCGTCGCCCCGGCCATGGTGCTGTACCTGTGGACCATGCAGAACGCCGGCGGCTTCGGCTGGGCGCTGGTGCTGCTGTTCTCGGTGTGCGCGGCGCTGCGTCTCGCCCGCTTCAACACCATGCTGGAGGACCCGAACCCCCAGCCCTGGACCTACTCCTTCTTCACCGGGGTGCCGACGCCGGCCGGGGCGGGGCTGGTCATGGTGCCGATGAGCCTGTCCTTCGATTTCCAGAACGAGATCGTCCGCCATCCCGCCTTCGTGGCGATGTTCCTGATCGGCGTGTCGTTCCTGGAGGTCAGCCGGGTTCCCACCTTTTCCTTCAAGCGGGTCCGGGTGCCGCACCGCTATGTGCTGCCGCTGATGGTGCTGGTCGGGATACTGGCCGCCTTCCTGGTCACCGACCCGTGGGCCACCCTCAGCATGCTGGGCCTCGCCTATCTTGCCAGCATCCCCTTCAGCATCCGCGCCTTCGGCAAGCTCCGCCGGGAGGCGGAGGCAAAGGAAGTAGCGGCGCAGCAGACGCCGGTGGAAGCGCCGGAGGGGCTGGGGCAATGACCGGCCAGCGGCAGCGCGACGATCGCTATCGGCCGCTGCGCCAGTTCCTGATCACCAGCGCGGTCGCCCTGCTGCTGGTCGCCGTGGTGCCCACCCTGGTCTTTCGTCTCGGTGAGGCCGAAGACCTGGACCGGGCGCGGTCCAACACCATCAACCTGACTCAGTCTCTGGCCAACGTCATCGGCCAGCGCATCGTCGGCGAGCCGGATGTCGCCGCCCTCGACCGCGTGGTCGCCGATCTCTCGGTTGGGCTGCCGACGATGATCGCCAGGGTGAACCGGACCGACGGCACGCTGGCCTACTCCTCCCGTTCTGTCCCCATGGGAATGGCGGGTCGCAAGGATGCGGTCGCCGCCAGGGCGGCGGCGACCGGAACCACCCTGTCGGCTCTGCTCCGCGACAGGGGAGAGGCCGCCGGGCACCTCCTGCCGGAAGACCGGTTCTGGGTGGTCAGCCACGTCCCGATCCGTGCCGATGGTCCGGAGGCCCGGTGGGTGGTGGAACTTGCCATCGACGTCAGCGAAGAAGTGTCCGAGATCGACGAGGCCACCTGGCGTGTCGTCGCCGCCATGGTGCTGACCCTTGGCATGGCCTTCGCGCTCGTGTCGCTGGTGGTGGTCCGCGCCGATCGCGCCCTCGAGCACCAGTACCGGGCGGTCCGGGACGCCGGGGCCAGCCTCGAGGCCCAGAACGCCCGCCTGTCGCAGGAGATGGCCGAGCGGAGTCGGACCGAGGAGGCCCTGCAAGTCGCCGAAAAGCGCAAGGCCTTCATCCTGGAAGCGGCGACGGAGGCCATCATCACCATCGACGACCAGCGGCGCACCGTCGAGTACAACAACGCCGCCCACGAGATTTTCGGCTTCGAGCGCGAGGAGGTCATCGGCACCGACCTCACCGAGCGCATCATCCCCGAGTCGAACCGCGAAACCCACGCGGCGGCCTTTCGCGTGCGCGCGGAGAGTGATTCGGGCGACCTGGAGGGCCGCCGCTTCCGGGTGATGGCCCGGCGCAAGGATGGCCGTGAGTTCCCCCTGCAGATGGCCATCTCCTCCTTCATGCTGGCCGGCCGGCGATACTTCACCGCCGTCATGCGGGACCTCACCGAGCACCTGGAGGCCGAGAGAATCCGCGACGAGGGCGAGCGCGCCCTGCTGGACGTCATCGAGGCGAGCCCCGTCGCCGTCGGCATCACCGACCGCTCGGGCCGCCTGTTGTACTGGAACACCATCTTCTTCCAGATGGGCCGCAACTACCGCGACGAGAAGGGAAACAACACCTTCGGCCTGGTGTTCAGCCGGTCCGGCCTGCACCGCCAGCTTCTGCACCGGGTGGTGGCGGGGGGGCGGGTGTGGAACGAGGAGGCCGAGCTTCTGCTGGGCAGTGGTGAAACCGCCTGGGTCCTGATGTCCATGCAGAGCCTGGTGTTCGAGCAGAACCCGGCCGTGCTGACCTGGCTCTACGACATCACCGACCTGAAGCGCCAGGAGGCGGCGCTGACGGAGGCCCGCAACGAGGCGGAAAAGGCGAGCCGCGCCAAGTCGGACTTCCTCGCCACCATGAGCCACGAGATTCGCACGCCGATGAACGGCGTCGTCACCGTGTCCGAGATCCTGGACCAGACCGAGCTTTCCGACGGCCAGCGGGCCATGTCCACCATCATCCGCGACTCGGCCGCGGCGCTGATGGCCATCATCGACGACGTGCTCGACTTCTCGAAGATCGAGGCCGGGCGGCTCGACATCGAGCGGGTCAGCCTGTCGGTGTCCCAGATCGTCGAGGGTGTCGCCGACCTCCTCGGCCCCCGCGCCGCCGAGAAGGGGCTCGACCTGATCGCCTATCTCGACCCCGCCATGCCCGACCACATGGAGGGCGATCCGGTGCGCATCCGCCAGGTCCTGCTGAACCTGGTGGGCAACGCCGTCAAGTTCACCGAGACCGGCCATGTGCTGCTGGAGGTGACCGAGGCGGAACCCTCGGGCGACGGCGCCGAGCTTTCGTTCCGCATCTCCGACACCGGTATCGGCATACCGCCAGAACTGCACAGCCAGCTCTTCACGCCCTTCACCCAGGCCGACTCGTCCACGGTTCGGCGGTTCGGCGGCACCGGCCTCGGGCTGTCCATCTGCAAGACCCTGGTCGAACTGATGGGGGGAGCCATCGGCATCGACAGCGCGCCGGGAAAGGGGTCCACCTTCTGGTTCCACCTGCCCACCAAGGTGAAGCCGGAACGGCGGCTGCCGGTGGACGGCGACCTGGCCGGCCTGCGGGTGCTGGTGGTCACCGCCTGTCCACCCCAGATGCGGATGCTGCGGGACTATCTGAAGCACGGCGCCGCCACCGTCGTCGAGGCCGGAAGCGCCGCCGCCGCCCTGGCCGAACTGGGGATGGGGATGGAGACGGCGCCGCCCTTCGACGCAGTGGTGGCCGACGCCGACCTGCCCGACATGAGCGGTCTCGTCCTGGCCCAGGTCATCGCCGACGAGCCCGGCCGGAGTCGACCGCCGGTGGTGCTGGTGGTGCCGAGGATGGCGGCCTTCGCCTTCACCGCCTCGCGTCACGATGTCCTGTTCACCACGATAGGCAAGCCGGTCCACCGCGCCACCCTGTGCCACGTGGTGGCCGCGGCGGCCGGCCGCGTCGACCTCAAGGACCCGTCGATTCCGGCGCGGCGCCGCGACGACCGGGGGCGGGTCCAGTACCTCGCCCCCCCGACGGACACGGCCCTGGCCACCGGCAACCTCATCCTGGTGGCCGAGGACAACCCGACCAACCAGACCGTCATCCGCATGCTGCTGGGGCGGCTCGGGTATGCGGCCGACCTGGCGGTCGACGGCAAGGAGGCCTGGCGGATGCTGCAGCAGAAGCCCTACGGCCTGCTGCTCACCGACTGCCACATGCCCGAGGCGGATGGCTACCAGCTGACCCGCATGGTACGGGACCAGGAACGCGAACGGGGCGGGCTGGTCCACCTGCCGGTCATCGCCCTGACCGCCGACGCGGTGGCCGGAACCGCCCAGAAGTGCGCCGACTCCGGCATGGACGGCTACCTGAAGAAGCCGGTGACGTGGGAGGAACTGGACGCCACCATCCAGAAATGGCTGCCGGGCGCCGCCGCCCTGCGTCACAACGCGTCCAGGCCGCTCCCTCCCGAGCCTGAGCCAGAGCCGCCACCGCCACCGCCACCGCCACCGCCCCCTCCGCCCCCTCCGCCCCCACCGGCCGTGGCGGTGGTCGAAGCCGCCGTCACCCTGAACCCGGCTTATCTTCTGGATCTTCTGGGGGGAGCGGAGGACATGCTGCGTCCGATGCTGGACCAGTACGTGGAGACCACCCGCCCCCTGGTCGAGGAGCTTCTCGTCGCCCTCAAGGACGAGGCCTGGGAGGTGGCGCGCAAGAAGGCCCACGCCTGCGCCGGAGCCTCGAAGACGGCGGGAGCCATGGACTTCGCCGGCATCTGCGCCACCATCGAGCGGGCGATCGTCGCCGGGGACCACGCCACGGCACGGACGGCCGGCGACGACGTGGGAGCCGGTTTCGAAAGGGTGGCGGCGGCGGTGGAAGCCCTGTAGACAGAACGGCGCAAAACCACCACAATGGACGTGAAATTCACCACGCGATAACGACGACATGACGAAGCCGACATGACCAAACCGGAACATGACTTTTCCCACCTCAAGGCACTCGTGATCGACGATCAGGCGTTCATCCGCCGGATCGTCGTCGGCCTCTTGCGACAGATGGGGTTCAAACAGGTGGAAGAGGCCGAGGATGGCGCCAGCGGGTTGAAGATCAACAACTCGTTCCACCCCGACATCATCCTCTGCGACATCGAGATGGAGCCCATCGACGGCCTGACCTTTCTCCAGGTGCTGCGAACCAGCCGGGACGTTGTCAACAGCAAGGTGCCGGTGATCTTCCTCACCAGCCATGCGGAGTCGGACATTGTCCGCCGCGCCCGTCAGCTCAACGTCAATTCCTTCGTGGTCAAGCCGCCCTCCCTCGCGGCGCTGATGGAGCGGATCGTCTTCGTTCTCTTCAAGCACTGAGAGCCTGAGGGGCGGCGGCCGGACCCCAACATAATGCGGCGGAGCCAGCATGCAGACCGCGACCGGATTCATCGGGGCCATCGGCGGCACGCCGCTGATCCTCCTCGAGTGGGCCTCCCGCAGGACCGGGTGCCGCATCTATGGCAAGGCCGAGTTCCTCAATCCCGGCGGGTCGGTCAAGGACCGCGCCGCCCACTTCATCATCGACGACGCCGAGCGCCGCGGCCTGCTGCGGCCGGGCGGCACGGTGGTGGAGGGCACGGCGGGCAATACCGGCATCGGCCTGGCCCTGGTGGGCAATGCCCGGGGCTATCGCACCGTCATCGTCATGCCCGAGACCCAGAGCCAGGAAAAGAAGGACATGCTGCGCCTGTGCGGGGCCGACCTGCGGCTGGTGCCGGCGGTGCCGTACAAGGACCCGAACAACTACGTCCGCTATTCCGAGCGGCTGGCCGGCGACCTCGGGGCGTTCTGGGCCAATCAGTTCGACAACACCGCCAACCGCACCGGCCACCAGCGCACCACCGGCCCCGAGATCTGGACGGCGCTCGAGGGCCGCATCGACGCCTTCACCTGCGCCGTCGGCACGGGCGGCACCATCGCCGGCGTCGCCATGGCCCTCAAGGAGCGCGACCCGAAGGTGCGTATCGTGCTTGCCGACCCCATGGGTTCGGCGCTATACAGCTATTACACGAGTGGAACGCTGACGGCGGAGGGAACCTCCATCACCGAGGGCATCGGCCAGGGCCGCATCACCCGCAACCTGGCCGACGCCCCCATCGACGAGGCGGTCCGGGTGACCGATCCGGAGTGCCTCGACGTCCTGTTCAACCTGGTGAAGCACGAGGGACTGGTGCTGGGCGGCTCGTCGGGCATCAACGTGGCGGCGGCGATGAAGGTGGCCACCACCCTGGGTCCCGGCCACACCGTCGTCACCGTCCTGTGCGATGGCGGCAGCCGGTACCAGAGCAAGCTGTACAACCCTGAGTTCCTGAGGGCCCGGAGCCTCCCCGCCCCCGACTGGATGGTGTGATCATGGACTTCGCCAACCCCGACGCCCTCGTCTCCACCAGATGGCTGGCCAGCCACCTCGAGTCTCCCGACGGCGGCGTGCCCGAGATCAGCGTCGTCGACGCCAGTTTCTGGCTGCCGGTCTCCCAGCGCCATGCCCACGAGGAATACCTCGAGGGCCACATCCCCGGCGCCGTGTTCCTCGACATCGACGACGTCGCCGACCAGCACACGGACCTGCCGCACATGCTGCCGGCGCCGGAGGTTTTCGCCGACAAGGTGGGACGCCTCGGGCTTGGCGATGACCGGCACATCGTGGTCTACGACAACGCGGGGGGAGCCGCCGCCGCCGCCCGGGTGTGGTGGATGTTCCGCCTGTTCGGGCATCGGCGCGTCGCCGTGCTGAACGGCGGCTTTCCCCGGTGGCTGCGCGAGCGCCGGCCGGTCTCGGACGTGGTGCCGACGCCCGAGTTCCGCATCTTCACCCCACGTCCCGACTATGGCCTGCGCCGGACCCTGGACGAGGTGTGCGCCGACATGGAGAGCCACCCCAGGCAGATTCTCGACGCCCGCTCCCCCGGCCGCTTCGCCGGCCACGAGCCGGAGCCCCGCGCCGTTCCCCGCCACGGCCACATCCCCGGCAGCATCAACGTGCCCTTCCTCGATCTACTCGACCGGCGGGAGATGACCTTCCTTTCGGCCGAAACCATCGCCGCCCGCTTCGCCGAGGCCGGCTGCGCCCTGGACCAGAAATTGGTGGTGACCTGCGGATCGGGAGTCACCTCGTGCCTGCTGGCGCTCGGCCTCTACCTCATCGGCAAGACCGACGTCGCCAACTACGACGGCTCCTGGGCCGAGTGGACCCACCACACCGAACTGCCGATCGAAACCGCCTGAAGGCATGCCGGAGGCATTGCCGAGCCCTCCTGCCCGAAGAACCAGGGCAATCGGGTGAAGGAAGGAGCATCCGTTTCCCGCATAAAAAGGCACTCCCCTTCGGGGGGCTATCGTATACACACAAGTCTGGACAGACTGGGCTGTAGGGGTTTCGCTGTAGAAACTATCCGTTTCCCGCAGAAAAAAGCCCTCCCCCTTGATGGGGGAGGGTTGGGTGGGGGTGATGTTGCCGCACGTAGGTGCAGCGGGATGAGCCAAAGAATTCAGCTTTTGTGCGAATATACTTTTATGTGTGCGCTCTTCACGGCCACCCCCACCCAAACCCTCCCCCATCGAGGGGGAGGGCTTAAGTTTGCTGGAGGAGTGCGGGAAACTTGTGTACATTCGGTCCCCCATCGAGGGGGAGGGAAATTATACTGGCTCCAGCGCCTCGGCGCCGTCCTTCACCCGATCGCCCTGATTGGCGACCTCGTCCCAAACCTCATGGACCAGTGCCTTGAACGCCGCATCCCGGGGCACCGGATGGCGGTCCGCGTCCGCCAACTCCCCGTCCTTAAGCATTTCGCCGCCCAGTTCAAAAGCCCGCCGCAGATCCACCCGAGCCTCGCTCTCCCGCCCCAGCAGGAACTGGATATAGCCTCGATTGCCCAGGGTAATGTCGTCGTCTGGCTTTATGGAAAGGGACTTTTCGATGGACTCGAAGGCCTGTGTGAGGCTGTGCGTGCGCTCAGACTCGGAGTGCCAGTTCTTCTTCGCTATAATTAGGAGAGAGTCGCCCTTGTTGTTACGGGCCCTGGCCACCTGTTCCCGCAGGGCCGGCTCGGTGGCGGAGCCGAAGCGGGCCTCCACCTGCTCGTAGGCAGCCACCGCCTCGGTGTCGCGTCCGAGCTTGCCCAACGCGACGCCCTTGTTGACCAGTGCCCTGGCCACCTGTTCCCGCAGGGCCGGCTCGGTGGCGGAGCCGAAGCGGGCCTCCACCTGCCCGTAGGCTGCGATCTCCTCGTCATAGCGCTCCAGTTTTCCCAACGAGTAGCCCTTGTTGACCAGTGCCTCGGCCACCTGTTCCCGCAGGGCCGGCTCGGTAGCGGAGCCGAAGCGGACCTCCACCTGCTCGTAGGCGGTCACCGCCTCGTCATCGCGCTTCAGCTTGCCCAACGCGACGCCCTTGTTGACCAGGGCCATGGCCACCTGTTCAGGCAGGGCCGGATCGGTGGCGGAGCCGAAGCGGGCCTCCACCTGCTCGTAGGCAGCCATCGCCTCGTCATCGCGCTTCAGCGTGCCCAACGCGACGCCCTTGTTGATCAGGGCCATGGCCACCTGTTCCCGCAGGGCCGGCTCGGTGGCGGAGCCGAAGTGGGCCTCCACCTGATCGTAGGCAGCCACCGCCTCGTCAAAGCGCTCCAATCTTTCCAACGCGACGCCCTTGTTGACCAGGGCCTTGGCCACCCGTTCCCGCAGAGCCGGCTCGGTGGCGGAGCCGAAGCGGGCCTCCACCTGCTCGTAGGCAGCGATCTCCTCGTCATAGCGCTCCAGTTTTCCCAACGAGAAGCCCTTGTTGAACAGTGCCCTGGCCACCCGTTCCCGCAGGGCCGGCTCGGTGGCGGAGCCGAAGCGGGCCTCCACCTGCTCATAGGCCGCCACCGCCTCGTCATCGCGCTTCATCTCACCCAATACGGCGCCCTTGGCGACCAGTGCCATGGCCACCTGATCTGGCGCGGCACCTTCCACTCCGGCCGCCTTGTCAAACGACGACTCTGCTGTTGACATATCGTCGCCATGATAGGCACCCACACCCTTCGCAATCCAATCGGCGAAGGTCCATTCACTTTCAGGCTTGGCATCGATTTGACTGGTTCGTTCATCCCGTTGTTTGCGCTTGTCTTCAGTTTGAGGAGACGCATTTTGAGGAGACGCATCTTTATTACGGGTTGTCTCAATAATTTTCGAAATTTCATCAGCATAATCATAAACTTCTTTTTTCTTAAGGAGGATATCTTCTGCGTGTTCACCGACCTCCTTGTGCTTGCCAGAGATAGCTTCAAGAAGCTCGGACGCTTGTCCCAATGCCGCGTCTGCCTGCCGCATTGCGGCTGATGCTTTTTCAGTGGCAGAGCCAACAAGCTTATTAAGCTCATCTTCTTTTTCTTTTACGATCTTGTTTGCTTGTTTATCAAGTAGCCTCCGGCCATCCTTGGTGATCCATTCCTCGACCGCGGTCGACGCAGTCTCCTTTGCCTTGGTCTGTGCGGAGTTATAGGAAAACCAGCCAAGGCCAGCGACAGAAAGTGTAATCAGGGTTCCAAGTATCGTCAGAATAAACTGGATGTCACGAATTCGTTTCTCCTGGCCAGCAGATTCCTTCGTCAGTCCCTCGAACTGCGCCCTCAGTACGGCAAAATCCTTCTCCGTGTCGGCCAGCCTGGAGCGAAGGTCGTCCGCTTCGCTGGCAAACAGAATTGCGATCGGCGCGAGGGGCCTGGCTTCGACCGCCAGGGCGGGCGTGAGGGTGAGGCAGATGAACAGGAGGGCGAGGAAGTGTCTGATGTGGTGCGTCATAAGCGCATCCTAGGACACCTCGGTCACCATGACAAGATGGATCAGACATCGGGTGATGGAGTGAAAGCCACAACCAGGTGGCGTCGTTATCAGAACCGCTCCGAGCGGCGCCGGAGCAGGACGAACGGCACCACCAGCAGGGCCAGCATGGCGACGGCGACGGCCGAGGACAGCGGCCAGTCGTGGTTGGCGAAGAACTCGCTCCACAGCACGGCGCCGATCATCAGGCTGTCGGGGCCGCCCAACAGGTCGGGGATGACGAACTCACCCACCGCCGGAATGAACACCAGAAGCGCTCCGGCGGCGACTCCCGGCATGGACAGCGGCAGCGTCACCCGCCGGAACACCTGGCTCGGGCGGCAGCCGAGATCGGCCGCCGCCTCCAGCAGCGACACATCGAGCCGCGCCAGGGTGGCGTACAGGGGCAGCACCATGAACGGCAGATAGGAATAGACCAGGCCGACGTAGATGGCGAAGTCCGTATGCAGCATCGGCAACGGCTCGTCGATCAGCCCGAGCCAGAGGAGGAAATTGTTGATGAGCCCATTGTTCTTGAGAATGCCGATCCAGGCGTAGACCCGGATCACGAACGAGGTCCAGAACGGCAGCACCACCAGCATCAGCAATGGCGTCCGCAGGGCCGGCGCGGCGCGGGCGATGGCATAGGCCATGGGGTAGCCGAGGAGGAGACAAAGACCGGTGGCGATGGCCGCCACCTTCAGCGAGTTGAGGTAGGCGGCGACATACAGCGGGTCCTCGGCCAGAAAGGCGTAGTTGCCGAGAAACAGCCGGATCCGCAAGAACCCGTCGCCGATCCACTCCACCACCGGCGTATACGGCGGTTGCCCCAGGACGGAGCGGGTCAGGCTGATCTTGAGGACGATGGCGAACGGCAGCAGGAAGAACACCCCGAGCCACAGGAGCGGCACGGCCGCCACCAGACGGCGCCCGGACAGCCCGGCATCGCGGAGGAGGGGAGATCGTTTCATGAGGAGAGGACGACGCCGCTGGTGGGCTGCCAGCTCAGAACCACGTCCTCCCCGCACGACAGGGACGTCCCGGTGACGCGGGTCAGGTTGGTGAGCTGCACCCGCACCACCTTTCCCGTCTCCAGACGGACATGATAGATCGAGACGTGGCCGAGATAACCGATCTCGGCCACCCGCCCGACGACGGAATTGTGCTGGCCCATGGCCGCCGTCACGGCGATCTTCTCCGGCCGCACCGCGACCGCGACCGCGGTGCCGGGCGGCAGGGGCTCGGCGTGGTGGATGGCGAGGTCGCAGCCGGCCTCGTCGCTGCGGATGTGGACGGTCTCCCCGACCCGCCCCACCACCCGCCCCTCGAAGAGGTTGGCGGCGCCGATGAAGCCGGCGACGAAGCGGCTCGCCGGGTATTCGTACACGTTGGCCGGGGAGCCGGTCTGCACGATGCGGCCCGTGTCCATCACCGCGAGACGGGAGGACATGGTCATCGCCTCCTCCTGGTCGTGGGTCACCATCACGAAGGTGATGCCGACCCGGGTCTGGATGTTGACCAGTTCGAACTGGGTGTGCTCGCGCAGCTTGCGGTCCAGGGCCCCCAGCGGCTCGTCCAGCAGCAGCAGTTTCGGATGCCTGGCCAGGGACCGGGCCAGGGCCACCCGCTGCCGCTGGCCGCCCGACAACTGGTGGGGCCGGCGGCGGGCGAGGTCGGTCATGCGGACCAGGTCCAGCATCTCCGTCACCCGCTCGCGGATGCGTCCCCGGGGCAGACGCTCCTGCTTCAGGCCGAAGGCGACGTTGTCCTCCACCGACATGTGGGGGAACAGGGCGTAGGACTGGAACATCATGTTGACCGGCCGGTCATAGGGCGGCACGTCGGTCATGTCGACGCCGTCGATGAAGATGCGCCCCGCCGTCGGCCGATCGAGGCCGGCCAGCAGCCGCAGCAGCGTCGTCTTGCCGCAGCCCGAGGCCCCGAGCAGGCTGAAGAACTCGCCCTGGTGGATGTCCAGGGAAACGTCGTCCACGGCATGGACCCCGTCGAACGACCGGGTCACCCGCTCGATGCGCACGAACGGCGGGGGCAATGCGGTCGTCATCGGCGCCCTGGGGCGAGGAGCATCCACCGCCCCTCACTTACCGGTCCGGATCTTCATCCAGGCACGGTTACGGGCACGCTCGAAGTCCTGGTTTGGAACCGGGACGATGAAGGTGCGCGCCCTGACCTCGGCCGGCGGATAGATGGCCGGGTCCTCGCGGATCGCCTTGTCCACCAGCGCCATCGAGGCGGAATTGGCGCTGGCATAGCCCACCGCGTTGGTGATGTCGGCGATCACCTTTGGCCGCATCATGTAGTCGATGAAGCGATGGGCGTTGTCCGGGTGCGGCGCGTCGGCGGGAATGGCCATGGCGTCCACGTTGAGGATGGCTCCCTCCTTCGGGATGGTGATGGCGATCCTGACGCCCTTGCCGGCCTCCTCGGCGCGCTTGCGGGCCTGCGCCAGGTCGCCGACATAGCCGTGGGCGACGCAGATGTCGCCATTGGCCAGGTCGTTGATGTAGTTGGAGGAGTGGATGTACTTCAGGTTCGGGCGGACCTTGGTCACCGTCTCCGCCGACGCCTTGAGGTCATCGGCCGACAGGCTGACGCCCTGGCGCCCCATGTAGGCGAGGGCCGCCGGCAGCACCTCCACCGGGTCGTCCAGCAGGGTGACGCCGCAGCCCTTGAGCTTGGCCGTGGTCGCCGGGTCGAACAGCATGGCCCAGCTCTCCGTCCTTGCTCCGGGCAGGGCCTTGGCCACCATGGCCACGTTGTAGCCAAAGCCGGTGGCCGAGACCATGTAGGGCACCCCGTAGAGGTTGCCGGGATCGCTGACGGCCAGCACCTCCAGCACCTTCGGGTCCATGTTCCCGAGGTTGGTGAGTTTGGACTTGTTCAGTTTCTGATACAGGCCCGCCTTGATCTGCAGGGCGAGGTGGGGTGAGGCGGAGGGGAACACCACGTCGTAGCCGGAGCGCCCGGCCGTGAGCTTGGCACTCAGCATTTCGTTCTTGTCATAGGTGTCGTAGTTGACCTTGATCCCGGTCTCGGCGGTGAAGTTCTGCAGGGTGTCCGGGGCGACATAGTCTGACCAGTTGTAGACACTGAGGAGCTTCTCCTCCTCGGCCCGGGCCGGCCCCAGCACGGCGGCGACTCCCGCCACCAGCGCGGCGACGACCATGAGAACTGCGCGACGCATGACGATCTTCCCCCCAGCGCGAATGAACTTCCTGGCCGGGGATATTCCGATTACGCCGGGAGACTGTCAACGTTTCCCTGTTCCTTCGCCCGATTGCCCCGTACATTCGCGTGATTGGCCCGTGATTGACCCGAGAGGCTCCCCGCCATGGCCTGGGACCCCACCCTCTATTCCGCCTTCGCCCAGCGCTCGACCTGATGACCCGCATTCTCAAGGAACGGTGGCCAGCCGCCGCCTGTTCATGGTCGTGCAGAAGGGGTAGAGCGGCGTATACCAGCGAGCCCGATGGCTGACACATGCCCTCATCGTTCATGTGCATTGGGAGCAACAAATCACTGTGCCAGCCTCAAGAAAACAGATAGCACGGATAGCACGGATAGTGAACGTGAGATCGTGGGACAATCTTTCCGTTCGACGGTATGAACAGAAATAAAGAGCGAGGGCCTGGAGGCCCTCGCGCTCCCCATTATTTCCAGGATGACACGTCCCGGGGAGCGCGAGGGGCCAGACATGCTACGGCATATGTTCGCATGACCGGCCCCCGGCTTTAACCCGTATTACAACGGCACCTCGACCTTGATCCCGAAGGTTTCCAGGATCTGGTCAACCGCGACCGTCGGAGAGAGCCTTGCCTCGATGATGGCGGTTTCGATGCCGGGCAGCATCGTCACCACCTCGGGGTGCAGACGCAGAGCCCGCATCAGGCGCTCCTCCAGCATGGCCCACATCCACCGGATCTGCTGGCTGCGGCGCTTCTCCGCGAGTTCGCCGGTCTCCGTCATGATGTGACGGAACTCCAGCACCTTCTCCCAGAGCTCGTCGAGCCCGAAGCCGGACAGGCCGGCGCAGGTCAGCACCGGCGGCTTCCAGTTGGGACTGGCCGACTTCATGATGTGCAGGGCATTGCGATAGTCGCGGGCGGCGAGACCGGCGCGGATCTCGTTGTCACCGTCGGCCTTGTTGACGGCGATCATGTCGGCGATCTCCAGAACGCCCTTCTTGATGCCCTGAAGCTCGTCCCCCGCGCCGGGGAGCATGAGCACCAGGAAGAAGTCCACCATGTCGGAGACCACCGTCTCCGACTGGCCGACACCCACCGTCTCCACCAGAATCACGTCATAGCCGGCCGCCTCGCACACGACCATGCTCTCGCGGGTCTTGGCGGCGACGCCACCAAGGGTGCCCGACGACGGCGAGGGCCGGATAAAGGCGTTCGGATCCACCGAAAGCTGTCCCATCCTGGTCTTGTCACCGAGGATGCTGCCGCCGGAGCGGCTGGACGACGGATCCACCGCGAGGACCGCCACCTTGTGACTCGAGCGGGTCAGCATGGTGCCGAGCCCCTCGATGAAGGTGCTCTTGCCCACGCCGGGAACGCCGGTGATGCCGATGCGATTCGCCTTGCCGCTGTGGGGCAGCAGGCGCATCACCATTTCTTCGGCGATCTTATGGTGCTGAGGGTTGCGACTCTCCACCATGGTGATGGCGCGACCGAGAATGGCGCGGTCCCCCGACAGCACGCCATTCACGTAATCGTCGACCGTGAGCACCCGGCGGAGACCGCCGGGGCTCGGCACTGGCTGCATTGAACTCACGGGCTACACCGCACTCGTGGTGAAGCCCAGGGTTTCATTCAGCCTGTGCATCAGTTCGATGGCCGCCTCGCTGATGACGGTGCCGGGGGCGAAGATCGCCTTGGCGCCCGCGGCATACAGCGCGTCGTAGTCCTGCGGCGGAATGACGCCGCCGACGACCACCAGGATGTCCTCACGACCTTGAGCCTTCAGTTCGGCCCGCAAGGCCGGCACCAGGGTGAGGTGACCCGCCGCCAGCGAGCTGACGCCGATGACGTGGGCGTCGTTCTCCACCGCCTGCTTGGCGGTTTCACCCGGGGTCTGGAACAGCGGCCCGATGTCCACGTCGAAGCCGAGGTCGGCGAACGCGCTGGCGATCACCTTCTGGCCGCGATCGTGGCCGTCCTGGCCCATCTTGGCGATGAGGATGCGGGGGCGACGCCCTTCGCGCTCCTCGAACTTGCTGACCATGCCGTGAACCTTGGTCATGGCGTCGGAATTGTGTCCCACTTCGCCTCCATACACACCGGAAATGGTGCGGATTTCCGCCTTGTGCCGGCCGTAGACCTTCTCCAGCGCCGAGCTGATCTCGCCAACCGACGCCTTGGCGCGGGCCGCCTGGACCGCGAGGTCGAGCAGATTACCCCCGCCCCGCTCGGCCGCCTCGGTCAGGGCGTGCAGCCGCTCCTCGACGACCTTGGGATCGCGCTCGCCGCGAAGCTGCTCGAGCTGGGCGATCTGCTGGGTCCGCACCGCGCTGTTGTCGACCTTGAGGACATCCACCATGTCCTCCTGGCTGAGGCGGTACTTGTTGACGCCCACCACCGTCTGCCGGCCGGAGTCGATGCGGGCCTGGGTACGGGCGGCGGCCTCTTCGATGCGCAGCTTCGGAATGCCGGCCTCGATGGCCTTGGCCATGCCGCCGGTCTGCTCCACCTCGCTGATGTGCTCCCAGGCGCGGCGGGCCAGTTCGTGGGTCAGCCGCTCCACATAGTAGCTGCCGCCCCACGGGTCGATGACGCGGCAGGTGTTGCTCTCCTGCTGCAGGAAGAGCTGGGTGTTGCGGGCGATGCGCGCCGAGAAGTCGGTCGGCAGCGCCAGCGCCTCGTCGAACGAGTTGGTGTGCAGCGACTGGGTATGCCCCTGGGTCGCCGCCATCGCCTCGATGCAGGTGCGGGTGACGTTGTTGTAGACGTCCTGCGCCGTCAGGCTCCACCCGGAAGTCTGCGAGTGGGTCCGCAGCGACATGGACTTGTCGTTCTTCGGGTTGAACTGGCGGATCAGCTTGGCCCACAGCATGCGCCCGGCCCGCATCTTCGCCACTTCCATGAAGAAGTTCATGCCGATGGCCCAGAAGAACGACAGGCGCGGCGCGAACTGGTCGATGGTCAGGCCGGCGGCCATGCCGGCGCGGGCGTACTCGACGCCGTCGGCCAGGGTGTAGCCCAGCTCCAGGTCGGCGGTCGCGCCGGCCTCCTGCATGTGGTAGCCGGAGATGCTGATGCTGTTGTACTTCGGCATGTTCTTCGACGTATAGCTGAAGATGTCCGAAATGATCCGCATCGACGACTTCGGCGGGTAGATGTAGGTGTTGCGGACCATGAACTCCTTCAGAATGTCGTTCTGAATGGTTCCGGACAGCAGCTCCGGCTTGACGCCCTGCTCTTCCGCGGCGACGATGAACAGCGCCAGCACCGGCAGCACCGCGCCGTTCATGGTCATCGACACGCTCATCTTGTCGAGCGGGATGCCGTCGAACAGGGTGCGCATGTCGATGATGGAGTCGATGGCGACGCCGGCCATGCCGACGTCACCGACCACGCGCGGGTTGTCGGAGTCGTAGCCCCGGTGGGTGGCGAGGTCGAAGGCCACCGACAGGCCCTTCTGCCCGGCCGCCAGGTTGCGGCGGTAGAAGGCGTTCGAGTCCTTCGCCGTCGAGAAGCCGGCGTACTGGCGCACCGTCCACGGCTTGTCCACGTACATGGTCGGGTATGGGCCGCGCAGGAACGGCGGCAGACCCGGCATGGTGCCGAGGTGGTCGAGACCGGCCAGGTCGGCCGCGCCATAGAGCGGCTTCACGTCCACGCCCTCGGGCGTGGTCCACAGGAGGTGGTCCAGGGTCTTGCCGGTCTCGGCTTCCAGGCGCGCGCGCCAGGTCCTGGCGGCATCGCTGCCGCCCTTGGCGTTGCCGGGATCGAGGTGAATGCTGGAAAAATCGGGAATGTTGGTCATCAGTTGGTCACTCCCAGGCGGGCGAGGGTCGCGCGCAGCGTCCCCAGCACGTCACATCCGAGGAAAATGAAGTCATCGACGCCGGCATCGCCATAGGCCTGCTTCTTCTCGCCGGGATTGCCGGCCAGGAACAGGAACTTGGCTCCCGCCGCCTTGAGGGCCGGGGCCACCTTGGCCACCTGTTCCTCATAGACCGCATCGGACGAGCAGATGATGGCCACGGCGGCACCGCTGTCCTTGAACGCCTTGGCGCAGGACCCGGGGTCGGCGAAGCCGTTGTTGCCGAGGGTCTCGATGCCGCCAGCCTCGAAGAAGTTCTTGGCGAAGGTGGCGCGGGCCGTGTGCTGGGCCACGGAGCCGACATTGGCGAGGAAGATGCGCGGCCAGTTGCCGGTCTTCGCCTTGTAAGCGTCGGCGGCATCACGCAGCGACTCGAAGGTCTCGGCGAAGCGGTGCTTCGGCAGGGCGGAGCAGCGCGCGCCCTCGCCCTTCAGCGCCGCGGCCAGGGTGCCGAGGGTGGCTCCGGCGACGGCAGCCTCGACGGCCGCCGCGGCGACTCCACCCTTGCCCGCCTTGGCCACGGCCGCGGCCGCATCGGCCTTGCGCACGCCGGCCAGCCCCGTAGCCGCCGCCGAGCGCAGGGCGCCCAGATTCGGCTTGTCGGTGACCACCGGCTTCTCGGCGATGTTGGGGAACTCGTTGATGCCGGTGAGGGGATCACGGCGCTTGCCGATGTTCTTCTCCCGCTCGGCCTGGGACGCGGCGACCTGCTTGGCGACCGAGCCGTCGGCGAGGGCCTTGGCCATGCCGCCGGCCTTCTCGATCTCCTGGAACAGGCCCCAGGCGACGCTGGCGAGTTGGTCGGTCAGGCTCTCGATGTACCAGGAGCCGCCGGCCGGGTCGATGACGCGGCCGAGGTTCGACTCCTCCTTCAGCACCACCTGCGAATTGCGGGCGATGCGCCGCGAGAAGGCATCGGGCAGCCCGAGGGCGGCGTCGAAGGGCAGCACGGTGACGCTGTTGGCCCCGGCCACGCCGCCGGCAAAGGCGGCGACGGTGGTGCGCAGCATGTTCACCCACGGATCGCGGCGGCTCATCATGCGATCGGCGCTGCGGGCGCGGATGGTCATCACCCGCGCCAGTTCGCTGGCGCCGCACGACTCGGCGATGCGCGACCACATCTTGCGGGCGGCCCGCAGCTTGGCCATGGTCAGGAAGAAGTCACAGCCCACCGGATAGTGGAACACGATCTGCCGGCAGGCGGCATCGATGCTCATGCCTGCGGCGGTCATCGCCCGCAGATAGGCGACGCCGGTGGCCATCGAGCACGCCAGATCCTGGGCCTCGGTGGCGCCCGCGTCGTGGTAGGGGGCGGTGTTGACGGCGACGGCGGTGACCTTGGGCCAGGCCTTGGCCGTGTAGGCGGCGAGGTCGCTCATCTGCGCGAGGGCGGCATCGACCGACACCGGCAGCGCACCGGTCGCGGCCAGCGCCCCCAGCGGATCGGCGTTGAAGGCGCCCTGAGCCTTGTCGGCGGCGACGCCGCGGGTCTTCCACAGGCCGGACAGAAGGGCCGCGGCCGGCAGGAACTGAGCCCCGGCCTCCAGCGACACCGGCACCAGGTCCACCAGAACCTTGTCCATCAGCTTGTCGAAGCAGGCGACCGAATAGACCATGACGCCGTCCTGCCCGGCGAGCGACTCCGCCGCCGCCGCATCGGCATCGAGGCCGGCCCGGGCCGCCTGATCGAAGCGGATCACGACCGAGGTCGCGCCGCGCTCAAGGTCGACCAGAATGGCGGCGTTGCTGGTCTTCAGGTCGGGATGGGCGTGTTCCTGACCGATGTCCCAGCCGTCGGCGCCCGTGGCGCTCCCACCGCGCGTGAAGGGCATGACGCCCGGGAATCCGGACGGATCCCCCTCGCTCGGCCAGTCGGTGCGCGTGTACACGGGCTGGATGGTGATGCCCTCGTACAGCTTGGTCACCAGTCTCTTTTCGAACGGTGCTCCCTTCAAGGCCTTGTCCACCGCGCCGCGCCACTCGTCGTAGCTGGCCGCGGGAAATTCGCCGGCAAATGCCAATTTTTCTTCGCTCATGGCTTACCCGATTATGTGTTGTCCGACACGGAAACCAGCCCCCCCGGCGACGATCTTCCGAACCCGATCGCTCGCGGCGGTGCGTGCTTACGAAGCCTTTTCCCCCGGCCCCAGCGCCGGTGGCCGCCAAAGTAAGGGAGCGAAACCCCAACCGTCAAGGATTGGGAGTGCCTCGTTACGGCAATCGCAATGGGATTGCGAGCAATGGCCCCCGATGAAGTGTGCCTCCCCCGCTTCTCTCGCCCGAGTCGCGACGCCCGGTCGACCCAGCGAGACGTAAACACCGGAAAAAGGGCGGAAATGCGCGAACGGCGATTGACGGAGCCGAGCGAGCGTGGGTAGACTTGTCGCAACCTCGCAAGAACTGACGGGGACCGAACGTGGGGGCTGAACGCCCGAAAGGCTTAAGGGGATGGCCTGGAACGCGGTTTTGATTTTGATCAAGGGGGCCTCGACGTGAATAAGAACGATCTCGTGGCGGCAGTCGCCAACGGTAGCGGACTGTCGAAGACCGATGCGGCCAAAGCGGTGGATGCCGTTTTTGACGCCATCACCGAAGCACTCAAGACCGGCGACGAGATTCGCCTGGTGGGCTTCGGCACCTTCAATGTAAGCGAGCGGGCGGCCAGCAAGGGCCGCAACCCACGGACTGGCGAAGAGATCGACATTCCCGCTTCGAAGCAGCCGAAGTTCAAGGCCGGCAAGGGCCTGAAGGACGCGATCAACTGAGATCAACTGAACTGATTACGCCGCACTCTTCCGGCCGCGCACCCGGGTCTCTGGTCTATGACTGGTCACCTGCGGGTGGCGGCAGCGTGCTGAAGCGGACGTGGGTCGAGCGCCCTGATTCAGACTTGATCCTCCTCAGCGATACTATTTTGCGGTATTTGGGCTTTACCCGGAAAGCCGCGCTCAATCGCATCACGCCAATAGCATGTCTTCGACATAACCCGTAGGCACGTCTTCGACATGATGCGGGTTCGATTTCCCAGTGATACCGTCGAGCGTAATGACTGACCCACAATGTCTGTGAGACAATACGACCCCCAGCGTGCTTGCTTTGAGAAAAAAGACGCAACACGGATGAACACGGATATCCACGGATGAACACGGATGCAGAATACCAGAATGCTGCTCCGTCTTTATCCGTGACCATGCATTATTATTTATATATTTAATAACAACGCAATATACTTACACGCGGCTCACGTAAGCATATGTCCAACTCTGCTGCATCCGTGTTTATCCGTGGATATCCGTGTTCATCCGTGTTGCGCCTTTTTTTCTCAACACATGCACGCTGATGATCGTATTGTCTCACTGACGTCGTGTGTCGGCGACTGGGCTCGGCGGTATGAAACGGACTCGCAAAAATACCGACCGTCCGGTTGACTCTACCGGACGGTCGGTATAGTCTGCCCGCATGACAGCTCATCATCCCCCTTCCGAAGTCCGCACGCGCATCCTCGATGCGGCGGAGGCCATCGTCCGGGCGCACGGCGTCGCCGGGTTGACCATCAACGCGGCGGCGGCGACGGCCGGCGTCTCGAAGGGGGGGCTCTTCTACCACTTCGCCTCGAAGGAAGCCCTGCTGGTGGCCCTGCTCGAGAGACTCGCCGAATTCATGCGTCGCGACTTCGAGGCGCGGGTGGCCGCCATTCCCGAGGGGCCGGGCCGGGTGGCCCGGGCCATGCTGGACTGGTCGCTGGGGGGGTGTGGTACCGCCTGCGACGAAAACCACGAGCGCGCCGCGGCGGTCTTCCTCGCCGCCTTCCACCACGATCCCGCCCTGCTCGATCCGGCGCGGGCGGTGATGGCCAGGATGCGCGAGGC
This sequence comes from Alphaproteobacteria bacterium, assembly GCA_039908285.1. GTDB lineage: Bacteria > Pseudomonadota > Alphaproteobacteria > Rhodospirillales > Rhodospirillaceae > JAMOBE01. The sequence continues at coordinate 47,371 of JAMOBE010000014.1, forward strand.
CGTCGCGGCCGACGGGCTGCCGGAGGGCCGCGGCATGGCCATCATGGCCGCGGGCGACGGGCTGTTCATGGCCCGCATCTTCAATCTCTACACCCTCGACGATCGGGAGCGCTCCGCCATGCGGGCGGCCCTGGAGGTCTTTCTGGAGCCATCGCCATGACCGGGGTCAGGCCACTGTCCATCGTGATCTTCGCCGCCATCGCCGGTGCCGCGCTGGCCCTGGGCATTCCCGCCGGAGGCGCGGATGAGGGCGGCAAGCCCGTCCTGCTGCGGCAGAGCCCCCCCATGGGGGTCGGCGCCCTGGGACGGGTCGAGCCGGCCTCGCGGGTCAGGCGCCTCAGTCATCCGGGGGGAATGGCGGCAACCCGGCTGGACCACCTGATGGTGGGCGAGGGGGATACCGTCGAGGCCGGGGCCCTGCTGGCCGAGTTCGCCGACGCGCCGATGAAGGACGCCGCCGTGGAGCAGGCCGTGGCCGAGGTGGCGGCGCTGCGGGCTCAGCGCGACAAGGCCCTGGCCGCCGGCCGGCCGACGGAGATCGCCGCCCAGAAGGCGCGGATCGCCAGCCTGGTCGCCCAGGAGGAAATAAGCCGACGCGATGCCGAGCGGTCGGACGAACTGGTGCGCAATGGGCATACCAGCGCCGCCACCGCCGAACGCAACCGCTCCATCGCCAGGCGCGCCAAGGCCGACCGCCGCCAGGCCGAGGCGGACCTCGAGTCGCTGCAGGCCTCCCGGACGGAGGACCTGGCCCTGGCCGAGTCCCGCCTGGCCGGGGCCGAGGCGGCTCTGCTGAAGGCCCGGGCCGATGCGGCCCTGACGCGGGTCTATGCCCCCATCGCGGGCACCATTCTCAAGGTCCACGCCCATGCCGGCGACCGGGTGGGGGACGACGGCATCCTGGAGATGGCCGATCTCGAGCGGCTGGACGTGGTGGCCGACGTGTACGAGACCGACCTGTCCCGGCTTGTCCCGGACGCCCGGGCCGAGATCATCGTGCCGGGCGAGAAGGGGCGCTTCGCCGCCACGGTCCGGGAGATCGGCTGGATGGTCAGCCGGACCACCCAGGCCGGCACCGACCCGATCGCCGCCGTGGACGCCCGCACCGTGGAGGTCCGCCTCACCCTGGCGGACGAGGCGCGTCAGCTTCTGAAACATCGCACCAACATGCAGGTCCAGGTGGTGATCCTGCCATGACCGCCGAGCCCGTCCATCTCCGGCTGCCGGTCCTCTCCGCCGATCCCTGGTGGCGGGCCTATGGCCTGGCCTTCCGTCTCGCCTGGCGGCAGTTGCGGGCGGAACCGGCCCGCCTGTTCTCGGCCATCGCCGGGGTGCTGTTCGCCTGCATCCTGGTGTTCATGCAGCTCGGGTTTAGAACCGCGCTGTTCGACAGCGCCACCGCCCTGCTGTCGGCCATGCGGGCCGAGCTGTTCCTGATGCACCCGCTGACCACCGCCTCGTTCCGGCCCGAGCCCCTGCCCCGGGTTCGCGCCTGGCAGCCCCTCGGCGACCCGGACGTGGCCCTCGCCGTGCCCATCTACCTGGCCCAGACCGCCTGGCGCAATCCGGTGGACGGCAGCCGCCGCGTCATTCAGCTCATCGGCCTCGACACCGAGGCGGGAGCGGTGGAGTTCACCGGCCTGTCCTCCCTGACGGATGCCCTGAAACAGCCGGACACCATGGCCTTCGACGAGCGCTCCCGCCCCGAGTTCGGCCCGGTCAAGGCCATCTTCCAGGATCAGGGGCCGTTCAAGGTGGAGGTGGGCAATCGCGAGGCCACCATTGTCGGCACCATCCAGATCGGCGCCAGCTTTGGCGCCGACGGCAACGTGGTCCTGAGCGAGACCAACTTCCGCCGCTACATCTCCTCACGGCCGGCCAGCACCATCGACCTGGTGGCGCTACGCCTCAGGCCCGGGGCGGACCTGGCGGCGGTGCAGGCGCGGCTCAAGGCCATGCTGCCCGCCGACGTGCTGGTGCTGACCCACCCGGAGCTGGTCCGGCACGAGCGCGCCTATTGGGAGAACGCCACCCCCATCGGCTTCATCTTCGCCTTCGGCAGCCTGATGGGGCTGGTCGTCGGACTGGTGATCGTCTACCAGATCCTCTTCGCCGACATCGCGAGCCACCTGTCGGAGTACGCCACCCTGAAGGCCATGGGGTATTCCAATGCCCATCTCGGCCGGGTGGTCATGTCGGCGGCGTTCATCCTGGCGGGGCTGGGATTCGTCCCCGGGATCGTTGCCTCGTACTTTCTCTACGGCCTCACCGCCAAGGCCACGTTCCTGCCGCTGTTCATGACCCCGTCCCGCGCGCTCACGGTGTTCGTCTTCATCTTCGCCATGTGCGCGGTGGCGGGACTGCTCGCCATCCGCAAGCTGCGCGATGCCAACCCGGCGGACATGTTCTGATGATGGACCCTCCCGTCAGGCTTGCCGATGTCACGTTCAGCTTTGGCGAGGGCGATTTGCGGCGTCCCGTCCTGCGCGACGTGACCCTCGACGTCGGCCCCGGCGAGATCGTCCTGCTGACCGGGCCGTCGGGCAGCGGCAAGACCACCCTTTTGACCCTGATCGGCGCCCTGAGGGCGGTCCAGGAGGGGGCGGCCACCGTGCTCGGGGTCGATCTGGCCACGGCCAACGAGGCCGCCCGGGTCAGATTGCGCCGTTCCATCGGCTTCATCTTCCAGAGCCACAACCTGCTCGGCTTTCTGACGGCGCGGCAGAACGTCGCCATGGCCCTGGAGCTTCACCCCGGCCTCGACGAGAGGGCGAGGCTCGCCCACGCCGACTCGATCCTGGCGATGGTCGGGCTGGCCGATCGCGCCGGAGCCCGACCGGCCAAGCTCTCCGGCGGCCAGCGCCAAAGGGTGGCGGTGGCCCGCGCCCTGGCCGGCAGCCCCGGCCTCATCCTCGCCGACGAACCGACGGCCGCCCTCGACCGCCAGACCGGCCAGGACGTCGTTCACCTCCTGCGCGACCTGGCCCGGCAGCGGGGAGTCCCAATCCTCCTGGTCACCCACGACCCCCGCATCCTCGACATCGCCGACCGCATCGTCACCCTTGAGGACGGGCGCGTGATCCCGGCGTGAGGGGGAGGGGTGGCGCGCATCCCCCGCCACCCGGTCCCGGCACTGCCACCCTGCGCCGCTGTCCTTCTGCGTGTCCGTCGGACAGGCGTCCCAGCATGGATTTGGAGAGAGTCCAGGCTACCGAACGGCGGTTGTTTTATCGTTGACGGTGGTTTCGCGTCCGTGTATCAGCCTTTCGGACTAATGCGAAAGATGGGGGGATACGGATATGAAGCGCGTTAACGTTTTGGCTGTGTGTGTCGCGGCGAGTCTGGTGGGGGGGTGTGGAATCGTAAATTATATGACAGAATTTGCATCAGAAGATTATCGTGTAGTTAAATTGCCAGTTAGATCTAGTGACGCATTTCTGAAGGAGTATGCGGGAGACGATAAAAAATTTCAAATAGAATCATTGAATAAACTAAACGGTTGTTTTGCTGACTCGTCTAGCAGTACAGGTTGCTTGGCCATTAGGAATCAATACGCGTCACTGCGGCTTATGCAGTCAAATGATATTTGTAGAGATCATGTCGCACACATTTTCGGGAATGAAGCATTTTACAACGTGGCGCTTGGATCGGGAGCAACGTTGTCAGCCGCAGCGGCAACGGCGGTCCCTGCAGCAATGGCGAAAACACTATGGGCTGGAGCCTCAACGATATTCAGCGGTGAACGAACGCTGATGAACGAACAGGTCTACAAGCAGGTGATCGCTCAGAAGGTTGGAGAAGCAATTCGGACAAAAAGAGACAGACTTCTTGCGCAAATAAAATCAAACCTTGACAGTAATGATATTGTAAAATACTCTCTATTTAGTGTTGATGCTGATATTAGCCAGTATCACGAAGCCTGCTCATTTCAGGATGGGCTCGTCACTGTATTTAATGGCGACAAAAACGACAAGCAACCGGCGGATTACGAAAAAATTCTTGCGCGTTACGACGCCACTTTTAGCGAGGAAATAACCAGACTTGAGACAGACATCGCTGGCCTTAGCAAAGAAAGAGATAAAGCTGATGGAGTCATCATTGACAATATAAATAAAGTTTCAAAAATCTCCTATGAAATAAATGATGCCAAAAAAGAACTCGCACGCCTTTCTGCGCTTAAAAAAGCCTCTAATGAGGAAAAAATTAAAATAAAACGAGTCAAAAAATTTATTGAAGACAGTGAACTAGCACGTGATGCCTTGAACGATGGCGTGATAAACCTTACTGATAAGAAAACATCGGTTATCAATAGCATATCAAAACTCTCAGACAGACTTTCTGTCGTTAAGAAAGTTCATGAAGCTGGTCGAGCTAAGAATGGTGCTTGATAATTTATATTTCGGCAATGCACTTGGCTGTGCTCGGGCGGTGTTCCCCTTCCTTGCCAGCCACCAGCAGCATCCACCCGCCATCGGCCGATAGCGGACGGGGCAGCGGTGTGGGAGAAGGGTGGTGTGAACGCACCACCACCACCGCACCACTATCGGTGGCGACAACCGCATGGGACAAGGCGATCGAGGTGGTCACCGGGGCGCTGAAGGCCAAGGGGTTTGGCGCGCTGACCACCATCGACGTCAAGTCGGCGTCGAGGGCGCCATATCGGCTGGTTACGTCGAGGGCGCCATCTGGTAGAGGGGCATGGCCTGGCTGCTGCCGAAGTCGTGGGGTTCGTAGACGACGATGCGGCTGCCGCCGGTTTCGAAGCTGACGTTGACGTTGATGAGCTTGGACAGGCGCTCGCGCACCGCCTGGCGCCGGTCGGGGGGGACGATGAACATCATGAACCCGCCGCCGCCGGCCCCCAGGATCTTGCCGCCGAAGGCTCCGGCGTCCATGCCGGCCTCATAGATCGCGTCGATCTCGGTCGAGGAGACCTCGCGGGCCAGGCTGCGCTTGATCTTCCAGGACTCGTGCAGGAGCCGGCCGAAGCGGTCGATGGTTTCCCGCGGATTCTGAAGGAGCGACAGGGCCTCGTCCACCATGTAGCGCAGCCCCCCCAGTTCGTCCTGGCGATTCGGGAAGTTCTCGATCTGCTTCTTGGCCACCTCCGAGGCGAAACGGGAAAAGCCGCTGAAGAACAGCATGGTGGACTGTTCCAGTTCGAGACGCTTCTCGGGCGGCATGATGACACGCCGCACGGCGAAGGTGCCGTCATGGTGGAAGTCCACGCGGTTGAAGCCGCCGAAGGCCACGGCGATCTGGTCCTGGCAGCCGACGGTCTCCTGCAGCACGTCCTGCTCGATGCGGATCGCCTCGTTGGCGAGCTGCTGCAGGCTGATCATCCGCCCGTCCAGCGCCCAGAAGGCGTTGACCAGGCCGACGGTGAACGCCGAGCTGGAGCCGAGCCCCGCCCGCGCCGGCAGGTCCCCGTTGTGATGGATCTCGAACCCGGGCGGCCCGTCCCCCCGCTCGGCCAGCATCGCCCGCACCACCGGGTGCTGGATCTCGGCGGCGGCGTTGACCAGCTCGATCTTGGAATAGACGATGCGGTGACGGAAATCGAAGAACGGCGGCAGGTGCCGAAGACTGATGTAGCAGTACTTGTCGATGGTGGTGGACAGCACCGCCCCGCCGTGTTCCTTGAACCACGCCGGGTAGTCGGTGCCGCCGCCAAAGTACGAGATGCGGAACGGGGTCTTGCTGATGATCATCGCGCAGTTCCCCATTTCCCTGGCTTGCTCACACGTTGCCGTAGATGGCGTTGCGGATCATCCGGTAGCCCTTGATCAGTTCGGCGATGCCGTCGTCCAGGGAGTGCTTCGGCCGCCACCCCGTCCCCTCGATGCGGTCATTGGAGACGATATAGTCGCGCTTGTCCGGGTCCTCGCCGATGGGGGCCTCCACCGGAACGAAGTTGGGAAGCTGGCGACGGATGCGCTCGCACAGCTCGGCCTTGGACAGGTTGGCGTCCGACAGTCCGACATTGTAGGGGCGCCCCTTCATGGCATCGAAGTTGTCCATGCCATGGATGAAGACGCGGGTCACGTCGCGGATGTGGATGTAATTGCGCTTGAAGTGGCTCTCGAACAGCACCACGGCGCGGTCCATGACGGCCCGATAGACGAAGTCGTTGACCAGGAGGTCGATGCGCATGCGGGGCGCCATGCCGAACACGGTGGCGAGGCGGAAGCTGATGGCGTTGCCCATGTCCAGCGCCGCCTTTTCCACCTCCACCTTGTGCTGGCCATAGAGGGAGATCGGGCGGAGCGGGGTCTCCTCGGTGCAGTGCTTGCCGGACTCGCCGATGCCGTAGCCGCTGTTGGTGATGGGCATGAGAACGCGCTGAGTGCGGCTCACCATCTTCAGCAGCATGAGCTGGCCGTCGCGATTGGTGCTGGTGGCCCCGATCGGGTCCTTGGAGCACAGCGGCGCTCCCACCAGGGCGGCGAGGGGGATGATCACGTCGGCGGCCTTGACCAGCGGCGCCAGGAGCTGCTCGGAGCGGGCGTCGCCGTTCACCACGTCGAAATTGGGATTGGCGCAGACATGGGACAGGCTGTTCTGCCGGAACATGAAGTTGTCCAGCACCGTGACCTTGTGGCCGAGGGCAAGCAGTTCGGGCACCAGGATGCTGCCGAGATAGCCGGCCCCGCCCGTGACGAGAATGTTGTAGGACATGGTATTGCGCTCCTGGCGATCAGTAGACGGAGTTCAGGACCTCGCGCAGCCGCTCGATCTGCGGGCGCAGGTCATGGGGATGGTTGCCGACGAAGAAGCCGCGGTCATGGGCGATATCGGCGTTGGGCGCGGCACCGCCCACCACCTCGTAGTCATAGTGGCGGATGACGTCGTGGCGCAGGAAGTTGCCGCCGGTGATGATGCGGAACTCGATGCTGGCCTCATGCAGGGCCTCCAGGGCCCGCGTCCGGTCGAGTCCGGTTTCCGGCCGCACGATCAGGGTGAAGCTGAACGCCGAACTGACCCCGGTCTCCCGCTGGATCAGGAAGTGGGGATCGTTGGCGAACAACTCCTGGAACAGGGCCAGATTGCGCCGCCGCAGGGCGGTCATGGCCGGCAGCTTGCGAAGCTGCTCGGTGCCGACGGCTCCGCTCATCTCCAGCGGCCGCACGTTGTAGCCGGGCAGGATGAAGCGATAGGCCTCGTAGAAGTCGGTGGACTTGCGCTCGAAATAGGGCGAGCCCGGCGGCACGTCGCGGGTCCAGCCATGGGCGCGCAACGCCCGCAGGAGGAAGAACAGCTCCTCGTCATCGGTCAGCACCATCCCCCCCTCCATCGTCGAAATGTGGTGGGAGAAGAAGAAGCTGAAGGTGGAGATGTGGCCAAAGGCGCCGGTCAGGCGGCCATCCAGGCGGGCGTCCAGCGACTCGCAGTTGTCCTCGAAGAACCACAGGCCGTGCCGCTCGGCAAAGTCGCGCATCACGTCGAGACGGGCCGGATTGCCGAGGATGCTGACCCCGACCACCGCCCGGGTGGCGGGCGTCAGCGCCTTTTCAAGCTGGCCCACGTCCATGTTGAGGGTTTCAAGGTCCACATCGACAAAGCGCAGCCGCAGGCCATACTGCTGCAGCGGGTGGAAGGTGGTGCTCCACGAGATGGCCGGGACGATCACCTCGTCGCCCCGTTGCAGCGGGCGGTTGCCATGGAAGGACATGGCCGCCACGGCCAGCAGGTTGGCGGACGAGCCGGAGTTGACCATGACCGCGAATTTTCGGTCGTGGTAGCGGGCGAAGGCCTCCTCGAACTCCTCGACGTGCGGTCCCTTGGTGAAGCGGTCGCTGGCGATCACCCGGTGGATGGCGTCGATTTCCTCCTGGCCCCAGGAATTAGCCGTAAGCGGGTAGTAGAACATTCGTCGGAACCCCTGCGGTGCGGACTGGCCGGAACCATACCGGCAAGACCCCGACCGCGCAACAGGGTTCCCATTCCCGACACGGGTAATCTTTCACCGGCTCCGATCCCCTTCGCAAACGACAGCGGGATATTGGGGCTGGCGGGGTTGACCGTCAGCCGCTGGCGGGCGGGTTCGATGACCAGATCCATGTCCTCGATGGGAATGGCCCCCAGCAGGGCCTGACCGCCCAGCACCAGGCCACCGGTGACGCAGGTGCGCCCAAGGAGCGAGATGCGGACCGGCCCGACGTAATCCACCAAGTGTGAGCGGCCGTCGGCGGTCTGCACCTCGCGCTTCTCCAGAACGGCAAGCTGGAGCTGCACGGCCACGTGCTCGGGGATGCACAGGTGCAGGGCGCCGGTATCGACCAGGGCGGTGACGTTGATCTCCTCCAGCCCGGGACGCGCCAGATTGCCGAGGCGAAGGTCGGCGTAGATAGAGCGGCCCCCCACCCTATCCTTCCCGCATGCGGTTGACGAATTCCGCCATGCCCACCTGGCGGTCGCGGCGCAGGCGTTCGGCGCGAAGGATGGCCTGAACGCTGGCGATGCTTTCCTCCAGGTCGTGGTTGACGACGATGTAGTGGTATTCCGGCCAGTGGCTCATTTCATCGGCGGCCTTGGCCATGCGCTTGCGCACCACCTCTTCGCTGTCCTGGGCGCGGGAGTACAGGCGACGCTCCAGTTCCGCCACCGACGGCGGCAGGATGAAGATGCTGACCAGATCCTTGCCGGCATTGCCCTCGAGCTGCTGCGTCCCCTGCCAGTCGATGTCGAACAGCACGTCCTGGCCGGCGGCCAGGGCCTGCTCCACCGCCGGCCGTGGGGTGCCGTAGCGGTTGTCGAACACCCTGGCGTGTTCCAGAAACTCCTTGTTATCCAGCATGCGCTGGAACTCCTGGAGGGTGATGAAGTAATAGTCCCGGCCGTGGACCTCCCCCGGGCGGGGCGCCCGGGTGGTGACCGACACCGACATGTGAAGCTGGGGATCCCGCTCCAGCAGGGCCCGTGAGATCGAGGACTTGCCGGCACCGGACGGCGAGGACAGCACCAGCATCACGCCGCGGCGCCGCAGCTCGGGCTGAACCCTGGTGGGAGAAGGGGACATGGTCATGGTGGGACTCAAAGGCTGAAAATGAATCGCAAATCCAATCCCCCTCTCCCCCTCGAGGGGGAGAGGGCCGGGGTGAGGGGGTGGGGCAACCGGCACCATCTCGGGAATTTCAGTTCCCCCCTCACCCAACCCTCTCCCCCCTGAAGGGGGGGGAGAGGGCTCTCATAGTCATGCGGCCAATGCATTTTCAGCCTCTCACTCGATGTTCTGCACCTGCTCGCGCACCTGGTCGATGGTGGCCTTGAGATCGAGGCCGAGCCGGGTCAGGTCCACGTTGGATGACTTGGCGCACAGGGTGTTGGCCTCGCGGTTGAACTCCTGGCACAGGAAGTCGAGCCGGCGGCCGGCGGCCCCGCCCTCGGCGAGAAGGGCGCGGGCGGCGGCGACATGGGAGAGCAGGCGGTCCACCTCCTCGCGGATGTCGCCCTTGACCGCCAGCAGCGCCACCTCCTGGGCCAGCCGCTCCTCGGACAGGGCGGGAGAGGCCTCCAGCAGGGTCGCCACCTGCGTGCGCAGCCGCTCGCGGATCGCCTCCGGCCGCAGGGCGGCGGTGGAGGCGGCCTGGGTGGACAGAGTCTCGATGAGGTCGAGCTGTCCGCCCAGCACCGCCGCGAGCCGGGCTCCCTCCTCCTCGCGCATCGCCGCCAGCGCCGTCATGGTCTCATCGAGGGTGCGGAGGACTCGCGCCTCACGCGCCCTGACCGCCGCTTCGTCCTCGACGTCCTCGATGGGCTCCAGCACCCCGCGGACGGCGAGGAGGCCGTCGAGCCGGGGCGGCGCCACCCGCTCGCCGAGACGGGCCTGCGCCGCGGCGGCGATGTCGAGAAGCTGATCCAGCAGGGGTTCGTTGAGCCGCATCACCGCCCGCTCGCCGGTGCGGCTCGCGGAGAGGGAGAGGGAAATGCTGCCGCGCTTGAAGCGCTTCGTTACCAGGTCCCGCACCGCCAGTTCCAGCGCCTCGAATCCCGGGGCCAAGCGCAGGCGCACGTCCAGGCCCTTGGCGTTGACGCTGCGGGCCTCCCACGTCCAGGCGTAGGCCGGCGGCCCGGGATCGTTGCCCTGGCCCCGCGCGAACGCGGTCATGCTGCAGATGGCCATGGCACTCTCCCCCACCCCGTCACCCCGTCGATGCCGGCCCTTTATAGCTGTCCCTCCACCCGCCAACAAGCACCGTCTCCCCCCCTGTTGCGTTGCGAAATCCGGATACGGGAATTTCCTTGACCTTGATCAAGCCATCAGGTAGCCACGGCGTTCCCCCGAAAGTCGGGGGGGGGATTCCTTGGTAGGGGGAGATTGCGGATGAACTGGACGATCGGACGAAAGCTGCTGGCCGGATCGACGATTTCGATCATAGCCTTGTGCACCCTGGTGGCCATCGCCATCACCGGCATCGGCACCATGCGCGATCTGCAGGACGAGGGGGCCGGCCGGGCCAGGGACGCCATCCGCATCGGCGAGGCCGCCGCCATGGGCGGCAAGCTCTATGGAGCCATCGCCGACGCCATCATCAACCGCAACCTCGAATCGAAGGAATGGCAGGCCTTGAAGACCGAGACGGAGGAGGACATCGCCGCCATCGTCAAGGCAGCCGACACCGACGAGGAACGCCGGCTGGCGAAGGAGGGCGCGGCGGCGCTACGCTCCATGGTCGAGTTGTACGAGACCCGCATGCTGCCGATCCTCCGTGCTGCCAGTGACACCCCGGCCGAGATCAAGGACCTGGACCGCAGGATCGACGAGCACGTGGCCACGGCCAACAAGGCCCTCACCGCCTTCCAGGCGGCGATTGAACAGGAGAGTCACGAGGCCGACGAGCAGTTCGACGCCATCGCCATCAGAATCGACACCTGGAGCACGATCATCGCCGTCCTGGCGTTGGCGCTGATCGGCGGGGCCGGGTTCCTCATTGGCCGCAGCATCAACCGTCCGCTCGTGGCCATGACCGACGTCATGGGCCGCCTGGCCAGCGGCGAGCTTCAGGTGGAGGTGCCCGGCCGGGACGACTCGGGCGAAGTCGGCGCCATGAGCCGCGCCGTGCAGGTGTTCAAGGAGAATGCCGTCCGCGTCGCCCAGCTTCAGGCCGAGCAGGAGGAAATGAAGCGCCGGGCCGAGGCCGATCGCACCGCGGCGATGAACGAACTGGCCGGCAGCTTCGAGGCCAGCGTCAAGGGCATCGTCCAGATCGTCTCCTCCGCCGCCACCGAACTGCAGGCCTCCGCCAGGGAGATGTCGACGGTGGCCGACCAGACGGTGAACCAGTCCACCACCGTCGCCGCCGCCGCCGAGCAGGCGTCAACCAACGTCCAGACCGTGGCCGCCGCCGCCGATGAGCTGTCGTCGTCGATCAAGGAAATCGGCCGCCAGGTCGTCCACTCGCTGAAGGTGTCGCAGGGGGCGGTGTCGCAGGCGGACAACGTCAACGCCCTGGTTCAGGGCCTGGCCGCCGCCGCCTCCAAGATTGGCGACGTGGTCAATCTGATCACCGATATCGCCAGCCAGACCAACCTGCTGGCCTTGAATGCCACCATCGAGGCCGCCCGGGCCGGAGAGGCCGGCAAGGGCTTCGCCGTCGTCGCCAACGAGGTCAAGTCTCTCGCCAACCAGACCGCCCGGGCCACCGACGAGATTTCCAGCCAGATCTCGGCGGTGCAGAACGCCACCACCGAGGCCGTCGATGCGATTCGCACCATCACCGCCACCATCGGCGAAATCAGCGAAGTCGGCTCGGCCATCGCCGCCGCCGTCGAGGAGCAGGACGCGGCAACCCGGGAAATCGCCCGCAACGTCGAGCAGGCATCCGCCGGCACTACCCAGGTGTCATCCGCCATCACCGTGGTCAACCAGACCTCGGCCGACACGCGCCGGGCCTCGGGCCAGGTCCTGGAGTCGGCGCAGGAACTGTCGGTACAGGCCGAACACCTGCGCGACGACGTGGATCGCTTCATCGGCTACATCCGGGCGAGCTGATTCCTCTCAGGAATCAGGACTCCCTCTCCCCCTCGGGGGGGAGAGGGCCGGGGTGAGCGACTGTCTGGGCTGTCAAGTAGCAAATGCGCATTCCTGTCTAATTTCGCGTGCTTTGGCATTGAGCCGAACCAAAAGCTTTCGGGCGATGGCGACAC
>JAMOBE010000120.1:0-9607 GCA_039908285.1 Alphaproteobacteria bacterium
ATGGTGCCGGCTGCCCCACCCCCTCACCCCGGCCCTCTCCCCCTCGAGGGGGAGAGGGAGCGTGTGTTGCCAGTACGCTCTCAAGCTTCACCTGTTCTAATCCCTCATTATTACCCGCACCGGCCGGCCCTCCGTCAGACCGGTGGGCGGGTTGGCGAGGATCGACTCGTCGCTGGTCAGTCCCCCGGTGACCTGGATGCGGTCGCGTCCCCGGATGCCGGTGTCGATGGGACGGGAGTGGGCCAGGCCGGCCTCCACCACCCACACCCGCCCCTCCACCACCGCCGACGCCGGAACCAGCAGCGCGTCCGCCACCTCATTGGTCACGATGTTGATCTCGGTGGTCATGCCGATCAGCACCGGCGTGTCTCCGGGCAGGGCGATGCGCACGCGGAAGCTTTTGGTGAGGGGATCCCCCTTGGGCGTCACCGACGCCACCCGGCCCTCCAGCACCTGTCCGGGAAAGGCATCGGCCTTGATCAGCACCCGCTGGCCGGGCTGGACGCGGGGGATGTCCTCCTCATCCACATCGGCGGTGATGCGCAGGGGCCGCTCGCGGCCGACCCACAGCAGGACCTGGTTCTTGTCCACCGTTTCGCCAATCTCGCCGTCGCGGCGCAGCACCACGCCGTCGATGGGAGCGGTCAGCACGGTATCGGACAGGCGCTTGCGGGCCGCCGTCGCGGCGAACTGCGTCTGGCGGGATTCGCTCTGCGCCTTTTCCAGGGCGTCGCGGCTGGCGTGGCCGCGCTCGGCCAGGGTTTTCTGGCGACCGACCTCGCTCTCCCAATAATGGAGCCTGGCCTCGACCTCGGCCAGCATGGCCCGGGCCTCGCGGTCGTCGAGGCGCACCAGGGGCTGGCCCTGCTTCACCTCCCGTCCCTCGGCGGTGAGAAGCTCGGCGATGCGGCCGGCGACCACCGGGCCGACCCGGGCCCAGGTTTCCGGCTCCACGGTGCCGGTGGCATAGACCGCCTGCACCGCCGCGCCGCGGGAGGGGCGGGTGACGCTCACCGCCGTCTGGCGGGACCACTGGACATACCCGGCACCGGCTCCGGCGATCAGGAGCACGACGGCGATGATGGCGAGGACCCTTCCCATGCTCACGACTTCAAGAAATCGGGAGCGGCATCCGGGCCGGCATCCACGTAGCCGAGGGCGAAACTGATTTCCCGGCCGAGTTCCTCGGCGGCGATGGGTTTGGCAAGAACCTGACTCGCTCCGGCCCTCATCGCTTTGTCACGATGAGCGGTCTCCTTGTCCGCGGTCAGGATGAGCACCGGCTTGCGGTGATGGTGGCTTGTCTTGTCGGCGCGCAGTCGGCGGACGAACTCGATGCCGTCCATCTTCTCCATGTGCAGGTCGCAGATGAAGATGTCCGGATCAATCTCGGCACCCTTTCGCAGCATTTCGAACGCGTTCTCACCGCCGGTCGCCTCGAAGACCTCGGTCAGTCCGATCTTGAGCAGGAGTCTTCTGACGATGCTGCGCATGACCTCCTGATCGTCAATGATCATCGCCCGCGCGCTCAACGGCTGATTCTGTATCAGCAAGGCCGCTCCGCCATCCCGGTGCCGTTCCAGTTTCTTGCTGCCCGCACGAGGGATGGGGACCCTTTGCTTACGGCAGTAGCGGATGAGGGAAGCGGCAACTTCCTCGCGGTTGAAGACGACCTCCTGCACCGGCGCGCTGATGCCGAGTGCCGGAACCGGCACGCTGATGCCACGCGCCGGAAAACGAACGACCAGGGCATCGTCGACACCCGGGTCAAAGACCAGGGATTCAGGCGCCATCGCAGGGAGGCGGCGTCCAATCTTTTCGCCATGGTCACGCATGGCGTCGAGAAGGTCTGGTATGGGAAATATGACGACACGCCGTTCGATGATCATGCCGCCCGGCCCCGCCCAGGTGGCCAGCTCCACGCCGGGAGGGTGATCCTACCGGTCCTCGTCGCTGGTGTCTTCGCTACCCTTGCCGGAGGACAGCTTCGCCGTCGCGATGACATGTTCCGCCGCCTTCAGATGCTTGGCGAAATGATAGATGCGCGTGCCCTGATAGGCAATGACGTAAAGCCGGCCCTTCTTCGTCGCCGCCACGGCGATCCCCTCGTAGTCGAGACCTCCCTTGTCATCCTTGAGGGTATAGGCGTAGCGGAAGCGGATGCCCGGATGGCCGTCCAGGGTGGTGGGCCTGACATCCTTCGTGGTCACCGGCACGTCGAGAAACCCGCGCAGGCTGGTTTCGACGAACTCCACCAGTTCGGTATCGGCCATGGTGATCTTGAACGGGGGCGTCCGTCCCTCCGGCCAGTCGGGCATCACCGGAGAGAGGGGATGGCCGTCCCTGATCCCGGGCCACACCATCAGGGTATCCAGGTCGAAGCCCTCGATGGTGGCAAAACTCCGTTGAGGATGGACGCTTATGGCGACATCGGGGATAACTTCCAGTCGTCGGGAGAACACAACCGACGTCTTCATCTCCTTCGGACCAATGAGTATATACTCCGAGCACCCCGCCACCAGCAGGGCCAGCACCACGGCCGTCATGCGCAGGATCATGGCCCCTATCCCTCCGCCAGATAGCGCTGCACCACGTCGCGGTCATCCGCATCCGGACGAAGGCGGAGGTAGGTGCGGAACGAGTCCATGGCATCCCCCTGGCGGCCCAGCTTCCGCAGCACCAGCCCCATGGAGCGGTGGGTCTCGGGGGGCGCGCCGTCGCTGGCCAGCGCCCACTGATAGGACGCGAGGGCGAGACCAAGATCGCTGGTGTTCTGGCGCCGCCGATACATCTCGCCCATGTGGAAATGGACCATGCCCACGTCGTCGGGATTGTCGCGCAGGATGGTGCCGAGCAGGGCCTCGGTGGTCTTGTCGTCGCCCGACTTCACCTGATCGTCCAGCATCATGCCCCGCAGCGGTCGCACGTGCTCCATGAGCCCGGCGGGCGGCGGGTCCTTGGGCGGGCCAAGTCCCCGGGCCAGGCCGTAGAGAGCGCCCATGCGTTCCGCCTCAAGGGGATGGGTGCTGCTGAAGATCTGCTGTTTCGTATAGGTGGGGTCGTTGCCGGCCTGGCGCTGCACGGCAATCATCCGCTCCCAGACCCGGGCGGCCTCCACCGGGTCGTAGCCGCCCCTGGCCATCAGCCGGATGCCGACGGCGTCGGATTCGCTCTCATGCTCCCGGCTGTAGGCCTGAACGCTGTAGAAGATGAGGGTCTGGGCGGCCTCGCTCATGCCGGGGATGCTGGCCAGGCCGGTGAGGCCGAGAAAGGCGGCGGCATCCCGTTTCCCCACAATGTCTCGCCGGCGGTTGATGCTATGGCGGCGCAGGTAGTGACCCAACTCATGCCCCAGCACCGCCGCCACCTGGGACTCGTTGGCGCACCACAGCAGGAAACCGGTGTGCACCTGCATCATGCCGTTCGAGGCCATCGACGCGTTGAACTCGGGGTTGCGGACCACATACACCCGGATGTCCGGGCAGTAGGGCGCCGCCATGCGGCAGCACATGTCCTTCAGGTAGGCGGTAAGGGCCGGAGTCTTCAGGTGCAGGGCGGATTTCTTGAGCTTCTCCTCCATCCGGTCGAAGACCCGCAACAGACCGACCTCATCGGCGTCGGTGGGCCGGTAGCCGGGGGGGACGTCGGGCTGGTTGGCCTGGGTGGTGACGCACCCGGACACCCCGCAGACCAGGCCGGCACCAAGACCCCTGGTGAAGTGTCGCCGACTGATCATCGCGGCAATCCGTTGAGCAAAAGGCGCACCGACTCGGCAGCGACGCCGGCTTCCCGCAGGTCGCCCGAATTGCGCGAGAAGGCATGGTGCCAGACGACATTGCCGTTCGAGAGATCCACCAGCGAGGCCGAGCCCCTCTGGTGGCCGCCCGAATCGTACACTCCCAGCACGCTGAAGGCGACGACGGCATACACCATGCGTCCCACGCCCATGTAGCTGTCCTTGACATGGACGAACAGCGCATAGTCGGCCGCGTACCGCTTCCCGAGCGCCACCGCCGCCGGGCCAAGCGACCAGTCGAAGCGTGCTCCCTTGGTGGGAATCTGCTGGGTCGGTGCCTCCTGCTGGCTCTTGATGTGCCCGCCCAGGACCTCGTCGAGGGCGACCAGTTGCCCGTCGTCATGGCTCTCGGCACTGTCGGCGGGGGGCGGCACATAGGCCACCAGGCGCGCCCCGCGGCCATTCAGGAACGCCGTGGCCGCAGTCTCGATGTTCCGCATGCCGGCGTGCGTCCAGTCGCCGTTGGGCACCTCCGTGCCCCCCGGTGACAGCTCGCTGAGTTCCACGTCCATGGGCATCAGCAGAATGCGCGGCGTGCCCTGATCGCGGCGCAGCGCTTCTCCACGGGTCTGATACTGCCCCGCGCACCCCGCAAGGAGCAGAGCCATGACCAGGACCGCCATAAGACAGACCCGCTTCGGCTTCACATGTCCCCGGGTTGTCGATTCCGAATTTCCCATTGATCGTTCGGCGATTTGACGACGACTTGACTCTGTTATGACTGAACCGGCGTCACACTACTCAATCCCAAGGCCCAAGACAAGACGCGATCCCACTGATGCGGCCGAGAAACCGGCTTGCAAACACCTGGGAACATCCGGTAAGGTCCGGCACGGACGGTCTCCGCATTACGCACCCGTAGCTCAGCTGGATAGAGCGCTGCCCTCCGAAGGCAGAGGTCATGAGTTCGAATCTCGTCGGGTGCGCCAACAATATCAAAGGGTTGGATAAAGTCCGGGCCATCCAGCATCCCCGCCGACATCCCGCTACCGATCGCTGAGCCTTCTGAATTGAGGCAAATCGTGTAGTGCGCCACGCCAGATTGAACGAGCCAGGTCACGGTAATTGCTTACCCCGCCCGGGGGCGACGCCGTTGCGGATCAGTGGTGTAGCCAGACGCGAGGGCATACGCTGTACTACTGATGGTGTGGACGGCCCCAGCCCGCCCGTTCCTCCTTGCGCCTCACCCCAGGTGAGCAATTACTTTTCTGCGGGAAACGGTTAGTTTCTACAGCGAAACCCCTACAGCGCAGTCTGTCCGACTTGAGTACATACGGTACCAACCTATCGCGGCTGAGCCGCGATAGGGCTCGTTCCGGACGATCACCCCACGGGCGCACGCTTCTTTTCCTTGTTGAGGTAGCGCTTGTGTTTCTGTCCGGTCAGCCGGGTGGCCAGGAAGGACCATGAGATGCCGGTGGCCAGGGTGGTGGCGACCACCGTCAGGAGGATGACCTCGATCAGCCATTGCAGTTGGCCGTCGTCCAGGCGCAGCCGGATCACCTCGATGCAGGTGCAGACGGCGATGACCGCTCCGGCCAGCATGCCCCGCAGTCCGATGGAGGACAGGAGCACCTGGAACGCCAGCAGATAGGCGCCGATCAGGATGACTCCGGTGGACGCGAACCCCCACCCGAGCGGATCTCCCTCCGTCGCCCAGTGGACATAGGAATAGTGGGAGGGATTGTAGGTGGCGAACACCAGGAAAAGGCAGGCCAGCCAGCGTCGGACGAAGGAGGAGGCCATCGGGCCGGATGCCTATCGGGCCAGAGCCGTCTGCGACGGCCGCGGCGAGAGACAGCCCCTGCGGATGTAGTCCCGATACTCGGCGCGTTGCGCCTCGTAGGGATCGGTGGCCCTATCATTGGGAAGATCGCGGGCATAGCGCAGGCTGGCCGCCGAGGCGCTGATGTCGACCACGAGGTCGGCGGTGGCCAGGGTCGTCGAAATCCAGCTCAAGAGCCACCACTCGACGGCGAAGAACCCGGTGACCAGCCCGGCGCTGGTGACGTTGGTGGGACCGATCAGGGGCAGGACCACGTAGGGGCCGGGCAGCACTCCCGTCGCACACAGGCCCTCGGCCATCTCGACCTCGCGCCGCTCGAGGCCGAGGCGACTCGCCGGATCGAATATTCCGCCGAGACCCACCGTCGAATTGATGAGGAACCGCTGCGTCGAGATCAACGCCTGCCGATGGTCGTCCACCATCAGGTTGGTGACGATGAACTCAGGCTCCACCAGGTTGGAGTAGACGTTGTGGCCGGCGGTCTTGACGGGGTCGGGCAGCCACTCGCCCAGCGTCCTGGACATGGGGTCGACCACCTGGTCCACGGCGAAGCGGTTGAACGCGAAGACACGGCGGTTGAAGGCCTCCAGCGAGTCGCCCCCGCCGAGCGCGTCCTCACCACTCTCCCGCAAGGCCTTGTGGAACTGCTGCCGGGAAAAGGGCACCGGACCACCCGGCCCACCCGTCGGCTCCGCCCCCGCGGCTCCCGCCACCAGGAGCGCCAAAAGGAGCACACACGCGCCGACGCCCCATGACGACCGCAAACGGCCTCTCCCCAGCCCATCAAGCCCAGGCCTCCATTTGGCCCGGCCCACCATTTGGCACCGACTCCGCGCCGATGTCAATCGACGCTCAGTGGTTGCGGCGCGTCTGTTTCAGTTCCTGGGAATGACGTTCTGGGCCTTGTCGGATCCCATGTAGACGGCGAGGATGCGGACCGGCTCCTTGCCGCGGTTGGTGCCGCGGTGCCAGTGGTCCATGGCCTCCATGAACGCGCCGCCGGGACCGAAGGTGCGCGTGCCCTTGTCGCCGTAGTCCACCGTCACCTCTCCGGACAGGATGTAGACGTAGAGCGGCACCCCGTGCTTGTGCCACGCGGTCTCCTCCCCGGGGTCGATGGTGACGATGGTCGAGGTAATGGTCAGCGGTGACCCATCCGGCAGCAAAAGCTTCTCGTCCAGCACGGTCGCGGACGTGGCCAGCACCGGCTGGACCTTTTGATAAGGGCTCTGCGCCCGAGCGGCGGCGACCGGCGCCAGCAACGCGACGGCGACAACGAATGCGGTGCAACGGCCTTTCATCGGACTCCTCCCATGGTAATCATTCGCCCTGCTCGATGCCGGGGCGGTATTCGAAGCGGTCGCCGGCTTCGATGCCGGCGTGGTAGGCGTCGGAGAGCACCCGTTTGCCTGCGTTGCTGACGCGGGTGGTGAAGGTCATGCCGAGCTTGGCCAGTTCGTCCTCCACGATCGCCTCCTTGATGGGCACCAGGTCGCGGCCGGTGGAGGTGCGCATGGAGGCTTCCCGGGTTTCGTGTAGAGTATCCAGCTTGGTGGCGATGCCGTAGGCAAGGCCGAGCTGGAACGAGTTGGTGGCGCTGCGGCGCTCGCCGGAATGGTGCCCGGCGTAGAGGGGGCCGGCCTTGAACATCTCCGTTTCCGTTTCGAAGGCCAGCATCACCAGGTCGTAGAGATAGCGGGCGCCGGCGACGTCGGCGGGCAGGCCGAAGAAGACGTAGTGGATCTCGCCGGTCGCCATCTTCTCTCTCCACACCCGGCAATCGCAGAAGCGGCCCACCGCCGTAATACAGGTGTCGACCGGGCCGGTGCGCTTGCGACCGGTCGAGATACTCGCGCCCTCGCAGGTCTGATCCTTCAGTTCAACCTCTGAGAGGGACAGGCCATAGCGGTCGAGGAGTTCCGCCACCTTCTCGGCGGCCAGCAGTGCCTCCTGCTCGGTGCAGCCGCGATCGACCGTCTTTTCCCGCAGGGCCTGGATGCGGCCGAGAACCTTGTCGAGATCGCTGTTCGTGGTCTTTTGCCTCGGTGAGGTGACGCTGACGCGGCGGCGCAGGTCGTCAAACAGGTCCATGACCGTGGGCGGGGCATCACCACTGGCCATGGCCTGGGCAAGCATGGTCATCACCCTGTTCAGTGAGCCCGGCAGCCCGCTCGCGGCGCGGCGCTCGACGGTTTCCATCTGGATCAGCGCCAGCGCCTCGTAGGCGGTGGCAAGGGATTGCGCCCCGAGATGGCGGGCGGCGGCAACGGCGATGATCATGGTGACGATTTCGAAGCTGCTGGACATCGCGCGGACCGACTGAATCTCCGCCGCCGTCGGCGCGGCCCCCGAACGGGACAAGGTGAAGGCGAGATGGTGCAGCGGCCCGTCCCCGGGCCCGAAGGGGAAGGTTCTGGGAGCGCTCTCCACGACCTCTTCCCTCTCCGTCGCCGTCGCCGTCGAGTTGAGACCCGGCACCCGTGGGGCGCCGTGACGCACGGCATGACGGTAGAGGGCCTCGGAACAGCGCTGCGCGGCGAGGCCGCGGCCATTCGGCCGGATCCACTGCCGCGCCAGGGTGAGCATGGCGTCGTCGAGCGGCGTGGTCGGGCCGACGGGGACCATGATGTCACCGTCCACGGGGCAGAGGCGGGCGGCGATGGACAGACCGACGCAGCGTGCCGGAATCCCGCCGTCGATCACGTGCAGGGTTTCGCCGGTGGCCAGGTCACGCGCCTGGAAGCCGAAGGGCGGCAGGGCCTTTTCAAGGGAGAACAGGCGGAAGCGGGACCGGCGCAGGGCCTCGATCGCCGCCGCGTCGTCGGGACCGGTGGCCTTGCGCTGGCGGGCGAAGCGGTCGATGGCGGTCTGGCCGGACAGGCTGGGGGCGAACAGGGCGAGGGCCATCGCCATCATCGTGGCATTGTGCAGCAGGTCGGCGAAGTCTCCATCGGTTGGTGGCCTCTTGACGCCCGACAGCCACTTGGAGATCGTGGCCTCGATCTTGTTCCTGGGGAGGAGCTTGATCGCGACCGCACTGACTCTGGCGATGACGTCGCGCAGTTCCTCCGCGCGTATCGCCGGATTCTGGACCGTGGTCGCCCTGCCCTGCGCCTGCGCCATGGGTCAACTCCCTCGGGTGTTGGGTCGGGTCAGTCGTGACGGTCCTCGCCGCGGTCGTCGCCAAGCTCCACGTCGAGGGGCGTGCCGGTGACGTGGGCATAGAGCAGCACGTCGTTGATGAACTCGGCCTCCTTGTCGGCGGCGCCCTTGTTGCGGCGGAACGCCACCACCCGGTCCACGGCCTTGACGTTGAAGCCGTCGGCCTTGATCTCGGCCTTCAGGTCCTTCACGGCATCCTTCAGCCCATCGACCTCGTCCAGCAGGCGCTCCATGCGCTCGACGTAGGACGTCAGCCTGGCGGCGGTGTCGGGCTGGTCCTGCCCGGTCAGAATTCCTTCATCCATCGCTGGTGTTCTCCCCATGTCCGGCACACATCAACATCTCGTGTGCCCAGTCATACGCCAACCACCATATCCAAGGCAACCCAGGAGTCTGCCGCTCAACGTCCCACGGCGCGCCAGCCAATGTCGCGGCGGCAGAAGCCGTCAGGCCAGTCGATGGCGTCGACACCGGCATAGGCCCGCGCCTTTGCCTTTGCGACGGTCGGACCCGTCGCGGCGACGGAGAGCACCCGGCCGCCGTCGGCCAGGACGTGGCCCCGGTCCGCCCGGGTTCCGGCGTGGAACACCTGCACGTCGGGCAGGGCGGCGGCGCGGTCGAGGCCCAGGATCTCGCTTCCGCGGGCATAGGAGCCCGGATAGCCCTTGGCGGCCATCACCACCACCACCGCGGCATGGTCATGCCAGGCGAGGTCGATGTCGCCGAGTCGTCCCTCCGCCGCCGCCATCAGGGCCGTCAGCAGGTCGGAGCGCAGGCGCATCAGCAGGGTCTGGCACTCGGGGTCGCCGAAGCGGACGTTGAACTCGAGAAGCTTCGGCCCATTGCGACCGATCATCAGTCCG
>JAMOBE010000015.1:0-58243 GCA_039908285.1 Alphaproteobacteria bacterium
CGTGCCGGTTGCCCCACCCCCTCACCCCGACCCTCTCCCCCTCGAGGGGGAGAGGGAGTAAGCGATGCGCGCCATCGGCCTCATGAGTGGCACGTCCCTGGACGGGGTGGATGCCGCCATGCTGGTGACCGACGGTCACGAGGTCCAGGCGTTCGGGCCGGCGCTGACCGTGCCCTACGAGCCGGCCATGCGCGCCCGTCTGCGGGCGGTTCTCGCCGGCCAGGGGCCGGTGCTCCAGGTGGAGCGCGAGGTCACCCTCCACCATGTGGATGCCGTCTTCGCCCTGCTGTCACGGGCCGGGATGGATGCCGGGGCGGTGGACCTGATCGGCTTTCACGGACAGACCGTGCTGCACCGGCCGGAGAGTCGCCTCACCTGGCAGATCGGAGACGGTGACCTGCTGGCCCGCAAGACCGGGATCGACGTGGTGTGCGACTTTCGCGCCGCCGACGTGGCGGCGGGTGGTCAGGGGGCGCCGCTGGTGCCGATTTATCACGCGGCGCTGGCCCATGGCCTGGCCCGGCCGCTCGCCGTCCTCAATCTGGGCGGTGTCGGCAACGTGACCTGGATCGGCGAGGCGGGGGAACTGATCGCCTTTGACACCGGCCCCGGCAATGCCCTGATCGACGACTGGGCGTTGCGCCACACCGGACGGCCGGTGGACCACGACGGGGCTTTGGCCCGGGCCGGCACGGTGGACGAGGAGGTGCTGGCCGAACTCGCCGACCACGCCTATTTCCTGCGCCCGCCGCCCAAGTCCCTCGATCGCGACGACTTCGCGCTCGCCAGGCTCCAACGGACGCTGGTGCGCGGCGCCGCCATGCGCCGGGCGGCGCTGGAGCGGCTGGTGGCCGGCCACGTGCGGCCCGAGGATGGGGCCGCCACCCTGACCGCCTTCACCGCGCTGGCGGTGGCCCGGGCGCTCGAGCACCTGCCGGTGCCGCCGACCCTTTGGCTGGTGTGCGGCGGCGGGCGGCACAACCCGGAGCTGATGGCGGCGCTGCGGCGGCGGCTTGAGGCGCCGGTGGAGCCGGTGGAGAGCGTGGGCTGGGACGGCGACGCCCTGGAGGCTCAGGCCTTCGCCTTCCTCGCCGTGCGCAGCCTGCGGGGCCTGCCGCTGACCTTCCCCGGCACCACGGGCAGTCCCCGTCCGCTCACCGGCGGGGTGCTGCGGACGGTGTGACCGGTGTGACCGTTGTGAGTGGTGGTGTATCGCCCCGTTTCGCCCAGGCCAGGCCGTCGGCGCTGTCCACTTCCTTGAGCCCCATCTTTCGCAGGAGGTTCGCCACCTCGTGGTGGCGCTGGCGGTTCTCGTAGCGGGGGGAGTACCAGTCGAAGGTGTCGAGGAGCGTCCAGATGAACTGCTGGCGCAGCGTCAGGGCCGGGTCGTGGCTGGCGCAGATGGGCATGGCGACGTTGAGGATGCGCACCTTCGGGATCCGCGACAGGAGCCAGGTCACGGGAAACAGCATCGTCGTCAGCAGCAGCGACAGCCAGTGGTTGGCCAGGTTGGGCAGGTGCGGCGTCACCAGCCGCAGCGCGTACTTGATAGGCTGGGCCTTGGAATAGGCGGAGACCTCGTAGAAATTGTAGACGAGTCGTCCCTCCGGTTTCACGTAGGCCGGCAGCACGCGCATGGTGCGTTCGGGGTCGGGGGTGTGCTGGATCACCCCCATGCAGTACAGGCCGTCGAATACGTCCTTGCGGAAGGGCAGGGCATAGAACGAGGCCTGCACCACCTCCATGCGCGGTCCGTGGACCGCGTTGTTGGTGCGGCAGGCATCGGCGGCGCCGCTCAGGTCCACCGCCACCACCCGCGCCCCGAGGCGGGCGGCGACATCGGCGAAGCGGCCGGCGCCGCAGCCGGCGTCCAGGATGAGCTTGCCCCGCATCCATTCGGGCGACCAGCGCGAATCGGCCAGAAAGCGCTGCTCCGACAGGGAATGGCCGGCGAAGCGGTCGATCTGCACCCGCCCCCAGCGCTCCCACTCGAAGGCGAAGTTGCCGGCGTAGTTCTGGGCCTCGGCGACGAAGCGCGGGATGCCCCGCACCACCGGCCACTGACTGGTGCAGCGGGGGCACTTCAGCCAGCCCTCGAGGACGTCGCCGTCGTGCTCGGCTCCGGACTCGAGGATGAGGTGGGTGTCGTCGGCGCAGTTCGGACACGCCATGATGTCGAGCAGGTCGCGATACACCGCGCGTCTCCGTCTGTGGAACCCGCCCTTTCTTTTCCACTTTCGTTTCGTTAAGACAAGAGAATTGCGCCCGCGGTCCATTGGTAATCGGCTTCGGGCAGGAGTTGGGAGCATGATCACCTCCGCCCCGCTGCCCACCTGGCGGTCCCTGCTGGCCCTGGCCACGCCGGGGGAGCCGCTTCCCGACCACGTTCTGGCGGCGCCCTGGACCGGCGGCGGGGCGGCCGGGGGGGTGTGGCTGTCCCGCTCGGCGTGGTCGCTCCATGTGGTGGGGCGCTGGCTCGGGCGGGGTCTTGGTCGGCCGGCCCGGATCTGGCTGCCCGGCTATTTCTGCAATCAGTCGCTGGCCCCACTCCGCCGTGCCGGGGTGACGCCCGTGTTCTATCCGGTGACCACCGACCTCGATCCCGACTGGCCCGCCTGCCTGGCCATGGCCGGGGAAGGGGCCGGGGAAGGTCCACCCGACGCCCTGGTCCTGGTCCACTATTTCGGCGCCGCCGGCGACCTGGCCGGAGCGGCGGCGTTCCGGGAGCGGACCGGCGCCCTGGTGATTGAGGACGCGGCCCACGTGCTGCGGCCGGCGGCCGGCATCGGCTCGGTGGGCGACATCGTGCTGTACAGCCCGCACAAGCTCATCGGTCTTCCCGACGGGGCGCTCCTGGTGGCTCGCCGGGCGGAGGTGGCGGCCGGACTGACGGCGGAGGCGGCCCGGCTGCCGGAGGCCGCTCCGTCCTGGCGGGGCTGGGCGGGACGGCGGGTGGTGCAGATGGTGATGCCGGGAGTGGTGGGGCAGGTAAGGCGCCTGCGGCCCATGCCCCAACCAGACTTCACTACCGATCCCGCCGCTGTGGAACCTGCGGAGACTCCGCGCATGAGCTTGGCCGCCCGCCGCATCCTCGGGCTCCGTCTCGATGACCTGGAGACGCAGGCCTCTCGGCGCCGCGCGGCCGCCACGGCGGTTCTCGCGGCCCTGGCCGACATCCCGGACTGGCGGCCACTGTATTTTGATTGCGGCTCCGCCGCGATAGGGGGTGATCGGGGAGCGGAGGCGCCCTACCGCGCGGTGATGCGCTGCGACTCGCCGTCCGTGGCGGCCGAGCGGTTCCTGCGGCTTCGTGGTAGCGGCTGTCTGGCGGAGGGGTGGCCCGACCTGCCGCCCGAGGTTACCCAAGTCCCCGAGCGTCACAGGGTCGCCCTTGAGCTGCGGCGGACGCTGCTGCTGTTTCCCCTGGATACCACGCGGCCGATCGGGGAAACCACACAAGCCCCTCTGTATATCTCTCGGTGAGTCAGGATATTGCCAAGGCGAGCGGCGTTTTGTAAAATCCGCCCCGCGTCGCGCCTCTCGCGGGCGGCGGCGCTCCACATTCAATAGGTAGCGGTGAACGCTGGGGTCACACTCTGTTCCTGACAGGGAACGATGGTTCGATCGGAGGGCGTAGATGAATCAACTCGCTTTTGGGATAAAGTTGTCAACATCCAAATCGGTTGAGCGCATGCAGGAATGGCTCAAGAAGAACTGTCCCGACGGATGGCAACTTGATTTTGAGGGCGTCAGCAACGATCTGAAGAAGAAAAGCATCGCGATATATTTCAGTACGGAGAATGACAAGAACAGGTTCAAGCAGTTCTACAGCAACCTCTGAGTCTGGCGTGGGGTCAGTGCCGTGATGGCCTTGGCCAGCTCCGCAAGAGTGGGGCGCAGCCAGCGGGCCACTATTCCGGCGGTAAAGGTGTCGCCGTCTTCGAGGTGGCCCTGAACCTTCCGGGCGACGTCGGCCAAGCGGACGGCGCCGGCCGAGACGGCGGCGCCCTTCAGCGCGTGGGCGGCCTCGCGGGCGGCTGGAGTGGCTTTGGTGGTGATTCCCGCTTCGATGGCGGAGATCATATCCGGCACCTGATCGAGGAAGGTGTGCAGGAAAGTCAGGGACTGGTCGTTGATGTCGCCGAATATCTCGGTCACCCGGGTCAGATCCAGCACGGCGGAATCGACCGGGGGCGGCGCGCTGGGCCTGGACACCCCGGCGTCCGCCGCCCGCCGCAGGGGAGCCGCGGCCGGTAGCCACGTCTCCAGCACCCGGGTCAGCGCCTTGGCGTTGATCGGCTTGGTCAGGTAGTCGTCCGTACCGGCGGCCCGGCAGCGCTCGGCGGTCGTCGGCAGGGTGTCGGCGGTCAGCACGACGATGGGCAGGCGACGCCGGCCCCCCATCTGCTCAAGGCGGCGGATTTCCGTGGTCAGCTCCAGGCCGTCCATCTCCGGCATGTGGTAATCGGTCAAAAGCAGGCCCCACCCGCGCCACCCCTGCTCGAATTCGGCCAGGGCCTCACGTCCATCGGCGACGATTCGGTGGGCGTATCCGCGCTGCTCGAGCATTCGGTGGATGACGGTCTGATTGGTGGGGTTGTCCTCGGCCACCAGCACGCCCACCCCGGCGGCCAGGGCCTCGTCGAGGGAGGGCGGAGTCCAGCGCACCGCCTTGTCCGTCGTTGCCGCCGGTTTCTCGGGTTTCGGCTCGGCGGTGGTGAAGGGCAGCTCGAACCAGAAGGTTGAGCCGCTGCCGGGTTGGGACTCGACGCCGATGGTGCCATCCAGGGCTAGGCACACTCTTTGCGCGACCACCAGGCCCAGCCCGAAGCCGCCATATTTTCGCGCGGTCGTCGAGTCCGCCTGGGTGAAGGGCTGGAACAGGCGAGCGCGCTGGTCATCGGACATGCCGATGCCGGTGTCGGCGATGTCGAAGCGCACCGCTCCCGCGCCGCGGCCGGCGCGCACCGTCAGGGTGACGCTTCCCGCCTCCGTGAACTTGACGGCATTGCCGAGCAGGTTGAGCAGCACCTGGCGCACCCGGCCCGCATCGCCAATCAGGGCGTCGGGAAGGTGCCGGTCCCGATCGACGACGAAGTCGATGCCCTTGTCTCCGGCGCGGGCGGCAATGAGATGGCTCACGCCGTCCACCAGGTCCGTCAGGGAGAACGGCCGCCGGTCCAGTTCGAGTTTCCCCGCCTCGATGCTGGAGAAATCGAGGACATCGTTGATGAGCGTCAGCATCGTCTCGCTGGATTGGCGAATCACCGCCGTGATGCTTCGCTGATCTTCGGTCAGGTCCGTGTTGGCGAGCATCTCGGCCATGGTGATGACGCCGTTCATCGGCGTGCGCATCTCATGGCTCATGGTGGCGAGGAATTCCGACTTGGCCTTGTTGGCCTGGAGAGCCTCCGTCTTCTCGCGGATCACGGTGATGTCGGTGAGGATCGAGACGATGCCGCCGTCCAGGCTCCTCCGCTCCCGCAAAAGAAAATCCTTGCCGTCCGCAAATTCCAGATCGAGCTGGGCATTGGGCTGGTCGCGGCTGATCATGTAGGCGCGCACGAAGTCGCTTGGCGTGCCCGACAGACGGATCCGGCCCGAGTGGGCCAGGGCAAGGAGCAGGTCCGGGAAGGACTGACCCGTTCTCACGACACTGCCGCCGCCGCCGAACCGCTCCGCGAAGGAGGTGTTGAACAGTTCAAGCAGACCGTCCGGATTCCACAGCGCGACCCCGTCATCGATAATCTCCGCCAGGTTCTGAAGCCGCGTCTCGTCCCAGATGCGGCCGGTGACGTCGGTCCATCGGCCGACGATGAACCCGTCGGGCAGAACGTGCTCGTCTACTTCCAGACGGCGACCATCGCTCAGGTATTCCACGGCACTCCGCGAGCCACTGCGGTGGCGGGCAAGGCGGGCGTGGATCCAGCCCTCGGGATTTCGAAGCACCGCCGCTCCCGCCAGCTCGCCGCGTGCCGCCAGGGAACGGAACAGCGTCTCGAACGATTGCCCGACCAGCTCATCCAGGCCGGACAGGGGGGCGAACAGGTCGCTGAATGACCGATTGCAGTAGACCAGGACGTCGGACGGATCGAACAGGGCCACGCCCGTCCCGGCGTGGTCAAGGGTGGACAGAAGTGCCCCCAGCAGGAACCCGCTACCGATGGTTGACGACCCGAGGGGGTTGTCCACGCCGAACTCCTCCCAATCGTGACAGTGACCACTCCCGGCGCAGGGAATCTCATCCGCGGCCGCGTTGTCAAGGGGCCAACCAACTTGGTGACGCGATTGACGCTTGGATTTCCATGTCGCCAATGATATGTCACCAATGATATATCGTGCAGGGGGGATCATTGCCGCACAGGTATCTGCGGTTGGGAACGCCTGATGGTATTGGGGGGAAATTGGTGAGTGGGGACGGGGAGGGCTCTGCCGTGCGGGCGGGACCCGTTTCGGTCGTGTGGGATGCCCACAGGTCCGGCCGCGCCGTGCTGCGTCTGGACGGCGACCTGACCATCGGCGCTGTGGAGGCCTGTCATGGCATTGTCGGCGACGTTCTCGCACGGGCCTCGGTGGTCGCGATCGAGGCCGGTGGCCTGGCGGCGGTCGATCTTGCCGGACTTCAGCTCCTGATGGCGGGCCGGCGGCAGGCGGAGCGGGCGGGCAAGCTGTTCCACCTGGCGGCGCCGGCGGGTGGTGCGTTGCGAGAGGCCCTGATTGCCGCCGGGCTGGTCGCGGATGGAGACGGCGGCGAGGGTGCCGGGTGGGTCGATGCCTTCTGGCTGGCGGGATAGGGAAGGACGATGGCGAAGAGGATTCTGAGCGTGGACGATTCCACCAGCATGCGGCAGGTCGTGTCGTCCACGCTCCAGGCCGCCGGCTATGAGGCGATGACCGCGGTCGACGGCGAGGACGCCCTCGCCAAGCTGGAGGAATCACCGGTGGACCTGGTCATCACCGACCTCAACATGCCGAAGCTTGACGGTATAGGTCTGATCAAGCGGCTGCGGACGATGCCGGCCCACAAATTCGTGCCGATCGTCATCCTCACCACCGCCTCCGAGGAAAAGATGAAGCAGGAGGGACGAGCCGCCGGAGCCACCGGGTGGATCGTCAAGCCCTTCAAGCCCGAGCAACTGCTGGCGGTGGTCAGGAAAATTCTCGGGTAGGGCGGCGGCCCGGGAGGGCGGCAGGGGGAGCGGCCGGCATGGTAGTCGCGGTGGATCATTCGGCGACGTTCCGCCAGGAGGTGGCGGACCTCCTGACCCAGCTTGAAGCGGCACTCCTCGATCTCGTGGACCGGCCCGACGACCGGGACCTGGTGGACACGGCCTTTCGCGCCCTGCACACCCTGAAGGGGTCGGGCGCCATGTTCGGCTTCGACGCCCTCGCCGCCTTTACCCACGACCTTGAGAGCGCCTTCGATCTCGTTCGCAACGGCCGGCTGGCGGTCAGCGGCGAACTGGTGAATCTCACCCTTGCCGCCATGGATCACATCCGGGTGCTGGTGGAGGCTCCCGACGCCGCCGACCGGGTTCGGGGCGACGCCCTGCTGGCGGCATTCCGTGACATCACGGGGAGCGCCGCCCAGTCCCAGGGAGAGGGAACAGTCCCGCAGGGCGTCACCCCGGACTCGATCGGCGCCGCCGGGGCTCCTGCTCCGCAGGCCGGCGGTGACCTGGCCACGTTCCGCATCCGGTTTCGCCCCGGGCGTGAGGTGATGCGCTTTGGGACCAACCCGCTCCGGCTCCTCGACGAATTGCGGGGGCTCGGGCAGTGCACCGTGACCGCCATCACCGACGACCTTCCGCCGCTCAAGGAAATGGACCCGACGGCCTGCTATCTGGCATGGGACATCCTGCTCACCACCGGACATTCGCGGGCGACGATCGAGGACGTCTTCATCTTCATCGACGATCAATCGGATATCCAGATCGACGTCCTGCTGGGCCAGACGCAGGAGGGGGCGGGGACCAAGCGGGTCGGTGAGATTCTGCTCGAACGCGGCGATATCGCGCCCGAGGTCCTGGACGAGACGCTGAAGAAGCAATCAAGGCTCGGCGATCTCCTGGTCCGCGAGGGCAGGGTGTCGCCCGACCGGGTGCAGTCCGCGCTGGTCGAGCAGCGGCACCTGCAGGAGGCCGTGCAGGTTCGCCAGGCTCCCGTCACCACCGCCGGCATCCGCGTTCCGGCGGAGCGGCTGGACGAACTCATGGATCAGGTGGGGGAACTGGTCATCGCTCATGCGCGCCTGACCCAGGCCGCGGTGGCCGGCGGCGACGACATGGTGCTGAAGGCGGTGGCAGAAGAGATCGGGCGACTTGCCTCGGGGCTGCGCGATACCACCATGGGCATCCGCATGCTGCCCATCGGGACTCTTTTCAGCAAGTTCCGCCGTGTGGTGCACGACCTGTCCAATGAACTCGGTAAAAGCGTCGAACTCACCATGTCGGGTGAGGAGACCGAACTCGACAAGACGGTGATCGACAGCCTCAACGATCCCCTGGTGCACCTGATCCGCAACGCCATCGACCACGGCATCGAGGACGCGGCGGCCCGCGACGCCCGCGGCAAGCCGCCGGGCGGCAGCATTCACCTTTCGGCCATGCACTCCGGCGCCCAGGTCCTCGTCGCCATCACCGACGACGGAGGCGGCCTGGACCGCGCGGCCATCCGGGCCAAGGCCGAGGAGAAGGGCCTGGTGACCGCCGGCCAGGACCTGGCCGATGCCGATCTGTTGGCGCTCGTGTTCCGGCCGGGGTTCTCGACCACCCGGGTGGTGACCGGCATCTCGGGCCGCGGCGTCGGCATGGATGTGGTCAAGCGGTCCATCGACTCCCTGCGCGGCTCCATCGACATCGCCAGCACGCCGGGTCAGGGCACGGTCATCACCTGTAGACTCCCCCTCACGCTCGCCATCATCGATGGCCTTCTGGTGCGGGTGGGCGGCAGCCGCTATGTCATTCCGCTGTCGGTGATCGAGGAGTGCGTGGAACTGACCCGCGAGCAGGATCAGCGCTCGGACGGGCGCAGTTTCCTCAACATCCGCGACGTCATCGTCCCGTTCCTCCGGCTGCGGGACCTGTTCAGCGCCGGCGGATCGGCGGAGGACTACCAGAAAGTGGTGGTCGTCGCCGCCGGTGACGAGCGGGTGGGACTGGTGGTGGACCAGGTGATCGGTCAGTATCAGACGGTGATCAAGTCTCTGTCGAAGCTGCACCGGGACGTCAGGGAGTTTTCCGGCGCCACCATTCTTGGTGACGGCACGGTCGCCCTCATCCTCGACGTTCCCCACCTCATTCAGTTTGCCCAGGCACGGGAAATGGCGCGGAAGGCCGTCTGAAACCGGCACGCCCCCCCCCTCGATACGCGGAGAACACGGATGCGATTCACTGTGAAGGCAAAACTGGTATTGGGGTTCGGCGTGGTTCTCGTTCTCGCCGCGGCGTCATCATCTTTCGGGATATCGACTTTTCACGAGTTCGACGAGGAGTTCGATCGCATGATCGGTGGACCAGTCGCAGCAAGGGAAATTAGTCTTGAAGTGATGGTAGACCTGTCGAAGCTGGCGCGGGTTGAGAAAAACATGCTGCTGGAGCTTGACGACGAGCAATTGAAGCACCTCGTCGATCAGATGAAAAATGTTCGCGCGGATCTGGTTCGGGATCTGGCCCGATTGCGCGAAGTGGGGAACGAACAGGTGCGCAGGAAGCTCGACGCGGTCGAGCGGACCATGAAGGACTATGCGACGCTTCAGGATGAGGCGGTTCGCCTCGCTCTGGTCAATGAGGATGCCCATGCCGTCGGGATTTCCCTGGGGCGTGGGCAAGACCACGCTCTGGCGGCGGAGGCTGCCTTGAAGTCACTGACGGAAACCGTTCTGCAGAGACCGAACGCCGAGGCCTTCATGCTGGTTCATACTCTGGCGCTCAATCTGCTTCGGGTGCAGAGGGATGAGAGGACGTTCGGGATTCTCACCGAGGACAAGCAACGTCAGGAAATCGCCCAGCGTTTGAACGAGGATGTAACTGCGGTCAACAACACCATCTCCGCCCTTCGCGACAAGCTGGATGTGAACGGGCGGGCCGATTTGCAGAGCTTCGTCATGGCGTGGGACAACTATTATACAATCCATCGGCGCGTGCGGGAACTGTTCTTGCTCAACACCAACAACCACGGCATTGAATTGTCTCTGGGCAAGCTCCGGACGGTCCTGGGACAGTTTCAGGCCGATCTCGCGGAAATCGCCGCACTGAGCGAGCAGGCGTTGAATGATGCGGTGAAACACGCCGATGAGACCTACGCGACCGGCCGCTTGATCTTGATCGCTCTGCTGGCGGTATCGATTGCCATCGGGTTCGGCGTTACCCTATGGGTGACCATAGCGATTTCCCGCGGCCTCGGCCAGGCGGGTGTCCTGGCTCAGGCGGTGGCGGGGGGCGATCTCAGCCGCAAAGTCGACTACCACGGAGACGACGAAATCAGCGAACTGGTGGGCCACCTCAATGACATGGTGGCGCGACTCCTCGACGTGGTGAACGAGGTATCGAGCGCCGCCGACAACGTCGCCAGCGGCGCCCAGCAGCTCAGCGCCGGCGCCGGGACTCTGTCCCAGGGCGCCGCCGAGCAGGCCGCATCCACCGAAGAGTCCTCCTCCGCCATGGAGGAAATGGCCGCCAACATCAGCCAGAACGCCGACAACGCCACCGAAACCGAAAAGATCGCCCGCCAGTCGGCCGCCGATGCGGAAAAGAGCGGCGAGGCGGTGGGTACGGCGGTGACGGCGGTGAAGACCATCGCCGAGAAGATCTCCATCGTCCAGGAGATCGCCCGCCAGACCGACCTTTTGGCCCTCAACGCCGCCATCGAGGCGGCGCGCGCCGGCGAGCACGGCCGGGGGTTCGCCGTGGTGGCCTCGGAGGTGCGCAAGCTGGCCGAACGCAGCCAGACGGCCGCCTCGGAAATCAGCGCCCTGTCGAGCGAGACCCTCCAGGCCTCCGAACGGGCCGGTCAGATGCTTGCCAGGCTGGTCCCCGATATCAAGCGCACCGCCGAACTGGTGGCGGAGATCAGCGCTGCCTCGCGGGAGCAGAACGTCGGCGCCGACCAGATCGGCTCGGCCATTCAGCAACTCGACCAGGTCACCCAGCAGAACGCCAGCGCCGCGGAACAACTGTCCTCCACGTCGGAAGAACTGGCGGCCCAGTCCCAACAGTTGCAGGCCACCATGGCCTTCTTCCATGTGGAGAGCGGTGATGCCGCTCGCAACGCGCACTCGCGACGGGCGACCCGGGCGAACGACGCCGGTCGGCACGGAATGGGGATGGTCAGACCAAAACCGGTGGCGCACCATCCGCCGCTCCCTCATCCCACCGGCCATACGCATCCCGCGCCGTCCCACGCGCCATCTCACCCGCCGACGGCCAAGGGCTTTGCCCTCAATCTCGATCATGCCGACGGCGGCGGGGATGCGGAGGACGCGGGGTTCCGGCGCTATTGAGAGTATTTCCAATAAGCCTTCTCCCCCTCGGGGGAGGCTATCGTAAGCACACACGTTGGACAGACTGGGCTTGTAGGATGTTCGCTGTAGAAACTATCCGTTTCCCGCAAATAAAGCCCTCCCCCATCGAGGGGGAGGGCTTAAGATTGCGGGAAAAGAGAGTAATAGTTCCGAGTAAATTTTCAGGCTTTATGCCATTTTTCGGAGAGTACGGATGCGATTCACGATCAAGGCGAAACTGGCGACGGTCGTCGTGGTGGCGACTCTGGGCATTGCCGGTCTGATCGGTTTGTCCTTTCACAGCTATGACGTGACTGCGCGCATGGATTCCATTCATGCAGCGGTCGGTCGGATTACGGTATCCATCTTGACCATGCGCAAGCATGAGAAGAATTTCCTTCTGAGCGACGACATAAAGCACAGCACGGAGTTCAGGAAGGAGGTCATTCATCTGAACGATCTGCTGCGCTTCGTGGGCGAGGCCGCCAAGGCCGATGGACTGCCGGTCGAGCAGGAGATCGCATCCCTGACGGCGGCCGTGCGCGAATTTGAAGCTGGATTCGCTCGGCTGGTCGACATGCAGGTCAAGGTTGGGTTGGGTGACGAGGAGGGACTCCGGGGCAGGGTGGGCAAACTGGCCCAGGCCGCCGAGCAGCTGGTGCCGTCGGCGAAGGGGACCGAGGGGGATGCGCTGCTCAAGGGGATGATGGCCCTGCGTCGCGACGAGAAGGATTTCCTTCTTCGCAAAGACCTGCACTATGTCGAAAAATTCGAGAAGGATATCAGGGCCGTGCTCGCGGACCTCGGGTCCGCCTGGCCCGAGGCCGTCGCCGCCGTGGACGCCTACCACGCGGCCTTTCTTGACCTTGTCGATGCCCGCAAGGCGGTCGGTCTCACCATGGAGGGGGGCCTCTGGGCCGCGATGCGCTCCGCGGTGCATCGTAGCGATGAACTGGTCGCGGCGCTGGCGAAGAAGGCGGAGGATGCGGGTGGGGCCATTCTGTACCACCACAAGGTGATTGCGTTGATCGTCAGCTTTGCCATCGGCAGTGGCATTGTCGGTCTCGTCCTGTGGCTCGGGATCGGAATCAGCCGGGGGCTTGGGCAGGCGGGGCGACTCGCCGGCGCGGTGGCGGTCGGGGATCTGGATCAGGAGATCCCCCATGGCGGGGACGACGAGATCATGGATCTGGTCAGGGTGCTCGGTCGGATGACGGCCAATCTGCGCGCCACCGCCCATGTCGCCGACCAGGTGGCGACGGGGAATCTGGCCATCGATCACAAGCCGCTGTCGGAGAGGGACGTGCTTGGCAACGCGCTGCAGACCATGCTGGTGCGGCTGCGCGATGTCGTCGGCGAGACCAGGACCGCCGCGGAAAGTGTCGCCGCCGGTGCCCAGCAGGTCAGCGCCGGGTCCGGGACCCTGTCCCATGGCGCCTCCGAACAGGCCTCCTCCAGCGAGGAGGCCTCCGCCGCCGTGGAAAAGGTGGCCGCCAGCTTCAGGCAGAACGTCGAGAACGCCGCCGCGACGGAAAAGATCGCCCACCGGTCGGCATTGGATGCCGAAAAAAGCGGGGACGCGGTGGCCACGGCGGTGATGGCCGTCACGGCCATCGTCGAGAAGATCGCCGTCGTGCAGGAGATCGCCCGCCAGACCGACCTTTTGGCCCTCAATGCCGCCATCGAGGCGGCTCGGGCCGGCGAACATGGTCGGGGGTTCGCGGTCGTGGCCGCGGAGGTGCGCAAGCTTGCGGAACGAAGCCAGCTGGCCGCTTCGGAAATCATCGGCCTGTCCAACCAGACGCTCCGGGCGTCCAATGATGCCGGCCAGATGCTGGCCAGACTGGTGCCCGACATCCGCCACACCGCCGAACTGGTGGCGGAGATCAGCGCCGGCTCCCGCGAACAGAACGTTGGGACCGAGCAGGTCAATACGGCCATCCAGCAGCTCGATCAGGTTACCCAGACCAATGCCAGCGCGGCGGAGCAGTTGGCCTCGACCTCGGAAGAACTGGCGGCGCAGGCCCAGCAGTTGCAGGCCTCCATAGCCTTCTTCAGGATCGAGGGGGTGGTGGTCGGCCGCCGCCCGGCCGCCGCCGGATACGCCGCCCCCCGAGCGGCGACCAGGCCGCTGCCGCCCAAGGCCGGGCCGGCCAGGGGGTTCACCTTGACGCTCGACGATGCCGATGGTGGTGGAGATGCCGAAGATGCCAGCTTCCAGCGCTACTGACGCCACCCGCCCCGATGAGTCCCTGCTGGTGCTGACCCTCGGCCTTCAGGGCGAGATATTCGCCGTGGAGACCGACCGCGTGCAGGAGATCCTCGACCTGCCGCCGGTCACCGAGGTGCCCAACAGCCGCTCGTTCGTCAGCGGCCTGATCAATGTGCGCGGCAAGGTGGTGCCTGTCGCGGATCTCAGGGTCAGGTTCGGCATGGTACGGGGTGAAACCACCCGGGATTCCCGCATCGTGGTGATGAACGTGGACGTCGATGGCGAGCCGACGCTGGTCGGCGCCCTGGCCGACAAGGTCTACGGGGTCACCGAGGTTGCCGCCGCCGCCCTGGAGGAGGTTCCCCGCATCGGCATGAAGTGGCGGGCGGAGTTCGTTCGCGCCATCGGCAAGCGTGGCGATGAGTTCATCATCATCATCGACATCAATCGCGTCTTCGCCTCAGGCGAGACGGCCTACCTGGGCTCACCGTCCGATAATACGGTTTCCAGAAAATCCGCGGATTTTCTGGAAACCGAGCCCGCAACGCGGGCCGGCGCCCCTGCGCCGAAAGCCAAGGCCGGAGGCCGCGCGGCGATTGAGCGCGGGTTTCCGGAAAGTCCGGAGACTTTCCGGAAACCGTATAACGTCGCCCAGCCACCATCGGGAAAGCTCGCGACATGAAACAGGCAGGGTCATCACCGTTCTCGGCGCCCGTTTCGGCCAGGACTGACGATATTGCGCAGTACCTGACGTTCGGTGTCGACGAGGAAGTCTTTGCCATCAACGTCATTCAGGTGCGAAAAGTGCTTGATGTGTGCCCATTCACGAGGGTACCTAATACTCCGCCTTTCATGCGGGGCATGATTTCCTTCAGCGGCAAGGGGGTGCCGGTCATTGATCTGCGCGTCAAGTTTGGCCTGGCTCCCACTGAACCCACCGACCGGACCCGTATCATCGTCCTCGAGGCCCAGGTCGAGGGAAAACCGCTGGTGATCGGCGCCCTGGCCGACCGCGTCCATGAGGTGGCCGCCCTGGACGAGAGTGACATCGAGCCGCCGCCCAACATCGGCGTCCAATGGCAGTCGGGGGCCATCCGTGGCATCGGCCGCCGCAGCGACAGGTTCGTCATCATCCTCAACCTCAACAAGGTCTTCACAAGTGACGAACTGGGTTTCATGGGCAAGCAGTGAGGGGAGGGGGGGGACACCCTGGCCTCCGGAGTGGTCGTGATGAAGGGATCGCCGACGCCGGGGGGCGATGTTCACGCGGCCCACCTTGGGGACCGCGATTTTCGACGTCTGGCGGAGCTGATCGAGGGCCATTGCGGCATTCGCACGCCGCCGGCCAAGCGCATCCTGGTGGAGGGCCGTCTGCGCCGGCGTCTGCGGGCCCTTGGGTTTTCGGGCTACGACCAGTACTGCGACTACCTGTTCCACCACGACGGGCTGGCCGAGGAACTCACCAGCCTCATCGACGTCATCACCACCAACAAGACGGAATTCTTCCGCGAGGCCAATCACTTCGATATCCTGACCGGGACGGTGCTGAACGACCTGATGCACACCGGCATCGGGTTCGAGCGGCCGCTCAGGGTGTGGAGTGCCGGATGCTCGACCGGGGCCGAGCCGTACACCCTGGCCATGGTGCTGAGCGACATCCGGACACAGGTGCCGGACTTCGATTTCCGCATCCTCGGTACCGACATCTGCACCGACGTTCTGCGGACGGCGCAGCGGGCCATCTATGCCGAGGAGGCGATCGAGCCCGTGCCCATGCTCATGCGCCGGCGCTATCTGCTGCGGTCGCGTGACCCCGAGCGGCAGGAGGTGCGCATGAGCCCGGAGATCCGCGGCATGGTGTCCTTCCGCCACCTCAACTTCATGGCCGAGACCTACGGCATTCCCGAGACGCAGGACGTGGTGTTCTGTCGCAACGTGATCATCTACTTCGATCGCCCGACGCGACAGACGGTGCTTGAGCGAATCTGCCATAACATCACACCTGGTGGCTACCTGTTCGTGGGCCACTCCGAGCATCTGGGCGATCTGACGCTGCCGCTGCGTCAGGTGGTGCCCACGGTCTTCGTGCGGGTCCGGGAGGGCCGGACGTGACGGGAGGAAAGACCAGGGTTCTCATCGTCGATGACTCGGCCACGGTGCGCCAGGCGCTGACCACGGTCTTGGGTGAGGATCCCGAACTCGACGTGATGGGGACCGCAAGTGACCCGTATGTCGCCGCAAGCCTGATCCAGAAGGAGGTGCCGGACGTCATCGTCCTCGACGTGGAGATGCCACGCATGGATGGCATCACCTTCCTGCGCAAGATCATGCAGCAGCGGCCGATGCCGGTGGTGATCTGCTCGTCCCTGACCGAGGAGGGTTCGGAAACCCTGATGCAGGCCCTGGAGGCGGGGGCGGTCGAGGTCATCCTGAAGCCAAAGCTCGGCAGCAGGCAGTTCCTGCTGGAATCCCGCATCCGCATCTGCGATGCCGTCAAGGCGGCGGCCGTCGCCCGGCTGCGCCCGCTGGCTCCCGTTTCCGAACTGGTCAGGAAGCCACGGGTGGTGACGAAGAAGCTGTCGGCCGACGTCATCCTGCCGCCACCCGACGCCAGGACCTCGTCCCTGACCCGCACCACGGAAAAAGTGGTGTGCGTCGGCGCCTCCACCGGCGGCACGGAGTCCCTGCGGATATTGCTGGAAGCCCTGCCGGCGGACGCACCCGGCATGGCCATCGTCCAGCACATGCCCGAACATTTCACCACCGCCTTCGCCAAACGGCTCGATTCCCTGTGCGCGATGACGGTGAAGGAGGCGAGCAACGGCGACTCCATCCTGCGGGGCCACGTGCTGATCGCTCCCGGCAACCACCACATGCTGGTGAAGCGCAGCGGTGCCCGCTATTTCGTCGAGGTCAGGGACGGCCCACTGGTGTCGCGCCATCGTCCCTCGGTCGACGTCCTGTTCCGTTCGGCCGCACGCCACGCCGGAGCCAATGCCATGGGCATCCTGATGACCGGCATGGGCGACGACGGCGCCCGCGGGCTCCTCGAGATGCTCCAGGCCGGGGCCCAGACCATCGCCGAGGACGAATCGTCGTGCGTCGTGTTCGGCATGCCGCGGGAGGCGATCAAGCTCGGCGCGGCGCGGTGCGTGCTTCCCCTCGAGCGCTTCAAGGATGAGATCGCGCGCTGGCAGTTTGCCGGTGGGAGCCCCTGATGGGTGTGGGACAGGCCGCCGCGCAGCAATTGCCGCAGGTGCACCTGTTTCCGGGTGATATGGCCTGTCAGCTCAAGCCACAGCTGATAACGACCATCCTGGGGTCGTGCGTTGCGGTGTGCCTGTGGGACCGGTCCCTGCGCTTTGGCGGCATGAACCACTTCCTGCTGCCCTATTGGGAGCACCAGGGCGAGCCGTCCCTGCGTTACGGCAATGTCGCCATCGAGGCCCTGGTCGAGGAAATGCGGCGATTCGGCAGCCGACCGGGTGACCTTCGCGCCAAGGTGTTCGGCGGGGCCAACGTGCTGCCGGTGAACGGCGATGGCCCAACCATCGGCACCCGCAACGTCGACATGGCGCTCCAGGAACTGCGCCGCTTCGACATTCCGGTGGTGAACCGGCACGTGTCGGGCACCAGTGGCCTGCTGATCAAGCACTTCACCGAAACCGGCGAAGTATGGCTGCGCCCGGTCCGCAACACCCGGACCTGATACCGTCGAGCCTAATCACTGACACGCGATGTCAAAGAGGCAATACGATCACCAGCGTGCTGGCGTAGAGAAAAAAGGCGCAACACGGATGAACACGGATAAGAAGAGATGAACACGGATGCAGAATACCAGAATGCAGCTCCGTCTTTACCCGTGACAATGTAATATTAATAATATCTAATTAATACAGCAACATATTTACACGTGTCTCACGTAAGCCTATGTCAAACTCCGCTGCATCCGTGTTTATCCGTGGATATCCGTGTTCATCCGTGTTGCGTCTTTTTTCTCTACGTCAGCACGTTGTGAACCGGTTCGGAACGCGGCTGAACCAAACGTGAGGCGATCCCCCCGCTCGCTGTCCCGCATCTGCTCAAAATTGGATCATGTATCCGGAGGATAGCCAACCGCGACCAGGTAAAGTCCGCAGGCCGGGGCGGTCTGGCCGGCGGCGCGGCGGTCGCGGGCGTCCAGGGCCTGCCGCAGGTCGGCCGCCGTCCATTTCCCCTCGCCGACCCGTCGCAGGGTGCCCACCAGATTGCGCACCTGGTGGTGGAGAAACGAGCGGGCGCGGGCCGTCACCCGGATCTCGTCGCCGTGGCGCACGATGTCCAGCTGGTCGAGGGTGCGGATCGGCGAGTTGGCCTGGCACTCGCTGGCGCGGAAGCTGGTGAAGTCGTGACGTCCGATCAGCACCTGGGCTGCCTCGTGCATGGCCTCGGCATCGAGGTGACCCGGCACCCACCAGGCCCGGTTCTGGTCGAGGGCGGTCGGTGCCCGCCGGTTGACGATCCGGTACAGGTAGGTGCGCTCGATGGCCGAGAAGCGGGCGTGAAAGTCGTCGTTGACCGGGACCGCCTCCAGCACGGCGATGGGGCGCGGACGCAGGCGGGCGTTCAGGGCATCGCGCACGCTACGGGCGGAATACTCACGCGGCAGGTCCACGTGGCCCACCTGGCCCAGGGCGTGTACCCCCGCGTCGGTACGCCCCGCGGCGTGGACGGCGATGGCACGGTCGCCGATGGCGGTGGTGGCGGTGGCGCCGCCGCAAAGGGCGACGGCGGCGTCCTCCAGCGCCTCCTGCACCGACGGGCCGTTGTCCTGACGCTGCCAGCCGACGAAGGGGGTGCCGTCGTACTCGATCAGCAGCCGATAGCGCGGCATCGCCGGTCAGCGCCGCCGGTGGGCGTCACTCACCCGCCGCCGCCGCCTCGGCTCCGTCGCCCTCGCCGGCCATGTCGCCGGGGCCAGCGCTCAGGGCGTCTACTAGTAGACCAGCGTTGGCGCGGATCGCTCCCTCGATCTCCTCGGCGATGTTGGGGTTGGTCCGCAGGAACTGCTTGGCGTTCTCGCGGCCCTGGCCGATGCGCTGGGAGCCGTAGGAGAACCACGAGCCCGACTTGTCGACCACCCCGGCCTTGACGCCGAGGTCGAGAAGCTCTCCGGTCTTGGAGATGCCTTCGCCGTACATGATGTCGAATTCCACCATCTTGAACGGTGGCGCCACCTTGTTCTTGACCACCTTGACGCGGGTCTGGTTGCCCACCGCCTCGTCGCGGTCCTTGATGCCGCCGATGCGCCGGATCTCGAGCCGCACCGAGGCATAGAACTTGAGCGCGTTGCCGCCGGTGGTGGTCTCCGGATTGCCGAACATGACGCCGATCTTCATGCGGATCTGGTTGATGAAGATGATGAGGGTGTTGGACCGCGCCACCGACCCGGTGAGCTTGCGCAGGGCCTGGCTCATCAGCCGCGCCTGGAGGCCCATGTGGCTTTCGCCCATTTCGCCTTCCAGTTCGGCCCGGGGCACCAGTGCCGCCACCGAGTCCACCACCAGCACGTCGACGGCGCCGGAGCGCACCAGGGTGTCGGCGATTTCCAGCGCCTGCTCGCCGGCGTCGGGCTGGGAAACCAGCAGGTCCTGGACGTTGACCCCGAGCTTGCGCGCATAGACCGGGTCCATGGCGTGTTCCGCGTCGATGAAGGCGCAGGTGCCGCCCTTCTTCTGCGCCTCGGCCACCACGTGCATGGCGAGCGTCGTCTTGCCGGAACTCTCGGGACCATAGATCTCGATGATCCGGCCACGCGGCAGGCCGCCGACGCCGAGGGCGATGTCGAGGCCGAGGGAGCCGGTGGAAATGGTCTCGATGTCGAGCGCGTTCTCATGCTGGCCGAGGCGCATGATCGAACCCTTGCCGAAGGCTCGCTCGATCTGGCTCACGGCGGCATCCAATGCCTTCTGCTTGTCCATGGTGTCCTTGTCGACCAAGTGCAACGCGGCTTGCGTCATGATATGCCCCCGTTTATCCCATACGGCGCCCAGCGCCGCAACACCGCAGACAGTACGGCATTTGTTCCGCCCGCACAAGCAATTTTTAGAACGTCAAAGCAACTTTTCCCTCTTCCCCTGCGTCGCTGGTTCCTGTACACACGATGGCATGGCCCTTTTGCGCTCCATCGCGACGGTTGGCGGCTTCTCCCTGCTGAGCCGCATCACCGGGTTCGCGCGCGATATCCTGGTTGCCAATGCTCTTGGTGCGGGAATGGTGGCCGACGTGTTCTTCGTCGCCTTCAAGTTCCCGAACCTGTTCCGCCGCCTGTTTGCCGAGGGGGCCTTCAGCGCCGCTTTCGTTCCCATCTATGCCGCGATGATCGACCAGAAAGGGCAGGGGCCCGCCGATCAGTTCGCCCGGCGGTCGCTGTCGGTGCTGGGGGTGGTACTGGTGGCCTTCGTCGGCCTCATGGAGGTGGCGATGCCGTGGGCGATGTACGTCTTCGCCCCCGGCTTCGATGCCGTTCCCGGCAAGATCGAACTTGCGGTCGAGTTGACTCGCGTCACGTTCCCCTATCTGGTGTTCATCTCCATCGTGTCCCTGCAGGCGGGGGTGTTGAATTCCATCGGCCGCTTCGCCGCGGCGGCGGG
Source organism: Alphaproteobacteria bacterium (assembly GCA_039908285.1). Classification (GTDB taxonomy): domain Bacteria; phylum Pseudomonadota; class Alphaproteobacteria; order Rhodospirillales; family Rhodospirillaceae; genus JAMOBE01. The sequence goes on from JAMOBE010000015.1 coordinate 20,345, forward strand.
GACGCCGATTCTCCTCAACCTCAGTCTGATCGCGGCGCTCCTCGCCCTGACGCCGCATGTGGAGACACCGGGGCATGCCCTGTCGTGGGGGGTGGCGGCGGCCGGCGTGCTGCAGCTCCTCTGGCTGTGGGTGAGCTGCGCCCGCGCCGGGGTGCGCCTCTTTCCGGTCGTGCCTCGTTTCGACCCCGACGTGCGCCTGCTGGCCCGACGCATTCTGCCCGTCGCCTTCGGGGCCGGGCTGTACCAGATCAACCTGCTGGTGGACACGGTCCTGGCGTCCATGGTGGCCGAGGGGGCGGTCTCGTATCTCTACTATGCCGACCGGGTCAACCAGCTTCCCCTCGGGGTGGTGGGCGTGGCGGTGGGCACGGCGCTGCTGCCGCTGCTGGCCCGCCGCCTTGCCGCCGGCGACGCGGCCGGGGCCATGGACAGTCAGAATCGGGCGCTGGAGTTCGCCCTGCTGCTGACGGTGCCGTCCTGCGTGGCGCTGGCCCTCACCGCCGGGCCGATCGTGTCGGTGCTGTTCCAGCGCGGGGCCTTCGGGCCGGTGGAGCGGGACGCGACCGCCGCCGCCCTCGCCGCCTTCGCCGTCGGTCTGCCGGCCTATGTGCTGATCAAGGTGTTCACACCCGGTTTCTTTGCCCGCCACGATACCGCGACGCCGGTCAAGGTGGCCGGCATCGCCCTGGTGGCCAACATCGTCTTCAGCCTGGTTCTGATGTGGCCGCTCGCCCATGTGGGCATCGCCCTCGCCTCGGCGCTGGCGTCGTGGCTCAACGCCGGGATGCTGGCGGTCATTCTCCACCGCCGCGGTCACTTCGTGGTCGATGCGCGGCTGCGTCGGCGGCTGCCCCGTCTATTGGTGGCGACGGCGGTGTTCGCCGGGCTGCTGGCGGTGGGGCGGTGGGGCCTCGAGGGCTACCTCGCCGGCCCGCTGGCGATGCGAGCCGCCGCCCTGGCGGCTCTGGTGGCTGGCGGGGTGGTCTGTTTCGGCGTGCTGCTCCAGGTGACCGGCACCGCCCGCCTGTCCGAACTGAAGCGTTTCGCCCGCCGCGACGTCACTTGAGACTCAGAACCCGGACGCCCTGGCGTTTCTCTCGGTGTCGTGGCGGCTGGTGACGTCGTGGACCAGGGCCAACCCGGTGTCGAGACCGGGAGGCTGCGTGACCTCGAAACGGCGGAGGGTACCGGCGGTGTCGACGACCCTGGCTTCGCCGGAGCCGTCGAGGGCGGAGACGAAGACCGCGATGCCCCGGCACTCGCGGACCAGCCGCTCCATCACCGTGTTGTCGGGCCGGGAACCGTCAACAGCGAGCCGGATGAGGCCGATACCCAGCGACTCGGTCAAGGTGCGCAGGATATCGAGCTGTTCCTCGGCGGCGGATCGTCCGTTGGATCCGGCCTCCGGTGCTTCCGGCTCCGCGTCCACTGGCGTGGCCGGCGTCTGATGGGCGAGCCTACGCCGGCGTGCCGCGGACAGCGCCACCGCCAGCACCACGGCCAGGGCCACTCCGCCCGCCATCGCGGCGCGAAGGAGTCTGTCCATCGCGACGATGGGAGCCGTCAGGGTATCCGCCTCCGAACGTGGGAGCAGGGTCACGAAAGTCGCCTTGAGGTCCGACGAGCCGTAATCGAAGAACAGCGCGGATCGGCCGCTGACCATGTGACTGCGTTCGATGGCGTCGAAACGGCTCCCCTCCGGCAGCTGCGCCGGGGAACTGCTGGCCAGCACTTCCGGCGGCGATCCGCCGATCAGTGCGACGACGTAGGGGCCTCGCAGGAACACGCCCCCGGCTTCCTGGAGAAAGCGTCGGTCCAGGCTCGACACGGCCATCAGCCGGGCGATCACGTCGCCGCGTTCGTCCACGGCCTGGGTCGAGGTGATGACGTAGGGCCGACCATCGAGGGTGGTCAGCAGCGTCTGCCCGTCGCTCATGGCCAGAATTCGGCGGTCGAGTTGATGCAATTGCGACGGAACGCTGCCATGGCTGACGTAGATTTCCCGCAGGCGATCGTTGCGGTCCATCACGGCCAGGACCTGCGGCACCGAAAACGCCCGCAGCACCGACCGGGGCGCCAGCCACGTCGGTAGACCACTGGTGACGTTGGGAACGACCGGACCGCTCGGATTGTCCCACTCCGGCGAATTCGCATGATGCTTGAGGAGATGGGACACGACGTCCCGCTGGCGGACCTGCAGCCGCAGCAGGGCTGCATGGGACTCCAGCGCCTGATGGAAGCGGTGCCGATCACCGACCGCCCGCTCGTCGAGGCGTCGGCCGATCTCGTCGTCGAGAATGCCCCGCAGGAGTGTCGTCTGCAGCGGATCGAGAATGGCCCACAGGGCGGTGGAGACCAGCACCAGCCCAGCCGCCACCTTGGCCACGAGCGGCAGGCGATCGAAGCGATCCGTCAGGTTTCCACGCTGGTTCATTCCAGAGACACCAACTCGGCTCCCGTCCGTCTGAGGGAATCCTAACGTTTCGGACAGTGACCGAGAAGACTTGAATGCCGCCCCCTGGCGCAGTGCATATCGGTACGCCGTCCGGGAGACACTATCGGGGTTCGCCCACCAGCTCGTCGTCAAGGAATTTCCAGCCCAACTGGCGCAGTCGGGAGGCCGGTACGATGCCGTAGACGGGATCGATGTCCCCGGCATGGGCCACCAGGTACTGCGCGAGGCGCTCGGCCAGGGCGTTCTTTGCCGGCTCCTCCGTCCAGCTCGAGATGTTGAAGACGCGATAGATCGGGTACTTCCCGGCGGCCACCGCCGCCGTGTCGGCCGGGGAATGACCATCGAGGCGGACCGTCCTGACGCGCCCCTGTTCGGCATAGCGGTTCACATGCCACAGGGTCTCGTAGCCGATGGCCGTCTCCGACTGCGACACCCGCTGGATCATGTCGACGATCGCCGGCACATCGAGCGCCTCGGGACTGAAGGCGTCGGCGTTGGGGAGAAGGAGGCGCCAGTGGCCGGGCCGCAGACTGCAGTGCAGGCGGGACACCACGCGAACCGGCTCTCCCGCCGCCGCCCGGAAGCCGCTCACGGGCAGATCGGCCCAACTGGTGACGGAACCGCCGAACAGCCGACGGGCCTCGGCCAGGCTGAGGTTTTCGACCGGATTGGACGGATGGACGATGAGGGCCACGGCGGCGATGCCGATGGTGTGGTAGCGCACCCCGGGCATCCGGTCGGTGTCGGCGGGTGGGCAGCACATGGCCGTGATGTCGGCGCTCCGGTCGGCCAGGGCGCCGCTCGCCAGGCCGCAGGTGCCCTCCTGGGTGGCGATGGTCACGTGGTTGTCGGCGGCGAATTTCCGGACGAGTGGCAGCAGGGCCGGGTAGATCTGCTGGTCAAGGGCCAGGGCCAGGTCGGCGGCCTTGCCGTTCTCCCCCGCCGGCCGGGTGATCGCCTGGCGGCGCCACGACTCGGGCATGGGCATCACCGCCCGGGGATCGCTGAAGGCGCGCCCGCCCAGTTCCTCCGGCAGAGCCGGCTCCGCGGCGATCGCCCCGCCGCCTCCGCCCGCCGCCAGCAGGGCACCCAGCCACAGAGCCGCCAGCCACCGCGGCACCATCGTCGTCATGATCGCCCCTCAGTCTTTGCCGAGTCTCGCCCACCCCGCCAGTCACCATCGGCAGGCTCCCCCGGACGCGGTACGCAATAAGTAATACACTCCACCGGAAAGGACAAGGCGCCAGCGACGCCGCCACAGGTCAGGCGGCGGCGCGGCGGATGCCAAGGCGGCTCCAGACGTCCACGAAGGCGGCCACCAGGTGGTCCATCATGGCGTCGTCGTGCATGGGGGTCGGGGTGATGCGCAGGCGCTCGGTGCCCACGGGCACGGTGGGGTAGTTGATGGGCTGGACGTAGATGCGATGACGGTTCAGCAGGTCATCGCTGGCCTGCTTGCACAGCGCGGCGTCGCCCACCATCACGGGGACGATGTGGCTCACGGAGCTGGACATCACCGGCAGCCCCGCGTCGCGCAGGCGCCTCTTCAGGGTGGCGGCCCGCTCCTGGTGGCGGTCGCGGAGGTCGCCGTGGCGGCGGAGGTGCTGCACGCTGGCCAGCGCGCCGGCGGCCACCGCCGGCGGCAGCGAGGTGGTGAAGATGAAGCCGTTGCCGAAGCTGCGCACGAAGTCGATCATGTTGGCCGAGCCGGCGATGAAGCCGCCGACCACGCCGATGGCCTTGGCCATGGTGGCCTGGTAGACGGTGATGCGGTCGAGCTGTCCGTCGCGCTCGGCGACGCCGGCTCCGGTGGCGCCGTACATGCCGACGGCGTGGACTTCGTCGATGAAGGTCATGGCGTTGTGGCGCTCGGCCACGTCGCACAGGGCGCCGATGGGGGCGATGTCGCCATCCATGGAATAGACCGATTCGAACAGCACCAGCTTGGGCTGTTCCCTGGGGTACTGGGACAGGAGCTGGTCCAGGTGGTCAGGGTCGCTGTGGCGGAAGATCTGCTTCGGCGCCCGGGAGTGGCGCACGCCCTCGATCATCGAGTTGTGGTTGCCGGCGTCGGAAAATACGACCATGTTGGGAATCTTCGCCCCCAGCGTCTCGAGGGCGGTCATGTTGGCGACGTAGCCCGAGGTGAACAGCAGCGCCGACTCCTTGCCGAGCCAGTCGGCCAGTTCCCGCTCCAGCAGCACGTGATGGTGGTTGGTGCCCGAGATGTTGCGGGTCCCGCCGGCCCCGGCGCCGCTGCCGCGGATGGCATTCACCATCGCCTCCAGCACCACGGGATGCTGTCCCATGGCCAGATAGTCGTTGGAACACCAGATGGTGATCTCCTCGACCTTGCCGCCGCGGTGGTTCCTGGCGGTGGGGAAGGCGCCGACGATCCGCTCGATATCGGCGAAGACGCGATAGCGCCCCTCGGTCTTCAGGGTACCGAGTCGCTCCGCGAAATATGCCTCATAGTCCACCGGCCAGCCCTCCCAGTCATGGAACCGGTCAATCCTAATAATCACGGCCGGCCGGCGCAAGCGTGTCGGCGTCGAGTCGGCATCTTCACTCCCTCTCCCCCTCGAGGGGGAGAGGGTCGGGGTGAGGGGGTGGGGCAAGCGGCACCATCTCGGGAGCTTCGCGCCCCCGCACCCAAACCCTCTCCCCCCTGAAGGGGGGGGAGAGGGCTTCCGGTCTACGGGCCGGGGACCGAGCGTCAGCGCCACGTCGTCGAGGGCGCGGGCGAAGCGATTGAACATTTCGTCGATCTCGGCGGCGGTGATCACCAGGGGTGGGGCGAAGGCCACGGCGTCGCCCATGGCCCGCACGATCAGGCCGTGCTCCTGGGCCTTGGCCATGGCCAGCGGTCCGACGCCATCCGTTGGCGCGAAGGGCGCGCCGGAGGCCTTGTCGCGCACCAGCTCGATGGCGCCGATCAGTCCGATTCCCCGCGCCTCGCCCACCAGCGGGTGGTCGGCGAAGGCCCGCAGGCGCTCCTGGAAGCGGGGAGCGATGGCCTGGACGTGGGCGACGATGCCCCGTTCCTCGTAGAGGCGAATGGTCTCCAGGGCGACGGCCGCCGCCACCGGATGTCCGGAATAGGTATAGCCGTGACCGAAGATGCCGATGTCCGCCGCCTGGCGCGTCACCGCGGCACAGATGGGCTCCGACACCAGGAGGGCCGAAATGGGCATGGTTCCCGACGACATGGCCTTGGCCAGGGTGATCATGTCGGGGCGGATGCCGAAGGTCTCGCAGCCGAACAGCCGCCCGGTGCGGCCAAAGCCGGTGATGACCTCGTCGGCCACCAGCAGCACGTCATGGCGGCGCAGCACCGCCTGGATGCGCTCGAAATAGCCGGCCGGCGGCACGATGACGCCGCCGGCTCCCATGACCGGCTCGGCGAAGAAGGCGGCGACGGTATCGGGACCCTCGGCCAGGATCAGGTCCTCGAGCGCGCTTGCGCAGCGGTCGGCGAAGGCCTCCTCCGACTCACCCGGTCGTGCCTGGCGCCAGTGGTGGGGACAGATGGTGTGCAGGATCCCCGGCAGCGGCAGGTCGAAGCCGCGATGATTGTTGGGCAGGCCGGTCATGCCGGCGGTCAGCAGGGTGACGCCGTGGTAGCCCCGCTCGCGGCAGATGATCTTCTTCTTCTGCGGGCGGCCGATGGCGTTGTTGTAGTAGCGGATCAGCTTGACCGCGGCGTCGTTCGATTCGCTGCCGGAACTGGCGAACAGGACCTTGCCCATGGGCGCCGGCGCCAGGGACAGGAGCTTCTCCGCCAGCAGCACCAGCGGCTCGTGGGATTTGCCGCCGAAGCCGTGGTAGAACGACAGCTTGCGGATCTGGGCCGCCGCCGCCTCGGCCAGCCGCTCTTCGCCAAAGCCCAGGGAGGCGCACCACAGCCCGGCCAGCCCCTCGATGTACTCGCGGCCGGCGTCGTCGCGGACGGTGACGCCCCGGCCCTCCACCATCACCAGCGGTCCGGTCCGATCGAGCCGGGCCGGGTCGGTATAGGGGTGCAGGTGACTGGCGAGGTCGCGCGCGGCCAGCGAGTCGGCTCGTCGATCCATGAAGGACGCTCCAGGGAGTGGATCAGAGTGGGACGGTCGTGCGAGGATGTGGCGCCGTCCGCCGTCCGGTCTCGTATCCGTCCTGAGATACGACGATCGGGGGAGAGGACGCAAGCGACGACATGTGGATCACCGACGGAGCTTCCATGACCAACCCCCTTGCCTATGCCCTGCGCAACAATCCCCAGCAGTTCCTGCGTGCCCTCGAAGTCCAGGAGCTGGAGGCGGTGATGATGGGCTGCGTCGACATGCTGGCCAAACGCGCCAAGACCGGCGACCGCAAGGCCGCCCTGGCGCTTGCCTCCGTCTATCGGGTGATCGGCGCGGTCGAGATCTGATACGGGAGTGGACGATGACACATATCGACGGAGACGATTTCGAGGATGGCGGGGGCGATGTCGATCATATTCAGCAACTCCTCATGGCCCCGGATTCGATAAAGTCCATCGTGTGCATTTCATTTTTTGGCCGAAGCGGATCATATCTTCTATCGAACCTGCTTGATAACCATCCTGAGGTGCTGAGCGTCCCGCCTCATGCGCTCACCGATTTCTTTCTGGACATGGAAGCGAAGCTCAACGATGCCGCTCGCGGACATGGAGAGATGGACATCTTCAAGTATCTGGAAAGTAACGTGGGATGGTTGTTCCAGGAGGCGGACCACACGGAGCTTCTCGGACCGGTGGCGAAAGAGATGGCGCCCCTCGGGGCTCCAGCCATGTTGTTTGGCGATCACATGCGAACCGCGTTGAATTCCCTCTCCGCACGCGATGCCCTCTCCATCGGTGGCATCTTCAAGGCGATCCATGTCGCCTACGCCGCGGCCATCGGACGAAAACTGGCGACCTCGACGCCGATCATCGTCTGGCAGAAACACGTCCCGATGTCCCCGGAGCAACTGGCCTTCTTTTCCCGGTTCATCGAGACGCCGTTGCTGGTGGTGACCGTGCGCCGGCCGGAGGTGACGTTCAGCGCCCATTTCGAACACCACGTCTACGATCGGCCGGGGCCGCCGTTTCACTCTCTGCCGGTCAGGATTTTCCGGACGATGATCGACGCTTTGCGGTATGCGGAAGTCGCGCCCGACCGGACGTTCGCGGTGCGCTTCGAGGACATGCACGGCCGCACCGAGGCGGTGATGCGCGCCCTGGCCACCGGCCCCCTCGCCATTGACTGGCATCCCTCGCTGCTTGAGACAACCATCGACGGGCGGCCGTTTCTCTTTCCCAAGAAGGGTGGTTTCGTTACCGGCACCAATCCCGATGTGGAGAAGCATCAGTCGGCCCCCTGGCTGAGCGCACTCGATGCCGTGAAGCTGCGTCATGTTCTGGCCGCCGACATCGCGGCGTGGGGTTACGAGGGGAACGGCCGGTTCCTTGAGTCGCTGCTCCGGTTCCGGCCGCTGCGCCGCCTGCTGTTTGCCCTGCCGCTGCGAATTGAGTTGCACGGACTGCTGGTGGATCTCAAGGGTCTCTTCGGGAACGGAGACGACAGGCCGTTCCGCGTGAAACTGAAAGAGGCCTTCGCTCTCGCAAAGTCAGCATATGTTTGTCACCAGATGATGGTGGACCTGTTCCGCGAACGCATCGATGGCGGACCGCCGGCGATCCGGGCACTCCGGGTCGAGTGATGCCGGTCTCCCCGGCATCACAGCAGCACGCCGACCACGGCGCCCGTCAGGCAGCCGGCCAGGGTTCCCGAAACGATGGAGCGGAACCCAAGCTCCACCACCTCGCGGCGGCGGTCGGGGGCCATGGTGCCGATGCCGGCGATCATGATGCCGAGGCTGCCGAAGTTGGCGAAGCCGCACATCCCATAGGTCATGATGATCCGCGAGCGCTCGCTCAGGGCCCCCGGCGGCAGGTGGCTCATGTCGAGATAGGCCAGCAGCTCATTCAGCACCGTCTTGGTCCCCATCAGCGCTCCCGCCGTCAGCACTTCGTCGGCGGGGATGCCCATGAGCCACACCACCGGCACCATCACGTAGGACAGCAGCCGCTGCAGGGTGACCGGCGCGCCGGCGAGGTCGGGCAGGGCGGCCGCCAGCATGCCGTTGACCAGGTGCACGAGACCCACCAGGACAATGAGCATGGCGACGATGCCGATGAGCAGGGTGATGCCATCCTGGGTCCCCCGGGCGACGGCGTCCATGGTCCCGGCATAGGGATGGGCCTCGCTATTGAGGTCGGCACCGGTGCGGGTGTCGTCGGGGACCATCAGCCGGGCCACCATGATGCCCGCCGGAACGCTGATGAGCGAGGCGGTCAGCAGGTGGCCGAGGGGGTCGGGGATGACGCCCTTCAGAAAGGTGGCGTACAGCACCATCACCGTGCCGGCGATCGTAGCCATACCGACGGTCATGATGACGAACAGCTCGCCGCGGCTGAGGCGGGACAGATAGGGTCGGATCAGCAGCGGCGCCTCGACCATGCCGAGGAAGGCGGCGGCGGAGGCGCTGACGCCCACCGCTCCGCCGATGCCGAGAGTCCGCGTCAGGAGCCAGGCGAAGCCGCGGACGATGGCCGGCAGGATGCGCCAGTGATAGAGGAGCGCCGACAGGGCGCTGATCATCAACACCATGGGCAGGGCCTGCAGGGCCAGGATGAAGGTGTTGCCGGGGTGGGCCTCGGCGAAGGGGAGGGGGCCGCCGCCCAGGTAGCCGAACACGAACGCCGTCCCGGCCCGTGTCGCTCCATGCAGGGCGTCGACGCCAGCGTCAAGCCACAGGAACAACGTGCGCGCGCCGGGCAGCTTCAACAGCAGCAGCGCCAGCACGAACTGCGCGGCGATGCCGGCAGCGGCCACCCGCCACGAGGCCTTGGTGCGGTCCTCGCTGAGGATCCACGCGATGGCGGTGAGGCCGACCACCCCGGCCAGGCTCTGCAACATGATGATTCCCCCTTGAGCATCCCGGATAAGCGTTCGCGCATGGCCTCACCCACCCGGCCCAGCAGGGGGTCCGTCAGGTAGTCGAAGACGCTGCGTTCGCCGGTGACGATGTTGGCCGTGACCTGGATGCCGGGCAGAAGCTGGTACTCCTCCCGGCCGTGGCGGAAGCGGTCGCCGTTGGTTTCCACCCGCACTTTGTAGTAGGCGCCCTTGTCGGTGACGATGCTGTCGGGGCTGACGTTGACCACGGTGCCGTGGAGGGAACCGAAGCGGGAGGCGTCCTGCGACGCCAGGCGCACGAACGCCATCTGGCCGGCTCGGACGTAGCCGACGTCGTAGACCGGCAGCTTGGCCTCGACCACCAGACGGTCACCGGCCGGCACTACGTCGACCACGGTCTTGCCGGCCTGGACGACGCCGCCGCGGGTGGCGACGTACACCGTCTTGACCAGGCCATCCACCGGCGAGCGCAGCACGGTCCGGCGCAGGTTGTCGGAGAACTTCTTCTGCCGTTCGCCCATTTCCTCAAGGTCGCGGTGGGTCTTGGTGAGCTGGTCGTTGATCTCCTGGCGGTGGGTATTGCGGATGCCGACGAGCTGGCTCTGAGCTTCCTTGAGGCCGGCCTGGGTGCGCAGCAGCGCCGCCGAGTCCTCCTCGATGCGGCTTTTGAGGCCCGAGGCCTCGCGCAGCAGGGCCAGGTGGTTCAGGCGGTTGGTGAGCTGATCCTTGAGGAGTTCCTCGCTGATCTTGATCTGCTCTTCCATCAGTTTCAGGGTGCTGCGGGAGTTGCGCAGCCTGGCATCTATCTCGTTGATGGCTTGCTGCCGCTGCGCCACCAGCTCCTGCTGGGTCGCCAGATTGGTGCGATAGCTCTCCTGACGGCTGCGGAATTGCGCCAGGACCTGATCGGCGAGGTCGGCATGATCGCGCCGGAAGCCCTCGGGCAGGGTGATCTGGTCCTGGTTGGCGGCCTCCGCCTCCAGGCGGACGACGTCGGCCCGCAACGCGGCGATGCGGGTCGAGATTTCGGCGACATCGGCGCCGCTGGTGGTGGACTCGAGAACCACGAGGGGCTGGTCGCGGACCACCGACTCCCCCTCCCGCACCAGGATCTCGGAGACGATGCCGCCCTCCAGGTGCTGGATGGCCTTGACCTGGCTCGCCGGGACCACCTCGCCCACGGCGACGCTCACCACGTCGAGCCGGCTGAACCAGGCCCAGGCGGCGAACAGGCCGAGGCCTATGGTGGCCGTGGTCATGAACAGGTGGGCGCCGCGGACGGCGGCCCGGCTCGGCACGGCAGGCGGTGGCGGCGGGACCGGGGGCTCAGCCATGGACCGGCTCGCGGGTCTGGAGGGCGGGGGCGGGGGCGGATGGGGCAGGGGGAGCGGCGGCCATGCTGAGGCGGGGCACGGGCTTGACTCCCAGGTCCAGGATCATGCGGGCCGCCCGCAGGATGTTGGGATCGTGGGAGACGGTGACGATGGTATGTCCGCGCGCCGCCAGGTTGTTCATGATCCCATAGACGGCGGCGCAGCCCTCGGTGTCCAGACCCTCGGTGGGCTCGTCGAAGATGACGAGGCGCCCACCGGTGGTCAGTGCCCGGGCCAGGGCCAGCCGGCGGCGGACGCCCACCGAGAGGGTGCGGCCGCGGTCCACCACCGGCGCTTCGAAGCCCATGGCCGTCGTGTCGAGGAACGTGCGCAGCCCCGCCGACTGGACAACCCGGTTCAGTCCGGCGTCGTCGAGGGCCGGATTGGCGACCCGGATGTTCTCGCGGATGGTCCCGGGGAGGAATATGGGCTCCTGGGGCTGATACATGATCTGGCGGCGCCACCACTCGGGGGCGATCTGGCGCAGGTCGACGCCGTCGGCCAGGATTTGGCCCCGGGTGGGCTCGATGAGACCGGCCAGCAGGCGGACGAAGGTGGTCTTGCCCGATCCGTTCGGCCCGATCACCACCAGCACCGAACCGGGGTGCAACTGGAACGAGGTGGACTCGAACAGGGGACCGCTGCCGCCGGAATGGAGGAACGCCAGGTCCTTGAATTCGATCCGCCCCTGGAACGTTTCGAGGGCGGCTCCCGACTCGGCCTCGAGCGGCAGCTTGGCGAAGTCCCGGAGGAGCCGTAGCGCCTGGGCGCCGCGCATCAGGGCCTCCGCCATATGGCCCATGCGGGTCAGGGGGGCGAGCGCCCGGGCGGCCAGGATGTTGGTGCCGACCAGGGCGGCGATGTCGAGCTGGCCGCGCACCACCAGCATGGCGCCGACGCCGACCACGGCCACGCTCTGGAGGGTGGCGATGGCGGCGGTCAGCGATTGGGTCATGCTCTCGGTCACCGTCACCCGGTGGCGGAGTGAGCGGAGCAGGGCGCGCTGGGTCGTCCACAGGCGCTGAAGCAGGCCGGTGGCATTGAACACCCGGGCGGTGTCGGCCCCGTCCACCGCCGTCGAAATCAGCATCTGCACCGACGCCGATGTCTCGGTGGTGGTGCGCAGCGGCGCGCGCAGCAGCTCATGGCCGACGATGACCACCGTCAGGGTGAGGACGACTCCCATCAGGGTGATGCCGGCCAGGACTGGACTGAGGAAAAACAGGACCGCGACATAGAGCAGGGCGAAGGGCACGTCGAGGGCGGCGGCCACCGCCGGCCCGTTGTAGGCCTTCTCGATAAGGTCGACGCCGCGGGCGATTTCGGCGCGCATGCCGGCGGGGACCCGCTCCAGGGCCGTCACCCGGGACTTCAGCATCACGGCATAGGCGGCGTCGGCGGTCATGGCGTCGGGCTCGGCGCCCACGGCGGCCGACAGGACCAGGCGAGCCTCGCGGAAACCGAACTCCACCAGCGTCGCGATCACCATCCCCGCGGTCAGGGTGACGAGGGTGGCGTCAATGCCATAGGTGACGTAGCGGTTCAGCACCTGCATCATGTAGATGGTGCTGGCCATGGCCAGGATATTGATGAACAGGGACGCCAGCACAAGCTGTGTCAGCAGGAGCGGGCGGGCGAGGAGGCGTCGCAGGAGCTCGTTCATCGCGGGACACTAGCCCGTATTTCTCACAGGTCCGACGGATGCTGGCTTGATCTTTGATCCGCCTACGGCTTTTCCTCCCTTGCCAATACATCCAGTACTGGTGGCGGTCAGAAAAACCATAGGCGAATCAAACCTCTGCGCCATCATTCTGCGTCCCCGTGAGAAATCCGGGCCAGCCCTCATCCGGCGATCACCCCGGCGTTGCCTCGGTCGCTTCGGGGGCTGGCTTTTCCTGCTGTTCAGTCGGCTTCGGGGCGTCCGGTTGGTCGGCCTTCTTCTTTTTCTTCGGCGGTGCCGCGATCCCGTACTGGGCGATGCGGGTGATGATGTCGGTGTCGAGGCGCCCCATCACCGCCAGCATGGTCAGGGTCTGCACCACCACGTCGGCCTCGGCGCCCAGCGCGTCGCTGACGGCGTTGATGTGATTGGTCTCGTTGCTGAGCACGTCGATCAGCGACCGCGTCCCAAGCTGGCGTTCCTTGCGCGCGAGGTCGAGGAAGATTTCGGCCATCGACGCCTGATTGCGTTGCAGCTCCGCCGCCGCCTTGGCCGTGATCAGGCCGAACCAGGAATTGCGGATCTGCTCCTCGATGGTGGCCCTGGCGTCGGCGAAGCGGGTTTCCGCGCCCACCACGCCGTACTCGGCGGCCTTGATGGTGTTGGCGGCGGTGAAGCCCAGATTGAAGGGCCAGGTGAATTGGCCCTTGTAGGTCTGTTCCTTCTTGTTGCCGAGGGTGCCGGAGACGCTCTGCTTGAGCTTGATGTCGGCGATCGCCTCGAGTTTGGGGTAGTACCCCTCGGCATTGGCCTGGGTGACCGACTCGCGCGCGACAAGCGTCGTCAGGAACGAGGCCTTGAGACTCGGGTTGTTGTCGAAGGCGATCTTGACCACGTCGTCGACGGAGTCGGGCAAAAGATCGGGCGGCGGCATGACGCGGCGGAAGGTCTCGATCTTGCCGGGCTCCCGGCCGAAGACGTTGCGGAACTTGTTGATCGCCCGGGCATAGTCGAAATCGGCCCTGACCCGGCGCGCCTCGGCGCCGGCAAGCTGGATGTTGGCCTGGAGCACGTCGGTCGAGTAGCCGCCGCCCTTCTCCACCCGCGCCTTTTCCAGGCCGGTCTGCTTGCGGATGTTGTCCTCGGACTGGCGAGCGTAGTTCAGCGCCTCGGCATAGCGGAACAGGTTGACATAGGCGGTGGCTCCCTCCAGCAGGGTGCCCTGGCGGGTACCGACCAGCACCGCCTCGCTCTGGGCCACGGCCAGCTTGGCCGTCTCGATCCGGCTGTCGGTCTTGCCGAAGTCGTAGATGAGCTGGGTGAGGGTCAGGTCCATTTCCTTGGCCAGGTGTTCCTGGTTGGGATTGCGGTAGTGCTCATGTCCGCTCCAGCCCACGACCCTGACGTCCGGATACCAGCCGCCATAGGCGGCATTGACCCGCTCCCGCGCCGCGTCCAGGTCGGCCTGGGCGGCGACGATCTTCTCACTCGACTTCAGGAGGCCCGGAATCAGGTCCCCGAGGGGCTCGGCCGTCGCTCCGCACCACGGCGCGATACCAGCAATGGCCACGACCGCCCCGAGGAGTATACCCTTACCAGACCCCATTCCCTCCCCCTCGTCGCGGCCACGTCACGGCGCCGACCGTCGCGTTCCTCAGACTGTCGCGTTCCTCGACGACTGGCCCCTCGGACCAAAAGTAATAATGCCGTGCCGACGCGGCCACAAGAGGGAACGTAAGGCGCAATAGGTTACTGAACCATTGACGCCTCGCACAATTGCCACTCGCGACCGTGCAGGCCGAACAGCATGACCAGCTTGCGGCCGCCGTCATTGTGGATGGCAACGCGGAAGCGCTCCCCCGTGCACGACTTGTCCTGTTTTACAACCGGAACACGCACGTGCTTGGAGGTGAGGCAGGGCTCGGCGGCCTTCGGGATGCCACTGGCCAGCGGTGCCGGCCGCTTGCCGTTGATTTCCATGAAATAGTTTTCAGCCATCCCATTTTTCACCTCGGCCTTGATCTCGATCTTGCCGAAGCGGGACTTGTAGAGGCCGGCGTCGTGGGTGCCATCGCTCATGCCGGGCGGGACTGGCCGGAAGGAAATGGCGGCGCATGTCGGGGGAGTCTTCTCCTTGGCGGCGGCTGGGCTGGGCGCCATGGCGGCGGTGACGATCGCGCCGCAGACCATGGCGGCGGAAAAGAGGCGCAACGGCGACATGTGTATCTTCTCCATTGAAAACAGGCTGGTAAGGTGTCTGGTTGACGTGTCGTGTCAAGAGTCCGGGGTCAGAATGTGCTGCCGTTCCAGCCCCACATCCTGCCCTCGGCCCCCGCGAACTCGATATAAACCCGGTCCCCGGGGATGCCGAGCGATCGGGTCAGGAGATCGCACAACGCCTGTGACAGGGCTCCGGTTCGCGCCTGCGGCAGCCCGATGCTCTTCAGTTCGAGGTAGGCGAGGGGGGCGGGGGAGCCGCCGAACATCATCCGCGCCTGGGCCTCGAGGGACACCATGACATAGCGTTCGGGCTTGCCGAGTTCCGCGGCGAGGGTTCGGGACGCCTCGGCGATGACGGCATCGGCCGCCTCGGGGGCGACGGCCACGTTGGTCTGGATCTTGAGCATGGGCATCGGGAGACTCCGTTTTGGCGTGGGCGTGGCCCGTGGTCAGCGGCGCGCGGGGGGAGCGTTCTTGCGGCGCCATTCGGCCGGAACCTCGAACCGGCTCCCCCAGATGCCCCGGCCGGCGGCGTGGGCATCGGACTCGTCGCTCTGGTACTGGTGGCTTTCCCGGCCGTGGGCCAGCCCCCACCCCTGGCGCACCATTTCGCGCGCCACGTCGGTCTCGCCCACATGGCAGGTGGCCACGAGGCGCCCCTGCGGATCCTTCGAGTTGCCGCGGCAATCCACGGCGCGTCCCTTCACCATTTCCAGCAGGTTGGCCGCGGCCGCCCGCCCGCACATCCACTCCCGCTCCTGGGCATCGTGGCAGGTCTGGGCCAGGTCGGGGGCATCCATGCCGAACAGCCGCACCGGCGTCCCGCCCTCACAGCGACCAGTCCGCCGCTTGCCGTTGATGACCAGCGTGTTGGCGTCGGTGACGCAAGGCATCCCCGACACCCCGGGAACCTCGGCAAGGGCCACGGCCGACAGGAGGGACACGAGAACCGTCATGGAAGTCAGGATCGCGGCGCGCATGGCCCACTCATCACCCTGCGAAGCGTCCAGGATGCACCGATCATACGGTGAACGGCCGACGATGGCAACGGGGAATTGAGCGGGCCAGGAGTCCTAGAACATCAAACTGCCTGGTCTCCGTCCGATACGATCGGAAACGACGATCCCACCCGTCCATTGCCCCGGTGGATCCTGGTAGCGATGCTGCAAGGCCCTCAACCTCTGTCCATAACGGCTCTTGATATTTTGAGCACTCGATTGGACGTGTACGTTATTAACGTGGTCACTGCAATACGTGTACGTCGCCATTGGATACAGGAAGGCTGAGCACAAAAAATCACACAGTTGAATGCCAGCATGATTTTCGCTATGTGAGAAAGATGGGAGCTCACAGATATTTGTGTACAGTGGATTGGTATGGCTATATTTCCGTGTAAAGATTGAGTGCGCAACATTCGCATTCATGTGCTTTTTTCTGCTGTCCGCAATACACACGCCAACATCATCATTACGCGCAAGATAGTCATCAAAATACTTGTAAAGATCTTGAACCGACGACGTATAGATGGACCGCCCCTTAAACGGACATCCCAATCCCTTCACCCAAACACGAGCGATAATTTTTGCGTCGTATCTCTCAAGCAGAGCAAGAACCTTGTCCATGAAACCAAAGGCATGCCTCTGCTGTACCGGAGCACCACGCAACGCCTTCTCTCGTATTCCAGCGCCCTTTATCTCGGCCGTGATAAGATCCAGCCAATTTTGGCCAGGGCTGTTCACTCGTAGTGAAGGAAAAAAATCGTTTTTAACAGTCAGAAGCCCCCTGGTTAGATCCCCAAGTGCCATCGAATCGACGATTAACCCGCCCATCACGAATACGGGCTGATCTTGATGGCGCGGGATGGCCGGAAGAGGACCGAGGTCACCCGACTCGTCAATGTAAAGAATCTTCATGACGCGCTTCCGCAAGCAACTGGGGCCATCCGAAGATGGCCCCAGGGGTTCGCTCGCCCGACACACGCCTTAGCACGCCGGAACGGCTGTGAAGTGACTTCACTCGCGTGACCCTGGCACGGCTGCGCGCCGCTGTCAAGCGTAAAAAAGCAATATGCAAGGCAATCGGGTGAGGGAGTCTCCCAGGCTCGATGATAGCATAGTCGACGGAATCGTACCCCCATGACCGGGATGGAGTGGGATGTCGAGGAATCTTGTCGCTCTCACCGGACGCTTGGTGGCCGGAGGACGGACGGCCTTCGATCTGCTCGGCGAGGTCTCGGGACCTGTCGAGGACGGGGTGATCGCCGACCTGGCCAGGTCGACCGGACTGCCGGCCCAGCACGTCCGCACCGTCGCCGAGTTCTATGACGAGCTGTCGCCGACCGATGGACATGCTTCCCATGCCCGCGTCCGGGTCTGTGATGGCGAGGCCTGTCGCGTCGCCGGGGGGGATGGCCTGGCGGACTCCCTCGTCGAGCGGCTTGGGGGGGAGGCCGTCGGGCGGGTGACGTGTCTTGGCCTTTGCAGTCGGGCGCCGGTGCTCGGGCTGGACACGCGGGTCGTCGCGGGAGAGGGGGAGGGGGCGAACCAGGTGGTTGCCGCCATCCGGACCGGACGGCCTCTCTCGCTCCCGGAGCCCGAGAACGCCGTGCACGCTCCCGCCGCCGGTCGCCCATGCCTGCTGCTGCGCCGCATGGTGGCGGCCCCGTCCGGTCGGGCCACCGGCTTCCCGGCCGAGGGCTATGCCGCCCTGGCCAGGGCTCGCTCCATGCCTCCCGAGGCGGTGATCGCCGAGATCGTGGACAGCGGGCTGCGGGGACGGGGAGGGGCCGGCTTTCCGACCGGAGCCAAGCTGGCGGCGGTGGCGGCGGCCCCCAGTCCGGATGGGCGCCGCTTCGTCATCGCCAACCTGGACGAAGGCGACGCCGGCGCCTTCATCGACAAGGAACTGGCCGAGCGCGACCCCCACGCCCTGATCGAGGGCATCCTCATCGCCGCCCATGCCTGCGGGGCGGGGGAGGGCATCATCTACGTCCGTCATGAGTATCCCCATGCCTTCTCCATCCTCCGGCACGCCATCGAGGAGGTCGTGGCGCGCGGCGAGGACGGGTGCGCGCTTCGTCTGGTGCGTGGCCAGGGGGCCTACATCTGCGGCGAGGAAACCAGCCTCATCCGCTCCATCGAGGGGCTGCCGGCCACGGCGGGCCTGCGGCCGCCCTATCCGGCCGAGGCCGGACTGTGGGGCTGCCCGACCGCCGTCAACAACGTGGAGACTCTGTGCACCCTGCCCTGGATCCTCCGCCATGGCGGTGCCGCCTATGCCCGGATCGGCAGGCCGGGCTCGACGGGAACCAAGCTGGTGAGTCTCAACAACCGCCTCCGCCGCCCAGGCCTGTACGAGGTCGAGATGGGCACCCCCCTCCGCGAAGTCCTGTTCGGGCTGGCGGGTGGGATGATCGAGGGCCACCGGTTCCGCGCCGTGCAGATTGGCGGTCCGCTGGGGGCCATCCTGCCCGAGGCGGCCCTGGACGTGGGGCTCGGCTTCGAGTCCCTGGCGGCGGTGGGCGGCACCCTGGGCCATGGGGGAATGGTGGTCTTCTCGGATCATGACGACCTGCTGCGCCTCGCCTGCGGGTTGATGGCCTTCGCTGCCCGTGAAAGCTGCGGCAGGTGCTTTCCCTGCCGGATCGGCACCGTCCGCGCCTCCGAGCTTCTGGAGCGGATCGCCGAGCACGGCCTGACCCCCGGGCGCGAGGCGGTGCTGCGGGATCTGTGCGAAACCCTGAGGCTTGGCTCCCTGTGCGGCCTGGGGGGCATGGCGCCGACGCCGATCGAGTCCCTTCTGACGCATTTTCCGGACATCTGGAGGCGGACCGCGTGAGCGATCAGGTAAGCGTCACCATCGACGGAAAACAGGCCCGAGTCGCGGCCGGCAGCACCATCCTCGAGGCGGTGCGCGCCCAGGGGGGCGATCTGCCCACCCTCTGTCATTCCCGCCATCTCGCGCCCCATGGCGCCTGCCGTCTCTGTCTGGTCGAGGTGGAGGGCGGGCGCCCGGTCGCCGGTTGTCATACGACGGTCCGGGACGGAGCCATCTATCGCACCACCTCCGAACGCCTCACGCGGCTGCGTCGCACCATCCTCGAGTTGATCGTCAGCGATCATCCCCTCGACTGCCTGACCTGCCGGGCCAATGGGGATTGCGCGCTGCAAAGTGCCGTGGCGGCTATTGGACTCCCCGAAGTGCGCTTCGCGGCGCCAAGGACTCACCATCCCGAGCCGGACCACTCCCATCCCCTGCTGCACCTCGACATGGCGAAGTGCATCGGCTGTGGGCGCTGTGTCCGGGTGTGCGACGAGGTGCAGGGCTCGTTCGTTCTGGGGCTGGCCGGGCGGGGCTTCGATGTCCGGGTCATCGCCGGGAACGACCAGACCCTGGAGGAGGCCGGCTGCAGCGGCTGCGGCCAGTGCGCCGTCGAGTGTCCGGTGGGGGCGATCCGCGAGGCCGGTCGCATCGGTTACCCACAGCGGGAGGTGGTCACCACCTGCGCCTATTGTGCCATCGGCTGCTCCCTGGTCGTCGGAGTCGGCGACGGGCGGGTGGTTGCCGTGCGGCCGTTGGAGGACGGCCCGGCCAACCGGGGGCATGCCTGCGTCAAGGGGCGGTTCGGGTATGGGTTCGTCCATGCCGAGGACCGGCTGCGGACGCCGCTGATCCGTCGGCCGGATGGCTCGTTCGCCGAGGCCTCCTGGGATGAGGCGCTGGACCTGGTCGCCCGCCGCTTCGCCGAGATCCGCGATGCCCACGGCGGGTCGTCCTTTGGCATGATTTCGTCCTCGCGCTGCACCAACGAGGAAAACTACCTGGCGCAAAAGTTCACCCGCGTCGTCATGGGCAGCAACTCGGTGGATAACTGCGCGCGGGTCTGCCACTCGCCCTCGGCGTTCGCCCTGGGGGCGGCCCTGGGCACGGGCGCCAACACCGGCAATTTCGAGGACGTGGAGGCGGCCGACGTGCTGCTGCTGGTGGGCGCCAATCCCACCGAGTCCCATCCGGTCCTGGGGGCGCGCATCCGGCAGGCGGTGCTCAAGGGGTGCCGGCTGATCGTCATCGACCCCAGGCGGACCGAGTTGGCCCGTCTCGCCGACATTCACATCGCCCTTCGTCCCGGCTCCAACGTCGCCGTCCTCAACGCCATGCAGCAGGTCCTGATCGCCGAGGGCCTCGTCGATCGGGCCTTCATCGCCGCCCATGCCGAGAACATGGAAGCCCTCGAGGCATCCCTGGTCGGGATGACCCCGGAATGGGCGGAGCCCCTGTGCGGCGTGGATGCGGGGACGCTGCGGGCGGCGGCCAGACTGTATGCCTCGGCGAGGCGGGGGCTGGTGCTGTGGGGGCTTGGCATCACCGAGTCGTGTCAGGGCACGGTTGCCGCCTTCGCGCTGATCAATCTCGCGGTCATGACCGGCTCGGTGGGGCGTCCGGGGGCTGGCGCCGGCCCCATTCGCGGCCAGAACAACGTCCAGGGTGCCTGCGACATGGGGGCGCTGCCCAACGTGTTCAGCGACTACCGCCGGCTGGACGACCCGCAGGCGCGGGCCGACCATCAGCGCATCTGGGGTGTCGCGCCGCCGACTCAGGCCGGGTTCAAGACGCCGGAGATGTACGGAGCGGCGAGGGCGGGGGCGCTGAAGGCCATGTACATCCTGGCTCAGGACGTCGCCCAGTCGGATCCCGACACCACCGGAGTGGTGACCGCCCTGAACAGCCTGGAGTTCCTGGTGGTCCAGGACCTGTTCATGAGCGAGACGGCCCGCCTTGCCCATGTGGTGCTGCCGGGAAGCAGCGCCCTCGAAAAGGAGGGGACCTTCACCAACAGCGACCGCCGGGTCCAGCGGGTCCGCCAGGCGGTGCCTCCCCTGGCCGGTCTGACCGATGGCACGATCATCCTTGAAATCGCCCGGCGGATGGGGGCGAGTCTCGGTTTCGAGCCGCCCCTCGACGCGGCAAGGGTCATGGAGGAGATCGCCCGTCTTACCCCGAACTGGCGGGGGATAAGCCATGAGCGGCTGGACCGCGAGGGGGGCCTGCGGTGGCCCTGTCCCACCGCCGATCATCCGGGCACGGCCATCGTCCACGAGGGGGGACACTTCATCCGCGGCCGGGCGCGCCTCACGCCGACGCCCTGGCGTTCCCCCCTTGAGACGGCCGACGAGGATTTTCCCTTCCTGCTCACCACGGGGCGCATGCTGTTTCACTACAACGTCGGCACCATGACAAGACGCACCGCCATCCAGCGACTCGCCCGTGCCAGGGAGGAGCGGGTGCATGTCCATCCCCTGGACGCCGCGCGCCTGTCAATCGCCGAGGGCGACAGGGTCTCCGTGATTTCCCGTCATGGCCGGGTCGGTGTCCCCGTGACGATCGGCGAGGATGTAGGGCCGGGCATTCTCTTCATGACGTTCCACTTCCCGCAGACCCGCACCAATCTGCTCATCGGGCCGGGCGCCGATGATCATACCCTGTGTCCCGAGTACAAGGTGACGGCCGTGAGGCTGGAGAGGGAGGGGATCCCCGAGGCTCACGGGTAAGGACGGAGCAGCTTATGTCTCAAAGCCAGCACGTTGTGGACCGGTTCGGAACGCGGCTGAACCAGACGTGAGTCGATCTTTCCGCTCGCTGGTCTGAGACAGCGGCCCGTTGCCGAATTGTCACAGTGTGACGCGGATCACTGCGTTTCGCCGGCAGACGGCGTCAAAATGGCTTTCGTTCAGCGATTCTTAAGCATTGCCACAGGATGGTAGCCTTCCGTGGTCTGGTTTGCGGTTGGCGGCTGGGCGGATGCGGGAACGGAGCATTGGGCAACGTGGTCGAAGTCGGCATCCAGGTGTTTTCCGTCGCGCTGTTTCCCGCTGCGCTGATCTATGGGGGATTGAGCGATCTGGCGAGCTATCGGATTCCCAACTGGCTTTCCGTCGTACTGGTGGCGTGGTTTCCCCTGGCGGCGTGGAGCGCCGGACTGACGCTGGGCGACGTCCTGGTTCATTTCGGCGCCGGACTGACGGTGTTTGCGGCGGGAGCCGGGCTGTTCATGGTGGGGGCGCTGGGGGGTGGCGACGTCAAGCTGCTGGCCGCCGCCGCCACCTGGACCGGATTTGGGCATCTGTCGCCGTTCCTGCTGGCGGTGACGCTGGCGGGTGGGGCGCTGGCCATGGCCGTCTTGATCCTTCGGCGGGTGCCGCTGCCGGAGGCGTGGCGGCGGAAGGGGTGGTCGCGGCGGCTGCTGACACCCGGCGAGGGCATTCCCTATGGGGTCGCCATCGCCATCGCCGGGGTAACTTTGAGTGCGCGTCTCGGTGCGGCCGGGCCGGTGTTCGGTCGTTGATGCCTGGGCGCTGATGCCTGGGAACTGGACGGAAGGTTTCATGGGATACGGTGACCTGTCATGCGGCCGGTGACGATCGTTCTGCTGGTGGTGGCGCTCTTCATCGCCGGCAGCGCCGCGTTTCTCGTCAAGCGCTATCTGGCGAACCAGTCGGCGGCCAGCGAGGCGGCGGCCATGCGCAGCATTGCCTCGAAGCATGTGCTGGTGGCGGCGGTGGACATGCCGATGGGGCATATCGTCGGAGCGAGCGACATCCGCTGGCAGGAGTGGCCGGAGGCTCTGGTCAACCCGAACTACGTGACCCGTTCGGGCGGTGAAGAGGTTCTCCCGGCCTACCAGGGTGCCGTCGTGCGCACGGCCCTGACCAGGGGAGAGCCGGTGCAGGCGTCGCGGCTGTTCCGCCAGGAGGGAGGGGGGCTGATGGCCGGCCTTCTGTCTCCCGGCATGCGGGCGGTCAGCGTGGACGTCACGCCGGAGAAGGGCGTCTCCGGCTTCATCCTGCCGGGCGATCACGTGGACGTGGTTCTGACGCACGAGATTCGCGGCGGCGACAAGAACGAGGTCTCGGCCCACATGATGAGCGAGTCCATCCTGCGCGACATCAGGGTCCTCGCGGTTGACCAGACTCTTACCGAGCCCAAGGAGGGATCGGTCAAGGCCAAGAACGTCACCCTCGAGGTCACCGCCAAGCAGGCTGAAATGGTCGCATTGGCCCTGCGCATGGGAACCATCGCCCTGCCGCTGCGCTCCCTTGGCCGTCCCGAGGGGGTCGAGGAGCCGTTGAGCTACACCACCGACCTTTCCCTGTCCGTCGGGATGCGGGATGTCCTGGCCAACGCCCGCCGCAGGAGCGAACAGCCGGAAGAAGCACCGCAGACGCCCGAGCCTCCTCCGGCTCCGGCGCCGTCCGGCAAGACCGTCAAGGTCTATCGCGGCGGCTCGGCCGCCACAGCCACGTTCGACCGGTGAGAGACATCATGACGATGCCACGCTCTTCCCTGGGTCTGCTCACCGCCGTTCTGGCGGCCGTGGTCGCCGGTGCCGGCACGGCCGATGCCGCCAGGCTGGAGCCGGGCTTGTCGTCGTCGGTCCTCGCCGCGCCTCGACCCGAGCGTAAGCCGGACTCGCCCCATCCCGAGGTGCCACGGCCGCCACGGCCACCGTTCCTGAAGCTGATACAGGCCGACAGCGGCAGCCCTGGGCCGGTTCCGGTCGTGCCGCAGCCGCGGCCACCGGAGTTGGCCGCCGCCGAGCCGGGGCCGGACGAGACTCCCCTGCCTGAGGCCGCGCCACCCGCCGTCGCGGCACCGGCCGCGCCACCCGCCGTCGCGGCACCGGTACCAGCGCCTCCCGTCGCGCCGCCGGTCGCGGCACCGGTACCAGCGCCACCCACCACCGCCGCTGCGCCGGTCCCGCCGCCGGCGCGCCGCGCCGTCGCGCCGACTCGCATCCACGTCGGTGCGGAGGCCCAGTCCCGCGTCCAGTCACTTCAGTCAGATGTGGACGAAGCCGAGGTGGTGGAGCTTGCTGTGGCCCACTCCCGTCTCATCGAGCTGCCGGTGCCGGTGCGTGACGTGATGCTGTCCTCGGCGGCGGTTGCCGACGTGGTGGTCAAGCGATCGAACCAGATATTCATCGTTGGACGGACGCCGGGCCAGACCAACGTCATCCTGCTGAATCACGACGGCAAGGTGATCCGCCGCCTTGAGGTTCGGGTCCGCATCGACATCGGCGCCCTGACCGAGACCCTGAAGAAGCTCTTTCCGGAGGAGAGGATTCGGCCGGAGTCGGTGGGTGACAGTGTCTTTCTTGCCGGGACGGTGCGCTCTCCGGCCGCCGCCGCCACCGCCATGCAGGTCGCCCGTCGCTTCGTCGCCAAGGATGAGAACATCGTCAACGTCCTCAAGGTCAGCGACGAGCAGCAGGTGCTGCTGCGGGTGCGGGTCGCCGAGGTCCAGAAGACGACCCTGAAGGAACTGGGGTTCTATCCCCTCATCAATCGTCTGACGTTCGGCAATCTTACCTCGTTTACGCCCAACTCTGGTATCGGTCTCGTATCGTCCTCGCCTGCCGCCTGGTTCGGCCAGGGCTCCTTCTTTTACTCCAAGGGCAAGGGGGCGCTTCCGGACTTCTCGCTGATGATCCAGGCGCTGGAGCGTCAAGGCCTGATCCGCACCCTGGCCGAGCCCAATCTGACCGCGATTTCCGGCGAGACGGCGAAGATGCTGGCGGGTGGCGAGTATCCCATCCCCACCTCGAACACGAACGGCAACATCGGCATCACCTTCAAGCAGTTCGGCGTCGCCCTCGGGTTTTCGCCGGTCGTCGTCGCACCGGGAAAGATCAGCCTGAAACTCTCCAGCGAGGTCAGCGCCCTCGACCGCGACAATCAGGTCTCCATCCTGGGCACCACCATCCCGGGCCTCAAGGTTCGCCGCGCCGAGACGTCGGTCGAACTGGCGAGCGGCGGCAGCCTGATGATCGCCGGCATGCTGCAGAACGACATGATCGAGGCCCTGAACGGCATACCGGGCATCAAGGACGTCCCGGTCCTCGGCCAGCTCTTCCGCTCCGAGTCGTTCCAGAAGAGCGAGTCGGAGCTGGTGGTGATGGTCAGTGCCTACGTGGTCCAGCCGGTGGACAACAACATGCTGGCCCTGCCCACCGATGGGCTGGTTCCGGCGAGCGATCTCGACTTCTATCTCCTTGGGCGTCTCTATCACGTGTACTCTGGCGGCGAGGGGCCGCCGCCGGCGGAGTCGCTGCAGGGGCCGGTCGGCTATATCATGGACTGAGGGAGTGGCTGCGATGCGTGAGCATGGACGATCCGGAGCGCGACGCCTGCTGGCGGGGGCCTGTCTCGCCCTGGCCCTGTCGGCCTGCGCCGACATGACGCCGGACCACCGGACGCGCCACCAGAACGTCGTCGTCAGGCAGCCCTTCACCCTGATGATGACGGTACCGGAGGCGGCGACCGGGGTGGGGGCCGGAGACAGCGATCGCATCGCCCGCTTCGTCGAGTCCTATCGCCGGCGGGGCGAGGGGATGATGGAGGTGACGGTCGGCGAGGGATCGGGCGGACGCGAGGCGGCCCTGGCCATCGGCGATGTCCTGGTTGCCGCCGGTCTGAGGGCCGAGGAGGTGGGGGTGCGGTTTGCTCCTGCTTCGGCACAGGGCGGCGAAGGAACGCTACGCACGGCCATGCTGTCGTTCCAGGGGTATGTGGTCCAGCCTCCCCAGTGCGGCGACTGGAGTCAGAGCAGCTCCTTCCGTCCGGAGAATTCCCCGACCGGCAACTTCGGCTGCGCCACCCAGCGCAATATCGGTTTGATGGTGAGGGATCCCCGGGATCTGATACGGTCCGCCGACGTCTCCGGATCCGACGGCCAGCGGCACGGCGATATCATGACCAAGTATCGTACCAGCAAGGTCACGGGCAACGAGACCGACGTCCGCGTCACCGTCAGCGACGTCGGCAAGAAATGACCATGGAATGAGACAGTGATCTACAGGCTTGTCATCGACGCCTTCGTATTGACCCAGGATTTCGAGGCCGCCCTGACCAAGGCAGGGACGGATCACCTTCTCTCGCGTTCGCAGATCACCGTCCACCCCGGTGGCCTGGCGGCGGCAGCCGAGCACTATGCGGACTCGGTGACTCCGGCCCTTCTCATCGTCGAGGGCGGCGACGACGACGGGGCGATTCTCGGCGACCTGGCCCGGCTGGCCGACGTGTGCGCCCCCAACACCAAGGTCATCGTTGCCGCCAGGCGCAACGACATCCATCTTTATCGCACGCTGCTGGGCCAGGGGGTCAGCGACTACCTGGTCCTGCCGCTGAAGCCCACCCGCATCGTCGAGGCCATCGACGCCATCTTCGCCGAGCCGGGAGCGGCCCCGCGAGGCCGGCTGATCGCCTTCTTCGGGGTTCGCGGCGGCGTCGGCTCCAGCACCGTCGCCAGCAACACCGCCTACGCCATCACCCGCGCCTATCAGGACAACGTGGTGCTGGTGGACTTCGACCTGTTGTTCGGGACGTCGGCGCTCGCCTTCAACCTGGCGCCGCCGCAGACCCTGGCCGATGCGCTCAAGGAACCGGACCGCATCGACGCGACGCTGATCGAGCGCATCATGGCCAAGCACGACGACCGGCTGAAGGTGCTTCCGGCGCCGGGCGGGCTGTCGGCCAAGGCGGTGCTGTCCCCCGACGTCTGTGAGCGGGTGGTCGAGATCATCCGGCTGCTGGCGCCATACGTGGTGGTCGACCTGCCGCCGTCGTGGGAGCCATGGGTGCAGCATCTGCTGGTCACCGCCGATGCCGCCGTGGTCACCGTCGCCCCCGACCTGGCCTGCCTGCGGGAAGCCAAGGCCGTCGGCGACTACCTGGGCCAGAAGCGCGGCGAGGAGACTCCGGCCCTGTTCGTGCTCAACCGCGTCGGCGCCTATCCCAAGGGCGAGCTTGGCGCCAGGGACTTTGGTGAAACGCTGGGCAATCCGCCCGTTCTGACCGTATCATACGACCCGGCTCTGTTCGTCGGGGCCTTCAACAACGGGCAGATGGTCGGCGAAGTTCCGAAAGGCGCCAAGGTGGCGGACGGATTCCGGCAATTGGCGGTCAAGGTGGGCGGTCGGCCGCCGCCGACGGCGCGCCGCCAGGATCCGATGCCGAAGTGGTTGAAGGATCTGATCGGCGGGCACGGCAGCAAGAAGAAGACGTAGCCATGTTCGGCAGGCGCGAGGCACCTCCAGTACAGCCCAAGCCGCAGCAGACTGCCGAGCCGGCCCACAAGCCGGTGGAGGTGCGGCGCGAGGAGGCTGCGCCTGAATCTGCATCTGCGCCTGCGTCCGCTCCTCCGGCCCCGACGCCACGCCCGCCTCCGCCTCCATCACCACCGTCACCACCCCCACCACCATCGGCGCCGACTCCACCGATGTCCCCGCCGGCCGACGACCGGCTGTCGGACATCAAGATCAGCATCTTCAACGACCTCATCGACTCGGTGGACCTGACGGAAATCGGCAAGCTGGAGCCGGGGCAGGTGCGTGAGGAAATCTCGGACATCGTTTCCGAGATCATCAGCATGCGCAACGTGGTCCTGAGCCAGACCGAGCAGGCACAGGTCATCACCGACATCTGCAACGACGTGCTGGGGCTCGGGCCGCTGGAGCCGCTGCTGGCCCGCGACGACATCGCCGACATCATGGTCAACGGCTGCGACAAGGTCTACATCGAGACCAAGGGCAAGATTCAGCTCACCAACATCCGCTTTCGCGACAACGCGCAGCTCATGAACATCTGCCAGCGCATCGTCAGCGCCGTCGGCCGGCGGGTGGACGAGTCGAGTCCCATCTGCGACGCCCGACTGGCCGATGGCTCGCGCGTCAACGTCATCGCGCCGCCGCTGTCCATCGACGGGCCGGCCCTGACCATCCGCAAGTTCAAGAAGGACAAGCTGCGCCTGCAGAATCTGGTGGAGTTCGGCAGCATCACCCCGGCGGGGGCCAAGATCCTGCAGATCGTCGGCGCCTGCCGCATCAACGTGGTGGTCTCGGGCGGCACCGGCAGCGGCAAGACCACCCTGCTCAACGCCCTGACCCAGTTCATCGACAAGAACGAACGCACCATCACCTGCGAGGACTCGGCCGAGCTGCAGCTTCAGCAGCCCCACGTGGTGCGCCTCGAGACCCGCCCCCCCAACCTGGAGGGCGCCGGCGAGATCACCATGCGCGACCTGGTCAAGAACTGCCTGCGCATGCGGCCCGAGCGCATCATCGTCGGCGAGGTGCGCGGCCCGGAGGCCTTCGACCTGTTGCAGGCGATGAACACCGGCCATGACGGCTCCATGGGGACCATCCACGCCAACAACCCGCGCGAGGCCATCTCGCGCATCGAGAACATGGTGGCCATGGGTGGCTTCACCCTGCCGGCCAAGACCGTCCGCGAGCAGATCGCCGGTGCCGTTCAGGTGATCGTCCAGGCCTCCCGCCTGCGGGACGGCTCGCGCAAGATCACGCACGTCACCGAGGTCATGGGGATGGAGGGGGAGGTGGTCACCCTCCAGGACCTGTTCGTCTACGAAATTCTGGGGGAGGACGCCAACGGCAAGTTGATCGGCCGCCACCGGTCCACCGGCCTCAGGCCCAAGTTCTGGGACAAGGCCCGGTACTTCGGCCTGGAACGGGAGCTGGCGGAGGCCCTGGAAGAGGCGAATGCCAGTGACTAGTCCCGGACTAGACGCCCAGCTTCCCCTGCTGCTCAGTTTCGCGGCCGTGCTGCTGCTGCTGGGTGGCATCGCCTTCATCGTTCTCAAGGACCGCTACGGCGCCCGGGCGCGTCTCGCGCGTCGCGTCGAGCAGGTGGCCGGACGCGGCGGCGGCTCCAGCGGTGGGTCCAGGGACATCAAGGCGATAACCTCGGCGCCTCGCCGCAAGGCCATTCAGGACAAGCTGAAGGAAATCGAGGACAAGCGCAAAAAGCAGAAAACCGGACGGACGCTCAAAGGTGATCTTCTCCAGGCGGGGCTCCAGGTGCCGCCAAGGAAATTCATCATGTTCAGTGCCGCGTTCGGTGTCCTGTTCGCCCTGTTTGCGTTTGTCGTCCTCAAGGTCCCGCCGTTCGTCGCCGTTCTCGCCCTGATCATCGGCAGCGTCGGTCTGCCTCGTCTCATGATCAAGCGCATGATCAAGCGGCGGCTGTACCTGTTCACCCACCACTTCGCCACCGCCATCGACATCATCGTGCGGGGCATCCGCACCGGCCTGCCCGTCGGCGAGTGTCTCAACGTGATCGGCCGCGAGATGCCGGACCCGGTTGCCCTCGAATTCCGCCTGATCGTCGAGGGGCAGCGGCTCGGGATGACGCTCGAGGACGTGATGGACCGGGCGATCAAGCGGACGCCGACCGCGGAACTCAAGTTTTTCGCCATCGTGCTGATCATCCAGAAGCAGACCGGCGGCAATCTGGCCGACACCCTGGAAAAGCTCTCGGACGTGCTGCGCGAACGGCGCAAGATGCGCGAGAAGGCCCAGGCCATGTCGTCGGAGGCCAAGGCCTCGGCGATGATCATCGGCGCCCTGCCGTTCATGGTGGCCGGGCTGCTCTACATGGTCAGTCCGGACTACATTTCGACACTGTTCATCCTCAAGAAGGGCCATATGCTGCTGACCGGCGGTGGGGTATGGATGCTGCTCGGTGTATTTGTTATGTCGAAAATGATCAACTTTGACATGTGACCGTGGATGGACGCGCTCGAAGACCCGCAGGTCTGGATCGTTTTTCTCGCCGCTGTCGGTAGTTTCCTATCGATTCTGGCGGTGGCGTTGCCGTTTCTCGAGAAGGATACCCTGGGGTCGCGGCTCAAGGCGGTGGCCGCCCGCCGCGAGGAACTGAGCCGCCAGCAGAAGGCCAGGCTGCAGAAGGCCGCGCCGACCATGGCCCGCATCCAGCCGAAGAAGCACGTGGACCTGATGCGGGTGGTGCTGGACCGGCTGAAATTGCAGAATCTGATCGCCTCGCGCGAATTGCGGGTCCGGCTGTCCCAGGCCGGGTGGCGGGGCAAGCAGGCGGCCATCGTGTTCGGTTTCACCCGGCTGGCCGGACCGGTGGTTCTGATGCTGCTGGCCACCCTGTTCGTGTCGTTCTCCCAGAACGCCAGCTACACCGGATCGGTCAAGCTGATGATCGTGACGATCGCCGCGGGGGTTGGGTACTATCTGCCCATGGTGATGCTGACCAACGCGGTGCAGCGGCGGCAGAAGGAAATCCAGCGGGCGTTCCCCGATGCCCTCGACCTCCTCAGCATCTGCGTCGAGGCTGGGCTGTCGGTCGAGGCGGCGTTTTCCCGGGTGTCCGAGGAGGTGGGGGACAGTTCGCCGGATATCGCCGAGGAGTTCGGCCTGACCACCGCCGAACTGGCCTTCCTCGCCGACCGGCGCCAGGCCTTCGACGGCCTGGCGGAGCGCACGGGCCTGCCCGCCGTCAAGTCCCTGGCCATGGCCCTGGTGCAGGCGGAAAAGTACGGGACCCCGGTCACCGTGTCGCTGCGGGTGTTGTCGCAGGAGAACCGCGACGCCCGCATGTCGGCGGCGGAAAAGAAGGCCGGCGCGCTGCCGGCCCAGCTCACCGTGCCGATGATCCTGTTTTTCCTCCCCGTCCTGTTCATCGTCATCCTCGGGCCCGCCATCCTCAAGATCACCACCGGCGGCAAGTAGCGTCTACTAGTAGATATCGGCGCTCCGCCGTCCGGGCTGGACGGCGAGGAAGGCGGCGGTGCCGATGGCGCCGAAGGCCGCCGCCGCCCAGAGATTGACCTCGGGGGAGACCTGCCACAGCAGGGCGCCGCCGAAGGCCGCCATGGCGACGAAGGTGTCGCGGATCAGGTAGTAGAGGCCGAACATGGCGGTCCGGTGCTCTTCCGGCGCCAGGTCAAGGATGAGGGTCTTGCGCGACGGCTCGCCGAACTCCTTGAGGCCCCGCAGCACGAAGACCGGGACCAGCCAGGCGAAACTCTGCGCCGTCATCAGCGCCAGCGGAAACGCGGTGAAGAAGACGAAGGTCGCGGCGACGAACGGCGTCTTGCCCATGCGGTCCGCCAGGTGGGCGACGGGGAGATAGACCAGCATGGCGGTCGCCATCTCGATGGCCGTCAGCATGCCGAACTCCAGGGCCGTCACCGGCTCGGCGATGGTCTTCATGCACCAGATCACCACGAAGGCGTAGGGGATCTGCTCGCAGAAGCGGATCAGGATGTCGGAGACCAGCAGCGACCGCAGCTCGCCCGGCATCAGGCGGAAGGTGCCAAGCGGCCCGAGCGGCATGGCTTCGCCCCCGAGGGAGCGGTCGTCGGGGACCAGCCGCCACTGGAGGACGATGCCGACGATGGCCAGCACCAGGGCCATGGCAAAGGCAAGGCGCACGCCGGCCTCCTCGCCCGCCACGGCGATCACCGCCCCGCCGAGCAGCGGCCCGAGGGCCATGGGGATGCGCCGCACCAGCGAGTGCATGGTCACACCCATGGTCCGCTTGTTCTGCGGCAGAAGGCGGGCGATCAGGCCCATGGTGGCGGGGAGGGAGACGGCGCTCCAGGCGATGAACAGGACGGCCCCCAGCAGCACCGCCTGCCAGTGGGGCACCAGGATCACCACCAGGTAGCCGACGGCGGCGATCAGATTGACCACCGTCAGCGCCCGCTTGGCCCCAAGCCTCTGGGCCAGCCAGCCGCCGGGGTAGGAGTAGAGGGCCGACAGCAGGTTGTCGGCCGCCTGGAGCAGCCCGACCGCCAGGGTGCCGCCGCCGATGGCCAGGATGTATACCGGCAGGAACCGCTCGGCCATCCGTTCGCCGAGCCCGACCAGCACCACCATGGCCAGAAGCCCGGTGGTGCCGGCCCGCAGCCCCAGGAAGGCGGCGAGGCGCTCGGCAGTCGTCATGCCCTCCCCTTTGCCACGTCGAGAACGCACCAGGCATAGAGCGAGTCGTACATCTCGAACTGGCGCGCCAGGTTGGTCCTGTCCTCGGGGTGGCGCAGGGCATAGCCCACCGCCAGGGCCTCGAGACCCGGGGCCAGGGGGTCGCGATCGAGCCGATTGGTGTCGGCGGCGTTGACCACCCGGGCCAGGCGCAGGAGCGGCTTGTCGGTCAGACCATAGGCGCGGATCAGCACGTCGAAGGTGCACAGATCGCCCTCATGGTCGTAGTCGGCGCCCTTGGTGTCATAGGAAATGGCGCCCTCGCGCAGTGCCGTCTCCAGCACCTTGTCGCGCGGCACGAACAGCAGCTCCGCATCCGAGTCAAGAAAGCGGGTGATCAGCCAGGGGCAGGCCACCCGGTCCACGTGAACGTGGGAGCGCGTGATCCACTTCATGGCTTGCATCCGAAAAAGGCGAGGGTCTCCGCCAGCTTTTCGCCCGTGTCTCCCGCGATCATGGTGAAGCGGTGGCGCACGTCCTCCTGGAGATGGCGGGTGTATTCGTCCGCCGCGTCCTGGCCGAAGCGCGCGGTGATTTCCCTGACGAACTCGGCCACCCGGCTGAGGTCGTGGTGCTCAAGCTTGTGTTCCGGGTTGTCGATCCACTCGTGGACCTCGCGGAACTCCTTGCCGGTGCGCTGCAGGCTAATGGCGACGTGCTTGTCGATGGGGGGCATTGGTCTTTCCTTTTATTGGGTCTGTCCCGATTGCATCCTCTCCCCCGACGAGCGGGAGGAGGGGAGCGGGATCTCTCATGATTATGAGTTTCATCCGCTCATTCCTTGTCATCGGTCAAGGGCGGATCGGCGGCCCGGCGGTGAGGTCGGGATGGCACCGTCCATTTGCGCGGCGTCCAGGGCCGGTTCCCCATGGTGCCGGCGGCGGTGGCGACGCGGATGTCGTGGCCGGAGAGCCACAGGGCGTGGGCGCCCTGGCGCAGCAGGGTGAAGCGGTCGATGACCAGGCGGGCGGCGGGGCAGGGGCGGCGTACCGGCACGGGGCTGACCACCACGGTGGCGACCTCGCAGTCGTCGGGGAGGGCGTCGGGGTCGTGGCCAAGGGCGACGGTTCGGCCGTGGGCGCGGTAGACGCAGCCCAGTGGGTCGCAGGCGAGGTGCCGTTCCCCCTGGTCATAGGCGTCGGGTCCGTCCACGCCGCCGGGCCAGTGGTCGTCGGTGCTGGCGCCGCCGAAGCGGTCCTTCCAGGTTTCGCGGGCGATGCGCTGGCCGCGGCCGGGCGACATCAGCAGGTGGCCGTCGGTGGCCCGCACCGCCGTCACCTTGCCGTCGCCGCTGAGCAGCACGTCGGGCATCTCCACCAGATAGGCCGCGGCGAGGCCGCAGACGATCGGCAGCAGGCCGAGGAAGCGCCAGCGCCGCTGCCACAGGCACAGCCACAGGCCGCCGACGGTGACCAGAACCATGCCGGCGACGGGCAGCGGCGGCACGGGGATCGAGGCGCCGGGCCAGGCGGCGACGGCGCGGGCGATGTCGTTGCACACCGCGACCCCCGCTCCCAGCAGCCGCAGCACCGGCTCGTCCAGGCCGAACGGCATCAGCAGCACGGCGATCAGGGCAGCGGGCATCACCCACAGGCCGGTGAGGGGGATGGCCAGCAGGTTGGCGGCCACCTGATAGGTGGTGAAGCGGCTGAAGTGGTAGGCCGCATAGGGGGCGGTCGCCGTGCCGGCCACCAGGGTGGTCAGGATCGAGGCGTGGATGTAGCTCAGGCCCTTGCCGAGGATCGGCCCGAAGCGCTCCTCGAGTCGGCGGCCGATCCGGTTCGGGCCTTCGTAGACGGCGATGAGGGCGACGACGGCGCCGAAGGACATCTGGAAGCTGGCGCCCACCAGGGCCTCGGGCTGCCACAGCAGCACCACCATTCCCGCCCAGGCCACCGAGCGCATGGACACCGCTCGCCGGTCCAGAAGGACTCCCGCCAGCATCAGCGCCGCCATCACGAACGAGCGCTGCGTCGGCACGGCGTTGCCCGAGATCAGCAGGTAGAAGAAGGTCACCACCAGGGCGACGGCGGCGGTCCATTTCTTGATGTGAAAGCGCAGGGCGATGGCCGGGATCAGCGCCAGCAGCCCCCGCACGCCGACGAAGACCAGGCCGGCCACCATGGTCATGTGCAGGCCCGAGATGGACAGAAGGTGGGCGATCCCCGAGTCGCGATAGGCCTGGATCAGGGGCCGGGAAATGCCGCCCTCGTCGCCGGTGACCATGGCCGCCGCCACCTGGCCGTCGTCGCCCGGCAGTACCTCGAGGATGCGGCCGGTGATGGCGCCGCGCAGCCCGGCCAGGGCGACCTGCGCCCGCTCCCACCCCTCCGGCGGCGGCTGCTCGGGCTGGGCGCGCCAGGGGGTGGTGGCGTAGCCCACGCCGCCGAGGCGCTGGAACCAGGCCTGGCGCGGATACTGGAAGCCTCCCGGGGCCGAGGGCTCGGGCGGGGGCAATAGCTTGGCGCGGAGCGAGACCCATGTGCCGGGACGGGGAGGGGCCACCGACGGCGACAGGCGGACCCGCACCATGGCCGGGGTGCGCTCGGCCGGCAGGCGCTGAATGGTGAGATGGTCCAGCACCAGCCGGTGACTGCCGGGAACCGCCTCGACGGTCCGCACCCGCGCGGATATGGTCACCGGGCCAAGCTCCCGCTCGATCACCGGTGCGGCCACCGCCAGGGCGCGGCCGTGGGCGGCTGCGAACCCGAGGGCCAGGGCGGCAATCACAAGCGCCGGCAGCACCACCGCCGGCCGCTCCCGTCCCAGCACCGCCGCGGCGGTCGCCGCCACCAGGGCCGCCAGTCCCGGCACCGGCCAGCCACCCCAGGACGGCGGCTCGACGGGGAGGGCGAAGTAGGCGGCGATGCCGGCTCCCACGGCGACGGCGAGCCACAGCGACCACCGGGCCCGCTCGGCCATGAGTTCATCGAGTGCCCCCGCCCCGATCCGCCGCAGCGACGGCAGAGGCCGGCGCCGGGGGACGGGAGACGGGTCGGGGTCGGGGGGAAGCAGGTCGACCATGAGCGGAAACAGGGGGAGCGGAAACACGGGGCTGCAAGTGCGGGCGGACTATGGTACAGATCGGCGTGGCTCACCAGTCGGAGTCGCCAGTCGGAGCCCCGGGCGGTCCGGCTTTCTTCCCCATCCTACCTCAGCATGTGGCAGGTCATGACGGTCGTGACGCGATTTGCCCCGTCCCCGACGGGGTTCCTTCACATCGGCGGCGCGCGCACCGCCCTGTTCAACTGGCTGTTCGCCCGCCATCACGGCGGACAGTTTCACCTGCGGATCGAGGACACCGACCGCGCCCGCTCGACGCCCGAGGCCGTGGAGGCCATCTTCGACGGGCTGCGCTGGCTCGGCATCGACTGGGACGGCGAGGCGGTGTTCCAGTTCGCCCGCGCCGCCCGCCACGCCGAGGTGGCGCGGCAACTGGTGGCGCAGGGCAACGCCTACCTCTGCTATTGCACGCCTGAGGAACTGGCGCGGATGCGCGAGGAGGCGCGGCGCGACGGCCGGCCGGCCGGCTATGACGGCCGCTGGCGCGACCGCGACCCGGCGACGGCTCCGGCCGGCGTGGCCCCGGTGGTGCGGCTGAAGGCGCCCCGTGAAGGGGAAACGGTGATTCAGGACCGGGTCCAGGGCGAGGTGCGGGTCGCCAACGACCAGCTCGACGACATGGTGATGCTGCGGGGGGATGGAACGCCGACCTACATGCTGTCGGTGGTGGTGGACGACCACGACATGGGCGTCACCCACATCATCCGCGGCGACGATCACCTGACCAACGCCTTCCGCCAGACCCAGATCTATCGCGCCATGGGGTGGGAGGTGCCCGAGTTCGCCCACATCCCCCTGATCCACGGCCCGGACGGGGCCAAGCTGTCCAAGCGCCACGGGGCGCTGGGGGCCGAGGCCTATCGGGACATGGGCTTCCTGCCCGAGGCGATGCGCAATTATCTGGTGCGACTCGGCTGGGGACATGGGGACGACGAAATCTTCCCGACCGAGCGGGCGATCGAATGGTTCGACCTGGAGGGGGTGGGCCGGTCGCCATCGCGATTCGACATGGCCAAGCTGACCAGCCTCAACGCCCACTACCTGCGCGAGGCCGGCGACGACCGTCTCGCCGACCTGATCCGGCCAAGGGTGGAGGCGGCGCTGGGCCGGCCCCTCG
The DNA here is from genome assembly GCA_039908285.1 of Alphaproteobacteria bacterium. Classification (GTDB taxonomy): domain Bacteria; phylum Pseudomonadota; class Alphaproteobacteria; order Rhodospirillales; family Rhodospirillaceae; genus JAMOBE01. The sequence continues at coordinate 56,005 of JAMOBE010000015.1, forward strand.
ATGGGATCGGTGCTTCGCGCATCCGCGGCGGCATGGCCAGCCTCAAGGTGCGGGCGCGGACCCTGCTGGAGTTGGCCGACAGCGCCCTGTTCTATGCCCGCAGCCGGCCCCTGGTCCTCGACGACAAGGCGCGTCGGCAGCTCGACGAGGCCGGGCGAGCGCTGCTGGCGACGGTGGCGGCGGGGCTCGCCGCCGCTCCGGAGTGGACCGCCCGGGTGCTGGAAGAAGACGCCCGCCGACGGGCCGAGGATCAAGGGTTGAAGCTTGGCGGAATCGCGCAGCCCTTGCGCGCGGCTCTGACCGGCTCGACGACGAGCCCACCGATATTCGAAGTCATGGAGTTGCTCGGACGCGACGAAACGCTGGCCCGCATCGGTGATGTTGTGGAATTCTGCACCGCACCCAAGTATAATAAAACGGGGACCGTATAGCACCCGGTCATCCTGGCCGGGCCTGTCAACAGAATTCGGGGATTGGCGCTATGACACATACGGAAGAGGCCGCGGATGGTGGGGCCGAGATGGCGGCCCGGCAGTCAGTGACCCTGGTGGACAATCAGACCGGCAAACGCTACGAGCTGGAGGTTCTGAAGGGCAGCGTGGGTCCCGACGTCATCGATATCCGCAAGCTGTTCGGCGATACGGGGTATTTCACCTTCGATCCGGGGTACACCTCGTCGGGAAGCTGCGAATCGAAGATCACCTTCATCGACGGCGACAAGGGCATCCTGCTGCACCGGGGCTACGCCATCGAGGACCTGGCCGAGCACTCCGATTTCATGGAAGTGGCTTACCTGCTGCTCAAGGGCGAACTTCCGACCACGGCGGAGAAGGCCAAGTTCGAGCAGGCCATCACCAAGCACACGATGCTGCACGAACAGATCGCCTACTTCTACCGCGGGTTCCGGCGCGATGCTCACCCGATGGCGGTCATGTGCGGCGTCGTCGGCGCCCTGTCGGCCTTTTATCACGACAGCCTGGACATCTCCGATCCTCACCAGCGGATGATCGCCTCCTACCGGCTGTTGTCCAAGATGCCGACCATCGCCGCCTGGGCCTACAAGTACTCCCTGGGGCAGCCGTTCGTCTACCCGCGCAATGAAATGAGCTATGCCGAGAATTTCCTCCACATGATGTTCGCGACGCCGTGCGAGTCCTACAAGGTCAATCCGGTGCTGACCAAGGCCATGGACCGCATCCTGATCCTGCATGCGGACCACGAGCAGAATGCGTCGACGTCGACCGTGCGCCTTGCCGGATCATCGGGGGCCAATCCCCTGGCCTGCATCGCCGCCGGCATCGCTTCCCTGTGGGGGCCCGCCCACGGTGGGGCCAACGAGGCGGTGCTCAACATGCTGCGGCAGATCGGCAGCAGGGATTCCATCCCCGAGTACGTCCGCCGGGCCAAGGACAAGAACGACTCTTTCCGGCTCATGGGGTTCGGCCACCGGGTCTACAAGAACTATGACCCGCGTGCCAAGATCATGCAGCGGACCGCTCACGAGGTTCTCTACGAACTCGGGATGAAGAACGATCCTCTGCTTGAAGTCGCCATGGAACTTGAGCACATCGCTCTCAACGATGACTACTTCATCGAGAAGAAACTCTATCCGAATGTCGACTTCTATTCGGGAATCATCTTCAGCGCCATGGGCATTCCGACGGCGATGTTTACCGCCCTGTTCGCCATGGCGCGCACCGTGGGCTGGATCGCCCAGTGGAACGAGATGATCGAGGACCCGGAGCAGAAGATCGGCCGGCCGCGGCAGCTCTATACCGGTCGTACCCACCGGCCGTTCAAGCCGCTGCATCAGCGGGACTAGCGGTTCCTCGGTTCCAGATCAGGTGAGCACCATCGACCAGGATCTCTCCGTCGCCGTCGCCCATCACCAGGCTGGTCGCCTGGAGGTGGCGGCGGCGGTCTACCAGCAGATCCTTGAGATCGAGCCGGGGCAGTCCGACGCCCTGCACCTCCTCGGCCTGACTCACTACCAGTCGGGGCGGTCGGAGGAGGGGGCGCTTTGGATCGTCCGGGCCATCGCCGAAAATCCGGGGATGGTGGAGGCCCTCGTCAACCTTGGGATCGTGCTGGCGGATCTCGGGCGTCGCGACGAGTCTGTCGCGAGTCTGCGACGGGCGCTGGCCCTCGATCCCCGGCACGTCGGGGCCCGCATGGCGTTGGGCAACGCCCTGATGCTCCTGGAGCGCTTCGATGAGGCGCTTGACGGCTATCGTCACGC